>JBCNPI010000376.1:0-5475 GCA_039593415.1 Rhizobium sp. | reverse complement strand
GCACGTCGCCGCGCGCGGCCATATCGCCGGGATGGCTGACGGCCGTTTCCAGCGCAGCGGTCAGCAGCCGCAGCGCTTGATGCGCGTAGAATTGCGCGCCGCGATGCGTGTTGCGATTCGTCGCGGCTTCGAAGGCATGAATGAAGGCGTCGAGGCCGCACCATGCAGTAAGATTGGCAGGCAGGGTCTTTGTCAGCGCGGGATCGAGAATGACGAGATCGGCTTTCGTCTCCGGTCCCCAGATCCAGAGCTTCTTGCCTTCGGGTCCGGCAAAGATGTTCGTAGCCGAAGCTTCCGATCCCGTGCCAGCCGTAGTCGGGATCATGATCTTCTTCAGCGCGTTCTTCGGCAGCGGGTTGGCGGCCAGCGCGTAATGCATCGGGTCCTCACCCGAAGCGATGCAGCAAGCAACGATCTTGCCGATATCGAGCGCCGAGCCGCCGCCGATGCCGATCACCATCTCGGCGCCCTGCCCCGCAGCGATTGCAGCATGCAGATGCGCAAGCTTCGGCTCACCGGCAAAGTCGGAAAAGACCTGCGTCTTCACACCCGCTTCGGCAAGGTCCGCGCTGATCTTCGCCGCAAGACCGGACTGCGCGAGGAAGGCGTCGATGACAAGCAGAACCGTGGCGACGCCGTCGAAGGATTTGACCGCAGCAGGAAGGCCCGAGAGCGCCCCTTCGCCGAAACGAATGTCAGGAATGGCGGAAATGGAAAAGGACACGCGGAATCACCTTGGAAAAGCGGCTGAAATTGATGCCATAATCCTGCATCACAATTTCAGATCTTCAAATCCGGGCAATTATCAGGAATATTGATGATCTGAAGTTATGGAGAGCTGATGCTAGAAAAGATTCCCCTGGAAGCCTTCCGCGTGTTCGACGCCGCCGCACGCGCCATGAACTTTTCCCGGGCCGGCCGCGAGCTGAACATCACCCAAGCCGCCGTCAGCCGCCGCATCAAGGGGCTCGAGGATCACCTCGGCGCGACCCTCTTTACCCGCCGAGGCCGAAATCTGGCGCTGACGCCGGATGGCGAGCGGCTGTTCCAGCGCGTACGCGCGACCCTGGAATATCTGGAGGAGAGCCTGGAGCCCTTTCGCGCCGGCACCGGCGAAATCATTTCCATTGCGGCAAGCGGTTCGATCTCGCATCTCTGGCTCGGGCAGCGGTTGCGGGATTTCGGCAAGGAGAGCCCTGGCATCTCCGTGCGCCTGCTGACGACCGATGTCCATTCCGAACTCGCCTCGGAAAACAACGATCTCATCATCATCTACTCCACCGGCGAACACCCGCGCTGGAACCTGACCCCGCTGATGAAAGAGGTGCTGGTGCCGATCGCCTCGCCGGATTATCTGGCAGCCCGGGGCTTAGACCCGCAGGCGCTGACGGCGGTCGACATCGCCGGGCTCGATCTCATCGACTACGAGCGCGCCAACGCCCACTGGATCAGCTTCCGCCAATGGTTCGGCCGCATCGGCGATCCCCTGAAGGGCAAGCTGCCACGGCCGCGCCTGTCCTTCTCAACCTACATTATGGCGGTGGAAGCAGCCCTCAGGGGTGAAGGCATAGCGCTCGGCAGCCTCGGCCTCATCGAGGAATATCTGCAGTCCGGTGCTCTTGTCACCGTCGGCAACGACCGCGTCGAGAGCGGCTTCGGATATTATCTCGGCGCGCCGCGCTTTCGCTCGCTGTCTCCTGAAGCGGCCCAGCTACACAGGTTTCTGCTGGAGGGACAGCAGGTTTGATGCGGCTTGCGAAGGAATTGCCTCAACGCCTTCGCATCGAGAAATGATAGATGCAGTCGCTCACCATGAGGCTGATCATCTTTGCCTCACCATGAGGCTCTTGCGTACCACGACACAGGGCTCGCTCCACCTCATGGTGAGGTGCAGCGCCGTTAAGTGGAGCGAAAACGGTGATGCCTCGAACCACGAGGTGGCCCGGGTTTGCGCCGCCTATTACCCAGCCTTATCATTGCTCCGCCTTCACCCTGAAGTAAGCGGCCGAAGTTGATGGGCAATCTATGGCCCCGGCCCTTCCAACAAAAAAGCGGCCCCAGAAGACCGCTTTTATCTCATTCATCACTGCGCTGACCGCATCAATCCTGCGGGATCGAGCCACGCAGATGCGTGAGTTCCATGATGAAATGCTCAAGGCGGGACTTATGCTCGTGATGCTCGGCATCTTCGAGTTCCACCTTGGCGGCGTTGATGCGGCGGTCCAGCTCGTCGCGGCTCATGTCTTCCACCGGAACGGCGGATTCGGCGAGCAGCGTGCAGCCGGTCGGCAGGATGTCGGCAAAGCCGCCGAAAACGACGTAGTCCTGCTTCTTGCCCGAAACGGAATGCACCTTGACGACGCCCGGCTTGATCGTGGTCATGGTCGGCGCATGGTTCGCCATGACGGTCATCTCGCCTTCGCTCGCGGGGATGACGACATCGATAACCTGTTCCGACAGCAGCAGACGCTCCGGAGAAACCAGTTCGAAATTGAAATTGTCAGCCATGGCCCGTCACTTCTCGATTGTCTTATTCGCAAGGCAAGGGCGCGCGGGCAAAGCCGCGCGCCAATGGATTGGCCTGATCAGGCAGCCAGCTTCTTGGCCTTTTCGATCGCTTCTTCGATCGAGCCTACCATGTAGAAGGCAGCTTCCGGCAGATGGTCGTATTCGCCGTTGACGAGACCCTTGAAGCCCTTGATCGTGTCTTCGAGCGCAACGAGCTTGCCCGGCGAACCGGTGAAGACTTCGGCAACGAAGAACGGCTGCGACAGGAAGCGCTCGATCTTGCGGGCGCGGGCAACGGCGAGCTTGTCGTCTTCGGAAAGTTCGTCCATGCCCAGGATGGCGATGATGTCCTGCAGGGCCTTGTAGCGCTGCAGCGTCGACTGAACCTTACGGGCAATTTCGTAGTGCTCTTCGCCGACGACCAGCGGGTCGAGCATGCGCGAGGTGGAGTCGAGTGGGTCGACGGCCGGGTAGATGCCCTTTTCAGCGATCGAGCGCGACAGAACCGTCGTTGCGTCCAGGTGGGCGAACGAGGTTGCCGGTGCTGGGTCGGTCAAGTCGTCGGCCGGAACGTAAATGGCCTGAACCGAGGTGATCGAGCCCGTCGTCGTCGTGGTGATGCGTTCCTGCATCTGACCCATGTCGGTAGCGAGTGTCGGCTGATAGCCCACGGCCGAAGGAATGCGGCCGAGCAGAGCCGACACTTCCGAACCTGCCTGGGTGAAGCGGAAGATGTTGTCGACGAAGAACAGAACGTCCTGACCTTCATCGCGGAAGTTTTCAGCAACGGTCAGACCGGTCAGAGCGACGCGAGCGCGGGCGCCCGGCGGTTCGTTCATCTGGCCGTAAACGAGTGCTGCCTTGGAGCCTTCGCCGCCGCCGTGCTTGTTGACGCCCGATTCGATCATTTCGTGATAAAGGTCGTTGCCTTCGCGGGTACGTTCACCCACGCCTGCGAACACCGAGTAACCACCGTGCGCCTTGGCAACGTTGTTGATCAGTTCCATGATGAGAACGGTCTTGCCGACGCCTGCACCGCCGAAGAGGCCGATCTTACCGCCCTTTGCGTAAGGGGCGAGAAGGTCGACGACCTTGATGCCGGTGACGAGGATCTGCGCTTCCGTGGACTGCTCGACGTAGGACGGAGCTTCCTGGTGGATGGCGCGCTTCTTGGACGTGTTCAGCGGACCTGCTTCGTCGACCGGCTCGCCGATGACGTTCATGATGCGGCCGAGCGTCTCGTGTCCGACCGGAACCGAGATCGGTGCGCCCGTGTCCTTGACCGGCTGGCCGCGAACGAGACCTTCGGTCGAGTCCATGGCGATCGTGCGAACGGAGTTTTCGCCGAGGTGCTGTGCGACTTCGAGAACCAGACGATTGCCATTATTGTCGGTTTCAAGCGCGTTCAGGATCGCCGGGAGTTCGCCTTCGAAAGCAACGTCCACAACGGCGCCGATAACCTGCGTAACCTTACCGACAGAACCTGCGGGGGTAGCTGCGTCAGCCATATTCTTACCCTCTTTCCCTAACCTCAGAGCGCTTCCGCGCCCGAAATGATTTCAATCAATTCCTTGGTGATCTGTGCCTGGCGCTGACGGTTGTAGTTCAGCGTCAGCTTGTTGATCATCTCACCAGCGTTGCGCGTCGCATTGTCCATCGCGCTCATCTTGGCGCCCATCTCGCCGGCGACGTTTTCGAGCAACGCGCGGAAGATCTGGACGGAGATGTTGCGCGGGATAAGGTCCGCGAGGATCGAAGCCGCATCCGGCTCGTATTCATAGACGGCGCCCTTGTGGGCTGCATCTTCTTCGACGACGGCCGGAGCCGAAGCCGGAATGAGCTGCTGTGCCGTCGGGATCTGGCTGATCACCGACTTGAATTCGGAGTAGAACAGCGTGCAAACGTCGAATTCGCCGGCTTCGAACATCTCGATAATGCGCTTGCCGATGGCGTCCGCATTGTCGAAGCCGATGCGCTTGACGTCGCGCAGTTCCTTGCGCTCGACGATCAGCGATGCGTATTCGCGGCGAAGCACGTCATAGCCCTTCTTGCCGACGGTGAAGATCTTCACCGTTTTGCCTTCGGCCAGAAGCTTGCGAGCATGGTCGCGGGCGAAACGCGAAATCTGCGAGTTGAAGCCGCCGCAAAGGCCGCGTTCGGCCGTGCAGACGACGAGCAGATGCACATCGCTCTTGCCGGTTCCGGTCATCAGCAACGGCGCGCCGTCAGCATCACTGACGGCAGCCGAAATGTTGGCCAGAACAGCGGCCATGCGCTGCGAGTAAGGCCGGGCGGCCTCGGCCGCCTCCTGCGCACGCCGAAGCTTCGCCGCGGCGACCATTTTCATCGCCTTGGTGATCTTCTGCGTCGCCTTGACGGAGGCGATCCGGTTTTTCAGATCCTTGAGTGAAGGCATCCCTGGTCCGTCCTAGAGCTTGGGCCCGATTACGCGAAAGACTTTGCGAAGCTGTCGAGAGCAGCGGTGAGCTTGCCCTTGGTCGCGTCGCTGATGGCCTTTTCGGTGCGGATGGTGTCGAGGATGTCCTTGCCTTCCGAGCGGAGGTACGACAGCAGACCCTGCTCGAACTTGCCGACCTGGGCGACAGGCAGCTTGTCGAGGTAGCCGTTGACGCCGGCGAAGATCACCGCAACCTGCTCTTCCGTCTTCAGCGGCGAGAACTGCGGCTGCTTCAGAAGTTCGGTCAGGCGAGCACCGCGGTTCAGCAGACGCTGCGTTGCGGCGTCGAGGTCGGAACCAAACTGGGCGAAGGCGGCCATTTCACGATACTGGGCGAGCTCGCCCTTGATCGAGCCTGCAACCTGCTTCATCGCTTTGATCTGAGCGGACGAACCGACGCGCGAAACCGACAGGCCGACGTTAACGGCCGGACGGATACCCTGATAGAACAGGTCGGTTTCGAGGAAGATCTGGCCGTCGGTGATCGAGATCACGTTGGTCGGAATGAA
>JBCNPI010000375.1:0-5496 GCA_039593415.1 Rhizobium sp. | reverse complement strand
CCTTGGCATCGACGCTTGCCATCGACTTCAGCAGGATGGCCGCATCGCGCACGTCGCGCGCGATCGGGCCGGCCTGGTCGAGCGACGAGGCGAAGGCGACGATGCCCCAGCGCGAGCAGCGGCCATAGGTCGGCTTGATGCCGACGGTGC
Organism: Rhizobium sp.; assembly: GCA_039593415.1. GTDB lineage: Bacteria > Pseudomonadota > Alphaproteobacteria > Rhizobiales > Rhizobiaceae > Rhizobium. The sequence goes on along the minus strand of JBCNPI010000375.1, from coordinate 5,346 downwards.
CGGTGAAGGCGGCCGGCTGGCGGATGGAGCCGCCGGTATCGGTGGCTGTCGCGCCGGCGCAGAGATGGGCCGCAACGGCTGCGGCCGAACCGCCGGACGAGCCGCCCGGAACGAGCTGCTGGTTGGAACCCTCGGCACGCCAGGGGTTGATGACCGGACCATAATAGGAGCTCTCGTTGGAGGAGCCCATGGCGAACTCATCCATGTTGAGCTTGCCCAGCATGACGGCGCCGTCATTCCAGAGGTTCTGCGTGACCGTCGATTCATAATGCGGCTCGAAACCATCCAGGATGTGGCTGCAGGCCTGCGTATGAATGCCTTCCGTGCCGAACAGGTCCTTAATGCCAAGCGGAATGCCTTCCAGCGCGCCGGCTTTGCCCTCCGCAAGGCGGACGTCCGACACCTTGGCCATTGCGAGCGCCTTTTGCGACGTCACCTTCACATAGGCATTGAGCTGACCATTGGCAGCCTCGATCGCCGAGATATAGGCCTCGGTCAGTTCGGTGGCGGTAATCTGCTTCGCGCGCAGCTTGTCGCGGGCTTCGGCAATGCTCAGGCTGGTCAGTTCGCTCATTTTGTTTCGCTTCGGATCTGGAAGTGGGCAACGGGTCGGAAAAGGTCGGATGGAACCGTTATTCGACGACTTTGGGCACCAGGAAGAAATTCTGATCGGTATTCGGCGCATTGGCGACGATATCAGCGGCCTTATTGCCGTCGGTCACCTCGTCGCTGCGCTTCTTCATCGCCATCGGCGTTACGGAGGTCATAGCCTCGACGCCATCGACATTCACTTCGGAAAGCTGCTCGACGAAGCCCAGAATGCCGTTCAGTTCGCCCATCATCCGCTGCGCTTCGTCTTCATTGACGGCGATGCGGGCAAGATGGGCGACGCGTTTGACGGTGGCGAGATCGACGGACATGGCATTCTCCGGATAGGATTTTTCCTATCGCTATAAAGACCATGCCCGCCATACGCAACGGGTATCGTCAGGCAGAAACACTCTCGCCCGCCTTCGGTGCGGCAACCGAGGTCTTGGAACCTTCCATGCCGGCGATGAACTTTTCCGGCGTCTGGTCGATGATCGGGAAAGTGCCGTAATGGCAGGGGATGGCGGTCTTGAAGCTGAAGAAGCGCTGGCAGGCGAGTGCCGCCACCGCACCGCCCATGGTGAAACGGTCGCCGATCGGCAGGATGCCGATATCGGGCTGATGCAGTTCGTTGATGAGGCCCATATCCGAGAAGATGTCGGTATCGCCCATATGGAAGAGCGTCGGCTCGTCGTCGAAATGCAGCATCAGGCCGTTCGGATTTCCGAGCGCATGGGAAACGCCGTCCTCGGTGATCTGCGCGGAAGAATGCAGCGCATTGGTGAAAGTGGCCGAGAAGCCGCCGAGGCCGACGGTGCCGCCGGTATTGCCCATTTCCAGCTTCTCGACACCCTTGGTGCCGAGCCAGGATGCGAGATCGGCATTGGCGAGAACGACCGCGCCGGTATCCTTGGCGATCTGAACCGCGTCGCCGACATGGTCCGCATGGCCGTGTGTCAGCAGGATATGAGTGACGCCCTGAGCAACGTCCTTGATGTTGAGACCGGCGGCAGCAAAGGAGGAATTGTAGGTCAAGAAAGGATCGATCAGTATTTTTGCCTTGGCGGTTTCGATACGAAAAGCGGAGTGGCCGAGCCAGGTGATCTTCATTGGATTTCTCCTTATGACTTGATTTGAAATGTAAGGCTGGTGTCTAGGAAATATCCCAAACCGCAGCAAAGAAAAGCGGCTTTGGCTTCAATTTGTTTTGACGAGAGTGAGACCCTAATGACGACGCTGACCATCGAAGACCTAGCCGTGATGCTGTTGCCCGGCCAGCCGATCGCCGGCCTCGATCTCGGTACGAAGACGATCGGGCTTGCGATGTCCGATCTCGGCCGCCGCTTTGCCACGCCTCGCCCCGTCATCAAGCGCGTGAAGTTCACTCAAGATGCCCAAACGCTGCTTGCTTTCGCCGAGAAGGAAAAGGTCGCGGCCTTCGTCATTGGGCTCCCGATGAATATGGATGGCTCTGCCGGACCGCGCGTGCAGGCAACACGCGCCTTCGTGCGCAGCATGTCGGAAAAGACCGCCCTGCCCTTCGTCTTCTGGGACGAGCGGCTTTCGACCGTTGCGGCCGAGCGGGCGCTGCTGGAAATGGACGTTTCACGGGCCAAGCGCGCCGAGCGCATCGACTCGGCGGCGGCAAGCTTCATTCTTCAGGGAGCCTTGGACAGGCTGTCTGCGCTCGGTAGAGCAACCTCGCCCGATCTCGATGCCTGACGGCGGCGCCACCATTCCATGATGGCGGAGCGGCGGCGAAAGCCGAAGATCGCAAAGACCAGTACGCTGTCGAAGGCAATCGCACGGGCCACCAGCGGCGGGATGGTTTCAGGCGGAATGCCGAGGATCTTGCCGTAGATATCGAAGACCAGGTCATGCATCTGCCGCGTCAGCATGAAGATGCCGAAGCTCATGTCGTAGTACGACAGATAATACCATGCCCCGAGAAACGAGACCGGTCCGGCCCAGCAAATCAACAACCACTTCATGCGGTACCCCTTCGACGCTGAAATTGCGTCGTGCCGGCCGACAGGACGAGCCAATTCGACAGCGCCATGGCGCTCAAGACCATTGCAGGCAGCGTTATATCTAGTGCGAGCACGGCGAAGAACATCACCGCCGTCACGAGAAACACTAATTTAGCGGGTTTTGACCCCATGGCTGCACGCTGGATGGTTAACTAATCACCTTCCAACAGTGACGGGTTAACCGTTGCGGCGCAATGTAAACCCTTTGTTAAGGTTAATGGCGAGGCAGGCCTGTGGATATCTCCTGCCCAATCAGCCGTAGACACCGCGCACGATCCGCTTCAAGGCCGTTGCCGCCTTCTCCCAATCCCTGCCGTTTTTCAGGGCGAGACCCGAGCATTGATCGCTGACGGCCGCGGCCAGTACGATGTGCTGAATGGCAGCAAAGATCATGGCATTGACCGCCTGGGCATCGACGCCCTTGGGCGGCGCCAGCGAGCCGCGCATGCGCTCTATCCAGCCGGCGAGTGCCTTGGAGCGGGCTTCCGACAGGCGGCGCACCTGCTCGCTGCTTTCCGAGACCTCCCAGGCGACGATGCGACGCATCAGGGGATCGGCGCGCAAGGCATCGAGGAACAGCAGCGAAAGCCGCTCCATCAGATCGCCGTAGGTCAGCAGAAACATGCCGCCGGTATCGTCGGGTATACGATCCGCCACCCAACTGCCGAGATCAGCTCCTATGGCTTCCACGAGGCCATTGAGACCGCCGTAGTAACGATAGATCAGCTGCTTGTCGCAGCCCGCCCCGCGAGCGACCGCATTGATACCGAAATTCTGGAACCCCTCTTCCGCCAGCAGCCGCTTGGCGGCATCGAGGATCGCCTGTTCCGTTGCGGCGCGATTGCGCACGCGCTTTTCCACGACAGGCATTTCCAAAGGGATTTTAACGGCAGCGTTTGCGGGGGCCATCGACTCGACTCCAATCTGTCACCGCGCGGTGAATAGCAAGCCGCATCGCCTCGAACAACAAACCCGGCAGGGCTCTTGTCCGCCAAACCGCGCGAATCCACAGATTAGAGAAACTGACCAAACCACACTGTCGTTTCGGATGCCAGACGCCTGGCGCAGCTCTAAGTCGCCGGCGGATACAGTAGATCGACGATGTAGCTGGCATCGAAGCGCGAATCGAGCATGCCATAAGTCGCGCGCCAGCCACCGGCGAGCCGAGTTTCGATGAAGGCATCGGCGATCTTGCCGGCTCCGAGGCGATAAAGCTCGGCGGCACCGGCTGCGAGCGCCATCTGCTCGACCAGCAGGCGGGCAGCACCCTCATCCTGCTCGCAAAGCGCCATGGCAGCACGCAGGACATCAATGGTCTTCTTGCCGGCCGGACCGAGATCGCGAGCGAGACCCGCAAAGACGGTCTCGAACAGGTCCTTGCCTCGGTTCAGCACGCGCAGCACATCAAGCGCCATGACATTGCCGGAGCCTTCCCAGATCGCGTTGACGGGCGCCTCGCGGTAGTGGCGGGCAATCGGCCGCTCCTCGATGTAGCCGCTGCCGCCGATGCACTCCATGGCTTCGTAGATCAGGGCAGGCGCGATCTTGCAGCACCAGTATTTGGCAACTGGCGTCATGACGCGGGCATAGGCCGCATCTTCCGTGCTGCCGCTGGCCTTGTCGAAGGCTTCAGCCAGGCGGAAGGCGAGCGCGGTCGCGGCGGCGACATCCAGTGCCATATCGGCGAGCACGCGCGTCATGATCGGCTGGTTGACCAGCATCTTGCCAAAGACGCTGCGGCCGCGCGCATGATGCACAGCTTCCGCGAGCGACGCGCGCATGATACCGGCAGAGGCGAGCGCGCAGTCGAGCCGCGTCAGCGTCACCATATCAAGGATCGTGCGGATGCCGGCATTGGATGCGCCGAGCAGGAAGCCGAATGTGTCGGTGAACTCGACTTCCGATGAAGCATTCGAGCGGTTGCCAAGCTTGTCCTTCAACCTCTGAAAATGCAGGCCGTTGGCCGAGCCATCCTCCAGCAGCCGCGGCACCAGGAAGCAGCCCATGCCTTCCTTGGTCTGTGCGAGCATGATGAAGGCATCACTCATCGGCGCCGACATGAACCACTTATGGCCGGAGAGCCGATAGATGCCCTCGCTGACCTTGTCGGCGCTCGTCTTGTTCGCGCGCACATCCGTGCCGCCCTGCTTTTCCGTCATCCCCATGCCGATGGTGACGGCGCTCTTCTGCATGGCGGGCTTGTTGGACGAGTCGTACTTGCGAGAGAGAATCTTGGGCGCCCAGTCCTTCTGTACCGCCGGCGAGGCCATCATGGCGGCCACGGAAGCGCTGGTCATCGTGAGCGGGCAGAGATGGCCGCACTCAAGCTGCGCTGTCAGATAGAAGCGAGCGGCGCGCACCTTATGTGAGTGGCCCTTGGCTTCGGGATCGGCCTGCGCATCCCAGATCGAGGAATGCAGGCCCATGGCCACGGAGCGGCGCATCAACGCGTGCCAGGCTGGATGGAATTCGACGACATCGAGACGCTCGCCGCGCGGGCCATGGGTGCGCAACTGCGGCGCGCCCTGGTTTGCCATACGCGCCAGTTCCTGGGCCTCGTGTGAGGTGACGAAACGACCGTGCTGCTCGAGCTCTTCCCGTATCGAACGCGGCAGGCCGGAGGTGAGATCGACGATCAGCGGATCGGAACGATAGGCATTGATGCCGGTCCAGAGGCTCGGCTGGTTCAGGTCGGCAAAGGGGTCGTCAGTCCGGGTCGCTTGGGTCA
>JBCNPI010000374.1:0-5526 GCA_039593415.1 Rhizobium sp. | reverse complement strand
CCGGGAGAGGCTATCGGATGGGCTCGCCGCGAGCGGTTGACGGCAGCGACGGCGCCACATGCCACGGCAGCAGCTCGTCCAGGCAGTTGACCGGACGGTCAGCGATGCGCTCGAGCACGTAGGCGAGGTACGCCTCGGAATCGAGGCCGTTCAAGCGCGCCGTGCCGATCAGGCTGTACATCGCGGCGGCACGTTCGCCGCCGGGGTCGGCGCCGGCGAGCAGATAGTTCCGCCGTCCGAGAGCCATTTCGCGCTCACTCTGCCCATATCGGGCAGGAAGTCGAAGTCCGTTATAGCTGGCATCCGCTGTACGGACGTCGCGTCAAGGTCAGAGACATCGAACATCGTGGCGGAAGCCAAGTCATCCACGTGGAGACGGACGGTGGCGTAGTCAAGATGATCGCAGCGTGAATGCTTGATGTCGCTGTATGTTCAGCCATGGTTCTCGGCGAATCGAGGGTGGCTGCATCACTTTCGTCGCCCCCTTATTCGTTTCGAGCGCCGCGCTGACATTCACGGCGCGTTCCTCAAACTCGGTTGTTGCTTGATCTGCTGGAACACCCTCCGGCGCGCCGATCAGCCTTTATGAAGCCGTTTCTTAGGGGCAAGCTCATTCGTCGCGACGCTTCCCAATCCTCTTTGGGGACTTAACTATGCCCGTGACAATCGACTTCATTTCAGCATCTGCAAATCGTTGAAGCGCATCGCGCATGAGGGGCTGGTAGCCCACTCCATGAAACGTAGCAAGCGTCTTGAACGATTCGATCAAGCGCTTATCCAGTCGAATCGATATCATTTGCCGGCTCGACGCCTCTTCGATCCGGCGCTCGATATCGGGTTCAACTTTCGGTACGTGATCAGCCTCGGCACCCAACGCCCTGGTATCCCGGCCCTCTTCGGTACTCTCAATCCTCTGCCTCTTCGCCATTTTCACCTCCGGTGCACACGTACTAGCGTCCTTCTTCATCATACAAACGGATGACGGCATTGTCTGCGTGAGACGCAGACTTACGCTTTCGATCGAACAGATTGTGGCGGTGCTCACGCAAGCTTTGGGGATGCCGGGGGCCGATGTGATCCGGCGGGGCGGTATTTCGGAACAGACGTTCTATCGGTGGAAGAAGCAATATGCCGGAATGCAGCCGGATCCGGTATGCGAACTCAAGCAACTGCAGGAGGAGAGCGCGCGGCTGAAGAAGCTGGTTGTCGAACTGAGCTTGGACAAGGCCATTCTGCCGGATGTTGCATCAAAAAATGTATGGTCCGCCCCGCGCTGAGGCGAGACGTGGTGGATTATGGGGTGAGCCGCTATGGATTGACGATGAGGTTGACCTGTCGGCTTGTGAAGCAACCGCGCAGTGTTAAGTATTGCTGAAGTATCAAAGATCCACGCCCAGAGCTTCGGTTGCGGATGCGCGAGATTGCCCATGCGCGGATGCGCCACATATATCGACGTGTCCACGTGCTGTTGCACCGGGAAGGCTGACAGTTGGGCGGAAACCAGTCGTACCGGTTGTATTGCGAAGAGCAGTTGCAGTTGCTCTCGAAGTTGCCGAAGCGACGAAAGATGGTGGTGACGCTGGTGGCGAAGATCGTTGCGATCAAACCAAACAATGCGTGGAGTATGGATTGTGTAGCCGACCAGCTTGCTGATGGCTCGAAATTTTGCACCTTGACGATCGTGGATGTCTTCATAAAGGAAGCGTTGACGATCGAAGTCCGACACGCCTGAGAGGCGAGCACGTGGTGTCTGCGCTGAATCGAATTGCTGCTCGGCGCGGCGCTCCGCGGCATCTGTTCGTCGACAATGGCAGCGAATTTTTCGGGAGCCTGATCGACATATGGGCGTACCACTATCGAGCCAAAATTGACTTCAGCAGACTCGGAAGCCAACGGACAATTGCCACATCGAGATGTTTAACGGATCATTCCGCGACGCGAGCTTGAACCTCCATTGGTTCGAAACGCTGGGCGAAGCCAACGCGATCGTGGAGGCGCGGTGCCGAGATTACAACGAGAGTCGTCCTCACTCGGTTCTCAAAGACTTGGCACCAGCTGAATTCGCCCGTCAGCTGGTGCCTTCATCGGGTTCGACTGAACCCAACGCGCCGCAAAACTCGCTCTAGATCTGGTCTGGAAACCCAATCGGATCAACCGAGGCCGTTCTCCAAGATTGAAATGGCTCGAAGAAGTCAGGCAGGTCACTTCGGCTGCTCTGTCAGTTGACCGTGGTCATTGCGAGGAGCTCCCCTCAATGACTTCGTTTCGATGCCAGTGGGCCAAGGGCGTCCCTGGTATGGGGCTCCGGAAGCAGGCCAGACGTTTTGCCTTAATAGACCCGACAAGCACCGTTCTAAGATCGTGCCCGGCAAAGGTCACACTAGCGGGGAACAGCAGCATCTTGCCTTCGGGATCTTCGATCAGGCACTCACAGGAGCCATCCGCAGCGATGCGATAAATTCCGTTTCGGGTCACCTCGGTGACCCAGAGACCGTCGAGTTCGTCGAAAGCGATGCCGTCGACGATAGCCCCCGCGAACAACTGGGAGGGGCCGAATACCTCCTGCGGTCCGAGCGAGCCGTCCGGCAGAAGGGGCATTCTCACCACCCGCCCACGAGCCGATTCGGCCACATATACATAGCGATAGTGCCGGTCGATGCGCAGCTCGTTGGGAAAGCAGAGGCCCGTGGCTACTACGTGCGGGCCGCCGGCATCGACCCTAAGCAAGTAGCCGTCGGGAATGGGGCGTGCGATGGCCTCTTTGCGCGGCTGGGTACGCGTGGAAACCGTGATCCAAATCGTTCCATGAGCGTCCGCGTAGACGAAATTCACGGACCCCAGCGGTTGAGTCCCCAGCTGGTCGAGCACAACTTCATGTCGTCCCTTGCGGTCAAGGCGGTAGACGATACCGTTGCCGATGTCCGCAACCAGTAAATCGAGGGTCGAGGTCATCGCCAGCCCGTTCGGGGTGCCGCGGATAGACCCGATCACGTGCTGGACTCCGCTGGGATCGCGACGGGTTACTCCGCCTCGATCGTCTGAAATCCACAGCGTGCCGTTGCGTTCGGCCAATATGCATTCAGGTCGGCTGAGGTCATGGCCGACGAAGGTGATCTCCCTGGGATTGATTCGAAACGAAAGCGAGGACGAGCTCATTTCAAATCCCTGTAACGGAGACGAACCGACTAGCCGCGGCATAGGAGCTGCTCTACTTCCGCGTCGAACTGCTTCCGGAACTTAAACCCAGGCTGGCCGCGGACGTGTGCTTCGGTTTCCGCGTAGAGAACGTCCTCAGGCTTGGTCAGATCAATCGATGCACGGTGCGGCTGCGTGATGTACCAGGGCGTGTCGCAATAGACCTCGGCGCGATTGTCCTCGGGATCGCGGAAATACACGGACCAGGTGGTTCCATGCGTAATGGGATCGAGTTCCTTCGCTTCCGACATCACGAGCTTGGCGTACGCACTTCTCAGCGCCGGCAGATCATCGACGGCAAAGGAGATCTGATTGACGAACGCGCGGGATGTGACGTCCGCGGCACGCCCCTTCACGAGGACGAGCTGGTGATGGATCTTAGGATCGGTCGTCAGGAACGCGATGTGCCGCTCAGCGCTTCTTTCGATGTCGGTAACCACAAAGCCTAAAGTGTTCCGGTAGAACTCGATCATCCGATCAAAATCCTGGACAAAAATTCCGATGTGGCTCAGCTGCATACGTGTACCCATCCTTGACAAATCCGACCTCGATCGCCGAAGTATAAAAAATCGATTATTATTTAGCAACACATTCAGTGGTGTGGCGAGCTGAAGGAGCACAAGTGGCCCGTCGCGCTATTGCGCGGAGACGAATATGCTGTGCTGCAGCAACATCCTAGTGGCGGAATTGCAGAAGGGGCCGGGGCACGACTGGCGGTCAATTCGCCGTGCTGGTACATGCCACCGGACAGTCACATGTTGATGCGCGTCGTTCGGACGCTCGCTAGGGCCGGAAAACGGCGGCAGTTCGAGCGCGAAATGTTTGAAAAGGCCCCCAACATGCAAGGTGTTGCCGGGGCGCTCGGCAGTTGGGTCTTGCGAGACCTGGATAGCCGGGAGGGAGGCTATGTGGTGGAGCTCTGGGAATCTGAGCGACATGCAGCCGACTGGGAGCGCGCGGCCGTACGCAATCGATTATTGCGAGAACCCCTGCCAGGGGAGTTCGAGTGTCATACCTGCGAAATTCGCTCGGCTTGGGTCGCACCTGACGGGTTGGTCGCCAATAGCGAAGGTGAACGCGGTCTAAGTGAAGATCGTCACCCACCGCTTTACATGCGGTTGACCGAAGGGCGCGTTCATCCCGGCATGTGGGCGGATTTTCAGAATGCATACAAGGTACATGTCGAGACACGCGCAGCGACGGGACTGCGCATGCGCTGGCTAGTGCGCTCAAAGTCGGATGCCGAGGCGTTCTTTACAGTCAGCATTTGGGACACCTTGTGCCAGATGGAGTCCTTCGAGCGCAGCGACGCTGTGCGCCGGCAAATTCTGAAGCACATTGCCCGGCACTTGTGCGGTATCTCCAGTGCCCACCATTGTGAAGTACACAGGAGTCTTCCCCTCAACGTGGCTGAACTCACCACGATGATCCGCCCGTCGAGGAATGCATGAAGTTCTGTAGTGAATGCGGCTCCGATAAGGTGCAGATGATCATGCCGTACGGTGACATTGGGCTGCGGCACATCTGCCAGAACTGCGGGGCAATCCACTATTCAAGGCACAGCATGGTCGCGGGCTGCGTGGCGACGCATGAGGGCCGCATCCTGCTGTGCCAGCGCGCGATCGATCCGTACCGTGGCATGTGGACCATCCCGGCGGGATATGTGGAGACCGGTGAAACCTTGCAGGAGGCAGCCATTCGGGAGACCTACGAGGAGGCCGGCGCGACCGCTACGCATCTGCGCTTGTTGACAGTTTATAACCTGCCGATGTTCTCCGAGGTATACGTGCTGTTTTCCGCAGACTTGAAGACGTCGCAGCTCATGGCGGGAGAAGAGTCCCTCGAAGTGAAGTTGGTATACCCGCAGGAAATAGATTGGTCGTCGCTGGCGTTTCCAATGGTCCGCGAGGCGCTTCGCCATTGGGTGGCGCCCGCTGGCTGCTCACACGTCGATGTGGCTGACTTTCTGTGGGGGCCGGAAGGCGGCGTGCGAGTGCGCCACCATGACCGGATGGGAAAAGATGGGCCTGAATGATCGATGCTTCGCGGCGGCCTTCGGGACTCACTTCGATGCCCGACCGCGGGATAGCGTGCTCCCTCTGACGCCGCCGGATGAAGGCGGGTTGCCGGGCAGCAGCGAGCCTTCTGGAGCAGCCCCCTGAAACACCGGACATAGCCTCTCACTTAAACTAGCGGGTAGGCATAAGACTGTGTTTTTGACTAACACCAGGCAGGAAGTGATGGAAGTGTTGACGGGCCCGGAGCGTCGGCGGCGCTGGACGGCGGAGCAGAAGCTGGCGATGGTTCGCGAGAGTTTCGAGCCGGGGAAAT
>JBCNPI010000373.1:0-5579 GCA_039593415.1 Rhizobium sp. | reverse complement strand
CCACAAGATCCGCCTGCTGATCTCGAACGAAAGCCCGGATGCGGTTCTGTCCGACGACGATATCGTCGATACGCTGAAGAAGGGCGGGATCGAGCTTGCTCGCCGCACGGTTGCAAAATACCGCGAAGCCATGAACATCCCCTCGTCCGTACAGCGTCGCCGCGAAAAACGAGCGCTCGCCAAAGTCTCCGGTTTCTGACGACTGAAGCCTTTCAACCGCCGGATGCTCAACTCCTAACAGGCGGTTAAGACGCAGTTGACTTTCCCATGTGGCAAGGCTAGAAGCCCGCCGCAATCGCTGCAGGACAGACAGCACGACCATGAAACTTATCCCCACCATCCAAGACGGTCGATATACGCAATTTGCCTTTGACCGCGTGAAGTGCTTGGATGAGCTTGAGGCTTGGCGTAAACTGATACGCGCAATAACCACTACAAGAAGGGAAACTCCATGAGTGTGCGTGTCTCCGGTAAACATATGGAAATTGGCGACTCCTTCCGTCAGCGGATTGAGGACCAGATCGGTATGGCCGTGACCAAATACTTCGACGGGGGGTATTCGGGTCAGGTAACTGTGCAGAAGTCCAGTTCGCGCTTTGCGGCCGATTGCAAGCTTCATCTCGATAGCGGTGTCGTGCTGCATGCTGCCGGCGAAGCCATGGACCCACAGCTTGCCTTCGATGCAGCGTCCGAACGCATCGAAAAGCGCCTGCGCCGCTACAAACGCAAACTCAAGGATCATCAAGCCGGCAACCATATGAACGGCCAGGCGGAAGTCGCCTACACCGTCATGGACGGCGTGCCCGATGACGACGAGGAGGTTCCGGCCGATTTCGCGCCGGCGATCGTCGCCGAGAGCACGAAGCAATTGAAGACCATGTCGGTTGCGACCGCCGTGATGGCGCTCGATATGACCGACGAGCCGTTGCTGCTCTTCCGCAGTCCCGGCAAGGAACATCTGAACATCGTCTACCGTCGCCAGGACGGTAACATTGGCTGGATCGACGCGGCCAATATCAAAGGCTGAGAATGGAAGATGAGCGGCGGCTGCGCCCATTGGCGACCGGCCGCCGCTTGCTCGTCATCGGTTCTCGGCGACACGAAGGAAAAAGAGAATGGCATTGGCAGATTTGCTACAGCAAGATGCGATCATACCCGCCTTGAGGGCAAATTCCAAAAAACAACTGCTTCAGGAGCTGGCCGCCAAGGCCTCCAAGCTGACGGGACTGCCGGAGCGAGAAATTTTTGATGTCGTGCTGCAGCGCGAGCGCCTTGGCTCCACCGGCGTCGGCAACGGCATTGCCATTCCGCACGGCAAGCTTGCCAACATCAAGTCCATCGCCGGTATTTTCGCGCGTCTCGAAGCGCCTGTCGATTTCGAGGCCCTGGACGACCAGCCTGTCGATCTCGTCTTTCTGCTGCTTGCGCCCGAGGGCGCCGGCGCCGACCATCTGAAGGCACTGTCGCGCATTGCGCGCGTTCTGCGCGACCAGGATCTGGTCGCCAAGCTGCGCGCCACCGATTCAGCCTCCGCCATCTATGCATTCCTCAACGAAGAGCAGGCATCCAACGCCGCGTGACGACCTGCCTCGCATCGAACCAAGGCAAAAATAAGAGCCGGACGATCTCACATCGTCCGGCTCTTTTCTTTTGTTGCTGCTGCCCGAAAAAGGATCAGGCGTCCTTTTCGTCCAGCGGGCTGTTGGCGCCCTGCTCGGCATTTTCGACGATCTTCGGACCGCCCTTGGCAACGCCGACCATGGCCGGGCGCAGAACGCGGTCGCCGATGACAAAACCGGCCTGCACCACCTGCACGACCGTATTGTTCGGCACCTCTGCATTCGGCACTTCGAACATGGCCTGATGGAAATTGGGATCGAACTTCTGTCCGATCGGTTCGAGCTGGCGCACGCCGTGACGCTCGAGAGCCGAGAGCATGGAACGCTCGGTCATCTCGACGCCTTCGATCAGCGTCTTCAGACCCGCATCGGTGCCATCGCGCGCATCGGCAGGAATGGCATCCAGCGTGCGGCGCAGGTTGTCTGCCACCGAGAGCATGTCGCGGGCGAAGCCGGCCACGGAATAGGACTTGGCATCCTTCACGTCGCGCTCGGTGCGGCGACGCAGATTGTCCATCTCAGCGGCGAGACGAAGGTAGCGATCGCGCAGTTCGCCGTTTTCGGCTTTCAGCAGCTCAACCGGATTCGGCTGAGACGGTTCTGCCGCGTCGACGGTTTCCGCTGCATCTTGCGCGAAATCCGCTGACGTGTCGGCCGCCGTGGCGTCAGGTCCGGTTTTCGTTGTTTCGTCGGTCATGACGGTCTCCGAATTGCTTGGTCTTTGAATGTGCCCGATATCGAGGTTTGGCAGGAAAAAATCAAGGCTTTGTCGCGAAGAACGGGCATTTCCGACATTGCGAGCGGCGGCGCCGGGCCGCTTGCTCGAATGCGGATCGGGAGCCTTGCGTCCCGGGCGCCCCTAGCCGTTAGATATCCTCTCATCAGATTCCCGGTCGCGATAATCGCGAGATCAGCTGCGCCGTATAATCGACCATGGGCACGATGCGGGCGTAGTTGAGCCGCGTCGGGCCGATGACGCCGACTGCACCGACGATGCGATCGTCCTCGTCGCGATAGGGCGCAACGATGAGCGAGGAGCCGGACAGCGAGAAGAGCTTGTTTTCCGAGCCGATGAAGATGCGCACGCCCGGCCCGCTCTCGGCGAGATTGAGGATCTCGATGAGGCTGTCCTTCTTTTCCAGATCGTCAAAGAGGAGCCGCAGGCGGTCGAGATCCTCCGCCCCGCCGATTTCAGCAAGCAGATTGGAGTGGCCGCGCACGATAAGCTGCGTCGGCTTGCCGTCGTCATCGCCGCCGGACCAGACAGCGATGCCGCGCTCGACCAGCTGATGGGACAGGCTATCAAGCTCCTGGCGCACGCTTTCCTTGAGGCTTTGCAATTGCCGCCGCAATTCCGGCATCGTCTGGCCGGTCATATGGGCATTGAGGAAGTTGGCGGCTTCCGTGAGCTGCGACGAGGTCGTGCCGGCCGGCAGCTCGATGATGCGGTTTTCGACCTGATCGTGCTCGCCGACGAGGACGGCAAGCGCCTTGGTCGGCTCCAGCCGGATGAATTCCACATGCTTGAGAACTGGGTCGCTCTTGGAAGTGATGACCAGGCCGGCACCGCGCGAAATGCCCGACAGCACCCGGCTTGCCTCCGACATCATCGATTCCACCGGCTGGTCGCGATTGCTGCCGCGCACCTGCCGATCGATATTGGCGCGGTCCTCGGCTGAGAGATCGCCGACCTGCATGAAGGCATCGACGAAAAAGCGCAAGCCCACCTGAGTCGGCAATCGGCCGGCGCTCACATGCGGAGAATAGATGAGCCCCAGCTCTTCCAGATCGCTCATGACATTGCGCACGGAAGCCGGCGACAGCGACATGGGCAAGAGGCGCGAGAGATTGCGCGAACCCAGCGGCTCGCCGCTTTCCAGATAGCCTTCGACGATGCGGCGGAAGATTTCCTTGGAGCGTTCGTCCAGTGCAGCAATGACATCCGAAACCGACGATGTCGTGAATACCATTTCGCTGTCAGATCCATTCCGTTGAGCCTTAGGCAAAATATAATCATTCGGTTAGCAATGGCAAAAGGGAAAAATGCTGCCGCGGCTGGCGAGTGGCTTTTCGCCTGCTTTTCCTTTGCAAAAGCGGTCTGTGGGTCGTAGAAGCGGTCAACGAACTTTCAGGAGAGTGGAATGCGGCCTTCAGGCAGAAAAACCGACCAGATGCGCAAGGTGTCGTTCGAGCGCAATTTTTCCAAGCATGCGGAAGGCTCCTGCCTGGTGAAATTCGGCGATACGCATGTGCTCTGCACGGCAAGCCTGGAAGACAAGACGCCGCCATGGCTGCGCAATAGCGGCAAGGGCTGGGTCACGGCCGAATACGGCATGCTGCCGCGAGCGACCGGCGAGCGTATGAAGCGCGAAGCCGCCGCCGGCAAGCAGGGCGGCCGTACGCAGGAAATCCAGCGCCTCATCGGCCGGTCGCTGCGCGCCGTCGTCGACCTCAAGGAGCTGGGCGAACGCCAGATCACCGTCGACTGCGACGTCATCCAGGCTGATGGCGGCACGCGCACAGCCTCGATCACCGGCGGCTGGATTGCGCTTTACGACTGCCTGAAATGGATGGAAAGCCGCAACATGGTCAAGGTCGAGCGAGTACTGAAGGACCATATCGCCGCCATTTCCTGCGGCATCTTCGCCGATCAACCTGTCATCGATCTCGACTATCTTGAGGACTCCTCGGCCGAAACCGACGCCAATTTCGTCATGACTGGCAAGGGCGGCATCGTCGAGATCCAGGGAACGGCTGAGGGCGCCCCCTTCAGCGAAGAGGAATTCGCTACGCTGATGCACCTTGCCAAAAACGGCATCGCCGAACTGGTGGAGCTGCAGAAGCAGGCTATCGCCTGAGGATAATTTGGAATGGCTGACCCGGCTCTCGCAGGCATCCTTGAAACCGCGCTTTACGCCGACGATCTCGATGCTGCCGAGGCCTTCTATGGCGGCATACTCGGACTGCAGAAGATTTCGCGCGGCGGCAACCGACACGTTTTCTATCGCTGCGGGCCGGGTGTGCTCTTGATCTTCAACAGCGAGGAAACGGTCAAGCCGCACGAACCGGGCGCCCTGCCCGTGCCGCCACATGGAACCAAGGGGCATGGTCACGTCTGCTTCCGGCTCAACAATGACGATATCGACGCCATGGCGCAAAAGCTGAAGGCTGCCGGCGTCGATATCGAAGCCGATTTTCACTGGCCCAATGGCGGCCGATCCATCTATTTCCGCGATCCAGCCGGCAACAGCCTGGAATGCGCCGAACCTCGCATCTGGGGCCTATGACAGGATAGTACATGCGCAAGCTCGACACCAAGACCATCGTCGTCGCCAGCCACAATGCCGGCAAGATCCGCGAGATACAGGACCTGATCGGCCCCTTCGGCTTTACCGCCAAATCGGCGGCCGACCTCAACTTCATCGAACCGGATGAAACCGGCACGACATTCGAGGAAAACGCTGCGATCAAGGCGCTTGCCTCGGCGCATGCCTCCGGCCTACCGGCTCTTTCCGACGATTCCGGCCTGGTCATTGATGCGCTTGGCGGCGATCCCGGCGTCTACACTGCCAACTGGGCTGAAACCGCTAACGGCACGCGCGATTTCGCGATGGCGATGCGGAAGGTCGAGACGGCTCTCGAAAAGGCTGGAGCCAGTTCTCCGGAAAGCCGCACGGCGCGCTTCGTCAGCGTGCTTTGCCTTGCCTGGCCGGACGGGCACATCGAGCTTTTCCGCGGCGAGGTCGAAGGCACCGTCGTCTGGCCACCGCGCGGCGGTCAAGGCTTCGGCTATGATCCGATCTTCAAACCCAAGGGTTACGAGACCACCTTTGGCGAGATGAGCGCCGACCAGAAACATGGCTGGAAGCATGGCGACGAGCATGCGCTGTCGCATCGTGCCCGCGCCTTTAAGGTCTTTGTCGAAACCTGCCTGGAGGCGTAAGCTTACTTCGTGGAAAT
>JBCNPI010000372.1:0-5590 GCA_039593415.1 Rhizobium sp. | reverse complement strand
CTGATCAGGAATTTTCCATGGCAGATGCCCTCAAAATCGGCATTGCGGGCTTGGGTACCGTTGGTGCCTCGCTCGTCCGCATCATCCAGAGCCGCGCTAACGAGCTTGCCGTTACCTGCGGTCGCCCGGTCAAGATCGTCGCCGTTACGGCGCGTGATCGCACGCGGGATCGCGGCATCGATCTGACGGGTATCGAATGGTTCGGCGGTCCGGTGGATCTCGCCCAGAAGGCCGATATCGACGTGTTCGTCGAGCTGATCGGTGGCTCCGAGGGCGCTGCCAACGCCGCCGTACGGGCTGCTCTGGCACGGGGCCTGCACGTCGTCACCGCCAACAAGGCACTGCTTGCCTATCACGGCGTCGAACTTGCGCAGATCGCTGAAGAGAAGGGCGTTCTGCTGAATTTCGAAGCGGCCGTTGCCGGCGGCATTCCAGTCATCAAGGCGCTGCGTGAATCCCTGACCGGCAATACGATCTCGCGCGTCTACGGCATCATGAACGGCACCTGCAACTACATCCTGACACGGATGGAGAAGGAAGGCTTGTCCTTTGCCGATTGCCTGAAGGAAGCGCAGCGCCTCGGCTATGCCGAAGCCGATCCGGCTTTCGATATCGAGGGCAACGACACCGCGCACAAGCTCGCCATCTTGACGACGCTCGCCTTCGGTAACCGCATTGCAGCCGACGATATCTATCTCGAGGGCATCACCAACGTCTCCATCGAGGACATCCGCGCTGCCGCCGATCTCGGTTACCGCATCAAGCTGCTCGGCGTCGCCCAGCGCACCGAAAGCGGCATCGAGCAGCGTGTGCATCCGACCATGGTGCCGCTCGATTCGGTGATTGCCCAGGTCGATGGCGTCACCAATGCCGTGGCGATCGAATCCGACATTCTCGGCGAGTTGCTGATGGTCGGCCCCGGCGCCGGCGGCAACGCAACGGCCTCATCCGTGCTCGGCGACATCGCCGATATCGCCAAGAGCCGCCCGGGCGAGCAGCGCGTGCCGGTATTCGGCCATCCGGCCAACGCACTCGAGCCCTATCGCAAGGCGCAGATGCAGAGCCATGAAGGCGGCTATTTCATCCGCCTGACGGTTGTCGATCGCACGGGCGTCTTTGCGAGTGTCGCGACTCGCATGGCGGAGAACCACATTTCGCTCGAATCGATCGTCCAGCGCTCGAAGCAGCATCTGGCACCGTCCGATCACCAGACGATCATCCTCGTCACCCATGCGACGACGGAGGATTCGGTGCGCAAGGCGGTTGCGGCAATCAAGAACGAAGGCTATCTCGTCGGCGAGCCGCAGGTCATTCGTATCGAGCGGCCGAAAGAATAGGGTATAGCGGCGGCGTGTCCGGCAAAGGCGCCGCCCACAAATTCCGGGAGAGATGGTGGAGCAACCGGTCGATCCAGTTCAGCGGGCATTTCTAGGTGTCGAGCGCTCGGTATCGGGCAATCGCTGGGTCTCCCGGCTCGATCAGGCCGGTCAGAACAGGGCGCTCGCCATTGCGCAGACCCATGGGCTGCCTGAGCTGATTGCCCGCGTGCTTGCCGGCCGTGGTGTCGGTCAGGAGGAAGCCATGGCTTTCCTCGACCCGACGATCCGCGGCCTGATGCCCGATCCGCATCTGCTGACGGATTGCGAAAAGGCCGCACGACGGCTCCTGCACGCGATCAGGAAGGGCGAGACGGTTGCGATCTTCGGCGATTACGATGTTGATGGCGCGGCCTCCTCGGCACTGCTTTATCGCTTCCTGACGCATTTCGGCGTTCCCGCCAGCATCTATATTCCCGATCGCATCTTCGAAGGCTATGGCCCCAACCCCACTGCAATCGGCCAGCTCATCGACAATGGCGCGACGCTGATCGTGACGGTCGACTGCGGCTCCACCAGCTTCGAATCGCTTGAGGTGGCGAAGGCACGCGGTATCGATGTCGTCGTCATCGATCACCACCAGGTGGCGCATGAATTGCCGCCATGCCATGCCCTGGTCAATCCCAACCGCGAGGATGATCTGTCAGGGCAGGGGCATCTCTGTGCCGCCGGTGTCGTCTTCATGGTTCTAGTCGCAGCCTTGCGGCTGCTGCGAGAAGCAGGTGATTCCCGCGTGCGATCCATCGACCTGCTTGCATGGCTCGATATCGTCGCGCTGGCGACCGTCTGCGATGTGGTGCCGCTGAAGGGCTTGAATCGCGCCTATGTCGTCAAAGGGCTGATTGCTGCCCGCCATCAGGGCAATCTCGGACTGGCGGCGCTGTTTCGCAAGGCCGGACTGAACGGCCCCGTCTCGCCCTACCATTTTGGCTTCCTGATCGGTCCACGCATCAACGCCGGCGGCCGCATCGGCGATGCCGCGCTTGGCGCCCGCCTGCTGACGCTGGCCGATACCGGCGAAGCCGAAACGATCGCCGCGAAGCTGGACGAACTCAATCGCGAAAGGCAGGCCATGGAGGCCGCGATGCTGCAGGAGGCCGAGGCCGAGGCGCTGGCGGAATATGGTAATGGCGATGGCGCCTCCGTCATCGTCACGGCACGCGAGAACTGGCATCCGGGAATCGTCGGTCTGATTGCCTCACGCCTCAAGGACAAGTTCCGCCGGCCGGCCTTCGCCATTGCCTTCGATTCGATGGGCAAGGGAACAGGCTCGGGGCGCTCGATCAACGGCTTCGACATGGGCCGTATGGTGCGCGCCGCCGTCGATGCCGGCCTGCTGGTTAAAGGCGGCGGACATGCCATGGCGGCCGGTCTGACGGTGGAGCGAAGCAATCTCGGCAAGCTGCGGGCCTTCTTCACGGAGAAGGCGGAGAAGCAGGTGATTGGCCTCGTCGCCAATGAGACGCTGAAGATCGACGGCGCCCTCGGCGCAAGCGGCGCGACAGTGGAGCTCATCGACAGGCTTGAAACGGCCGGTCCCTATGGTTCTGGCCATCCGCAGCCCGTCTTCGCGCTCCCGAGCCACAGGCTGCGCGATTCCCGCCTCGTCGGCCAATCGCATATCAAGATTACGCTCGAAGCGCAGGATGGCGGCCGGGTGGATGGCATTGCCTTCCGCGCGGCAGAAACACCGCTGGGCGAACTGCTGACGTCTTCCCGCGGCGCGCAGATCCATGTGGCCGGCACGCTCGGCGCCGATCACTGGCAGGGAAGCAGGCGTGTGCAGCTGCGCGTGACCGACGCGGCAAAAGCTCCGTAACGCAAGTCGCGACGATATCGCATGGCTAAATGCCGTTTTGCGACGAAAAATCAATAATTTCGAAGGAAGAGGCAGTGGCACGCCCTAGGGGAGTCGAACCCCTCTTTACAGAATGAAAATCTGTCGTCCTAACCGATAGACGAAGGGCGCGTGCTGTGGCGCCCTTATAGTCAGCACCTTTCATTCCCGCAAGCGGAAAAACGAGAAAAATCGCAGAAAAATCCATGACTAGGCGAAGATTTTCGAGGTGCTTGTGGAAAACGTCGAGCCACCCGATTGGCACGCCCTAGGGGAGTCGAACCCCTCTTTACAGAATGAGAATCTGTCGTCCTAACCGATAGACGAAGGGCGCATGCTGCATGGCCTAGATAGGAATAGCCTATTGCGTCCGCAAGCGGTAGCTTAAATGAATTGCAGCGGGAAGAAGAACAACAGTGGCACGCCCTAGGGGAGTCGAACCCCTCTTTACAGAATGAAAATCTGTCGTCCTAACCGATAGACGAAGGGCGCGTTCAGCTGTTGTGTGGCGCGCTTATAGCGGGGTGATTTCATTCCCGCAAGCGGCAATTTCGCTTTTTTGTGGAAAAAATGACAGATGGGTGAAACCGCCGCCGATACTGAATAAGCGAGCCTTAACAGGATGTTGCCGGCGATAGCGAATATTCCCTAGCAAGGCGGGCTCTTTACTGGCCGCTTGCCCCTTGTATCGGCTGCACCATCAGCTTTCCGTTCTGAGGCTGGTTCTTCGAGGCGATGAATTGTGCCAGAGCTGCGGCTTGCTTGCCGTTCAGCTCCCGCACGTTCGGGTTCTGTGCGGTCATGACACCGGAGGACGTCACCTGTGCGGCCGGCTGCGGCGAGTTCGCTGCGGGGGCGGTCGCGTTGCGGATAACGGGCGGGGGAAGCACATCGGCCGAAGTTAGGCCGTTCGGCGCGCTGGCTGCATTCATCGCTTGCGGTGCCGTGGTCTGCATCGCGCCGGGTGGTGTGCTATAGACGCTGCGCATCATCGGCGTAATTGCCGGGCTGCCGTCGGGCTGGTTCTTGGCGAGCGTTCCGTCTGGATTGACGGCAATAGGTGGCGGCGCTGAAAAGATGCTGCTTCTGTTCGCGTTGACGCCGGTCGGTTGCGTGGCGAGACCGGCAATGCCGGTCTGTCCATCGGCAGGAGCTGCGGCTGCGGGAGCCTGATAGAAAGCCTGATTCTGCTGGGCGACGACCTGCTGGCGCGTGCCGTTGACGCTGTGCACAAGCGGGTCGCGGTAGGTGCCATCGGCTTTGCGCCGGCGGGCGTCGGCCTTGCTGTTCATGTCGGCAGCGAGCTGCTCGGCCGCCGTGGGTTGCGCGGCAGGCGTGATTTCCGATGTTTCCGCCGGCTTTTTGGCTGTAGTCGCGCAGCCCGCGATCATCACAAATGAGGCAAAGACGGCAATTGTGCTTGCGAGCTTCTTCTTGCCGTATAAAATCCGTTGATCGCACATGGGACGTCCCCTGCAAAAAAGGTTTGCATCGGAACGGCCTCTTGCGAGGGACGGCGATATCGCACGCGCTGACTGGGAACGATGACCGCGCGATATCCGATGCATGATGCTTCGAGTCGTCCAAGCATGCCGGAGGAAGGGCACGGGCGGCAAGCGCGAAACGGATGGCTCCGCGCGTGCCGCAAGCCTCGCGAAAGCTAGGCTCCTACCAGGTGCCGGTGTTGGCCATGGAAGCCCAAGGCTCGGCGGACGGAAGATTGGCGCCCTTCTGCAGGATCTCGATTGAAATGCCGTCGGGAGAGCGCACGAAAGCCATGTGGCCGTCACGCGGCGGGCGATTGATCGTGATGTCGTTGTCCATCAGCTTTTGGCAGGTCGCATAAATATCGTCGACCTCGTAGGCGAGGTGGCCGAAATTGCGTCCTCCGCTATATTCTTCCGGGTCCCAGTTGTAGGTCAGTTCCAGGCTGGGGGCACCGTTGCTGCGGGATGATTCGACATCCTCGCCGGCTGCAAGAAAAACGAGCGTGTAGCGCCCCTTCTCGTTTTCGTAGCGGCGGGTTTCGGTAAGCCCGAACAAGGTGCTATAAAAATGCAACGAGGCGTCGAGATCGGTGACGCGAACCATCGTATGGAGATAACGCATTCTATTTCCTCTCTTAATGTTGAGCTGGGCGGATCTTCGATCGGAGCACCAGCTTCGCGCAAGTCTTGGAGCTATAATCTTAGGGTGGGAATAAACGAAAACTAGGACTTGCGCTTTTCCGTTACCAAGATGTTAATCTTGATATCGGGAATCAGTTAACCGTAACAGTGTGACGCGTAATCGAGGGCTGGCTAGGATGGGTGACAGAATTTCATCGAAGGGAGTTGTCGACTTCGAGGAGATGTCGGGCGATACCGTCGAGCTCATC
>JBCNPI010000371.1:0-5631 GCA_039593415.1 Rhizobium sp. | reverse complement strand
CGCGGAAAAGATTTGCTATTTCGGCTGGCGCCGAAAAGGGGAGGTGCCCGGCGAGGACGCATTCGGGGCTGGGGTTTAATCGATGCGCCCCGGCCGGGCCGTTTGACGCGGCGGCGTCAAACGGTTCTCTATACTTCCTGTAAATTGGGCGCCGTTTTGACTGAAATGCGGCGCTGACGAGATGCTTTCGGCTGCGGGAAAGAAATTGTGAGGTGCCAACCGCCTTGCAATTTGAAGCGGCTGAGGCAAACTGTCATTCTCCTGTCATGAGATAGCCCCTGGGGGATTGATGACTGATCAGCCGGATTTGCGACATAGTGAAAGCCGCTCCGTGGAAAATACTTCTTCCGTCGTCGTTGATCTCAGAGAATACAAGCAGAGCAAGGATCCGCTGCCGGTGACCTTCCATCGCCGGGAGTTGGACGCGATTCTCTGGATCTATGGCCGCATGGTCGGCGAAGGCGAGTGGCGCGACTATGCAATCGACCACCTGAAGGAGAAGGCGGTTTTCTCCGTTTTCAAGCGCTCGGGCGAAATGCCGCTCTTCCGCATCGAAAAAAATCCGAAGCTCGCGGCCAAGCAGGGCGCCTTTTCCGTCGTCAACACCAATGGCATGATCCTGAAGCGCGGCCACGATCTGCAGCAGGTTCTGAAGGTGTTCGACAAGCAGCTGAAGCTGGTGGAGAAGTAGGTTTTCTTCTGGGGTTGGCGGATAGTGCGGTACCCCCCTCTGTCAGCTTCGCTGATATCTCGCTGTGGGGGAGATGTCGCGATAGCGACAGAGGGGGTATCAGAGATGCGGCATATTGATGAGTCGAAACTAACCCCCAAACAAAGTTCCAGGATAAATCGACGGATCCGGATCGGTGCCGGTTCCCTCCCCGAGCGCCTTCTGCATCAGCATGGTATCGAGCCAGCGGCCATGCTTGTAGCCGGTGCCTTTCAGCAGGCCGGCTTCGGTAAAGCCTGCGGCGCGGTGCACGGCGACGGAGGCGAGATGGGCGCCGCCGATGACGGCGATCATCTGGCGGAAGCCGAGCCTCTCGCAGCTTTCGACGAGCGCGTCGAGCAGCAGTCTGCCGACGCCGCGTCCCCGGGCTTCCGCTGCCAGATAGATCGAGTCCTCCACCATCCAGCGATAGGCCGGCCGTGTGCGGAAGGATGAGGCATAGGCATAGCCGAGAAATGCGCCGGTCTCGTCTTCGGCGACGAGATAGGGATAGCCCTTGTCGCGGATCGCCTCGAACCTGGCCGTCATTTCCTCCTCGCTCGGTGGTGTGATCTCATAACTTGCCATGCCGTTCAGGACGGAATCGCGATAGATTGCTGTGATATGGGGAAGGTCGTCTGCGATAGCATTACGGAGGCTGACGGACATTGTTTTCATTGCCTGATCTGCGTTTACTAAGACCGCCATCAAATAACAGTGCTACCTGGCAGGCAAATAAAAAGGCGGCCGTCGCCGCCTTTCCGTTTCTTATTCATGCCTTGCGATTAACGGCGGTTGCCGAGGAATTGCAGCAGGAACATGAACAGGTTGATGAAGTCGAGGTAGAGCGACAGGGCGCCCATGATCGCTTTGCGGCCGGCGACGGTTGCATCGTCGGCATCATAGTACATTTCCTTGATCCGCTGCGTATCGTAGGCGGTAAGGCCTGCGAAGATCAGAACGCCGATCACGGAGATCGCGAACTGCAGGGCGGACGAAGCCAGGAAGATGTTGACCAGCGAAGCGATGATCAGGCCGAAGAGACCCATCATCAGGAACGAGCCCATCGCCGACAGGTCACGCTTGGCCGTGTAGCCGTAGAGCGACAGCGCGCCAAAGGAGGCCGCGGTCACGAAGAAGGTCTGCACGACGCTCTGGCCGGTGTAGATGATGAAGATCGACGAGAGCGACAAGCCCACCAGCGCGGCATAGACCCAGAAGGTCGTCGTCGCGGCGGCCACGCTCATGCGGTTGATCCTGAAGCTCAGGAAGAAGACCATTGCCAGCGGGGCAAGGATGACGACCCACTTCAGCGGGCTCAGATAGATCGCCTGGCCGAAGGCCGTGATCTGTCCGTTCGCGAAAGCGAGCGAGAAGGAGAGATAGGCGGCAACACCCGTGATCGCCAGACCCAGCGCCATCAGGTTATAGACCTTGAGCATATAGGCTCGAAGGCCCTCGTCTATCATCGCACCGGATTGCGCACCGCTCTGCGTCCGGTTTTGGTAATTGCGAAAGTCAGCCATGTTTTCCTCTTTCAAGCTCCGATATGAGTACGGTGTCGGGTCTTTCAAGGCCCAGGCGCCGCTGCGGAGCTCAGCATGCCTGCAAAGAATATGAGGCTTTCGAGCCTCATACACAAGGGTCAAGCGATCCAGCGCATGTTAAATCGATGTAATATCGCGCCCGAAGCACCGCGTTCGGTTAATGCGGGGACAAATCAAAGCTCGCGCAGAACGGGGGCTGCTTTCTGGCCGAGGATGCGCCAGGTGCCGATCAGGCCGATGCCGACCGTCAGCACCAGAGCGATGATCAGCGTGGAGAAGGCGACGTCGGGCAGGAAGGCCGAAGGCAGGTGCATGATGCGGCTGACGATGTACCAGGCGGATGCCGCGCCGGCGATCAGTGCGAAGACGGCGGTAGCGGCGCCCAGGATCAGATATTCGTAGCTGAAGGCGCGGATCAGCGTCGCCCGCGTTGCGCCGAGCGTCTTGAGGATGACCGCGTCATGGGTGCGGGCGCGGTTTCCGGCGGCGAGCGCACCGGCCAGCACCAGCACCGAGGCGATGAGCGCGACAGAGGCTGCGGAACGGATGGCCGTCGCCAGCTGTCCCACGAGCGTGTTGACGACATCGAGCGCATCCTTGACGCGGACGCTTGTTATGGTCGGGTAGGTATTCGTGACTTTCCGGAGGATCGTTGCTTCCTGTTCCGAGGTGGCGGATGCGTCGGTCAGGGTTGCAAGCCACGCGTGCGGTGCGCCCTTGAAGGTATTGGGCGAGAAAATCATCACGAAGTTGATCGACAGCGACTGCCATTGCACCTTGCGGAAACTGGCGATCCTGGCGGTGACGTTGCGGCCGAGCACGTTGACGGTTACCTTGTCGCCGAGCTTCAGGCCGAGCGCCTTGCCTTCCTCTTCGGAGAAGGAAACCAGCGGCTCGCCGCTATAATCCTTGTCCCACCACTTGCCTTCCGTGACCGAGGCGTTTTCCGGCACCGTATCCGCGTAGGTGATGCCGCGGTCGCCGCGCAGGACCCACTGGCCTGCGGCCGGCACCTTCATCTTGGTGACATCCTCGCCATTGAAGGCGACGATCCGGCCGCGCAGCATCGGCGCCTCGACGAGCTTGCCCTCCGGATCGACGTCGAGGACGATCTTGCGGAAGCCTTCCAGCTCCGGCCCCTGAATATCGACGAAGAAGAAGTTCGGCGCCTGTTCGCTCATGCGGCCCATCAACTCGCGGCGCATATTGCCGTCGATCAGCGTCAGGGTCACCAGCAGTGCCAGGCCGAGGCCGAGCGACAGCACGACGGAGGAGGTGAGCGCGCCGGGCCGGTGGATATTGCCGATCGCCAGGCGCAGGGCCGGCGAGCGCACGCGCGGGCTGCGGCGGGCAAGCCAGGAGAGCAGGGCGGCAATGGCGCGCAGCACGAGGAACGCTCCAGCGATCGAGACGACGAAGACGATGGCGATGAAGCGGTCATAGGCGGTGACGATCGCCAAAGCCGCAAGTGCCGCCATCAATAGGCCGGCGGAGAGCAGGTAGGGCCAGCCCGGCAGGCGGCGCGCTTCGAAGCCCTGCTCGCGGAACAGCGCCGTTGCCGGCACCTCGCGGGCATGGCCGAGCGGCGGAATTGCGAAGGCAAGCGTCGTCAGCAGCCCGAAGAGGGCCGCCAGGGTCAGTGCGCCGGGATAAAGCCTCGGCGCGGTTGAAATCGGTAGGAATTCCGCCATGAATTGCGACGCGATCATCGGCGCGATAGCGCCGAGGACGAGGCCGATTGCTATGCCGGCAAGTGCGATGACGGCGATCTGGATGAGATAGATTAATACCACGACAAAAGCCGGCGCACCTAGGCACTTGAAGGTGGCGATGGTCGTGCGCTTCGAATCGAGGAAGGCGCGGACGGCATTGGCAACGCCGACGCCGCCGACGATGAGCGCCGCCAAACTGACCAGCGTCAGAAACTGCGAGAAGCGCGTGACATTATCGGCAAGCTGAGGAGCCGCACGGTCGCTGCTGCGGATGGACCAACCCGCTTGCGGGAAAGCGGCATTGGCGCGGTCACCGAGATTGCGAAGGCCGATTGCGGGATCGGCCATGCGGATCTTGTAGGACTGCTCGACGAGGCTGCCCGTCGTAATCAAGCCGGAAGCGATCACGGCATCGCGGCTGGTGAGCAGGCGCGGCGCGAAGCCGAAGCCTTCGGAGACGGCGTCCGGCTCGCGCTCAACGGTGCCGGTGATGCGAAGCTTGGCACTGCCGAGCAGCAGGGCATCGCCGATTCTGAGGTTCAGGCGTTCAAGCAGCAGGGGAGCGACGACAGCGCCATAGGTGCCATCTTTAGCGGCGAGCAGGGAGGCGAGTGGCTGGTCCGGCTCCGCCTCGAAGCTGCCGTAGAGCGGATAAGCACCGTCGACGGCCTTGACCTCGACCAGCGCCTGGTTGGAGCCGTCGGGCAGGCGTGCCATGGAGCGCAGACCGGTGGAACGGGAAACCTTGCCTAAACTTTGGAGATAGGCGAATTCTTCCGGCGTTGCCTCGCGATTGCGCAATTCGAAACGGGCGTCGCCTGATAGCAGCGACTGCCCCTGCGTTGCGATAGCATCAGTGATCGAGCGGGATACGGAATTGACAGCGGCGATGGCACCGGTGCCGAGCGCTATGCAGGCGAGGAAGATATAAAAGCCGCCAAGGCCGCCGCGCAGTTCGCGCATGGCAAGGCGGAAGGCGAGGGGCAGGTGCAGTCCTGCCGCGCTCATGCAATCGCTGCCTGGTTGGGGCGCGTGCGCGTGCCGTCACTCTCGATTTCGCCCGAGCGGACGCGGATCTGGCGCGAGCAGCGGGCGGCAAGCGCGGGATCGTGGGTGACGAGCAGCATGGTCGTTCCACGCTCGGCCTGCTGGGCGAATAGCAGATCGGCGATCTGCCGGCCGGTATCGGTGTCGAGATTGCCGGTTGGCTCATCGGCGATCAGGACGGCAGGCGAGGGCGCAAGTGCGCGGGCGATGGCGACGCGCTGCTGTTCACCGCCGGAAAGCTGGCCGGGATAGTGATTGAGCCTCTCGCCTAGCCCCACCGCTTCCAGTTCGCGCCGGGCGATATCGAAAGCATCGCGAACATTGGCAAGTTCCAGCGGCACGGCGACATTTTCAAGCGCCGTCATGTTGGCGATCAGGTGGAAAGACTGGAACACGATGCCGATATTGCGGCCGCGGAAATCGGCGATGCGATCCTCGCTCAGGCTGTGCAGCGGCGTATCGCGGATCAGAAGTTCGCCGCTGTCGAGCTTTTCCAGGCCGGCCAGAACCATCAGCAGGGTAGACTTGCCGGAGCCGGAGGGGCCGACGATGCCGACGGACTCACCCTCGAGGATCGTCAGGTCGATGCCCTTCAATACATGGACCGATGCGGCGG
>JBCNPI010000370.1:0-5635 GCA_039593415.1 Rhizobium sp. | reverse complement strand
ACGGTTTCTGGGACCCGATGATGGAACTCATCCGCCATATGACGGAAGAGGGCTTCGTGCACACCGCCCATCGCGTCCAGCCGCTCGTCATTGACAAGATCGGTGACATTATCCCCGCCATCCGCAAGCACGCCGCTGAAACGCACGGCGACCGCGGCGGCGAAGAGGCTGTCATTTCCAAGCTTTAACCAAGAATTTTCTAACCAATCCTGCTGGTTAGCCTCCTCTGCTCTGGCGCAGCATCGACCAGCTGTAGAGCACGAGACCGGCCCAGATCAGCGAAAATGCAACAAGCTGCGTCGTTCCGAAGGGTTCCTTGAACAGGAAGACGGCGATCAGGAAGACCATGGTCGGTACGATATACTGCATGATGCCGATGGTTGACATCCTCAGAAGCTTCGCGCCATTGGCGAAGATCATCAGCGGCAGCGCCGTCACGAGCCCGCAGCCGAGCAGAAGTGCGGTATCCGAAATGCCGGTCTGGTAAAAGTGGCCTTCGCCGCGCGCTTCCAGATAGAGGATGTAAAATGCTGCCGGAATGCAAAGCAGCAGCACCTCGATGAAGAAGCCCTGATTGGCTCCAACTGGCAGCGTCTTGCGGAAAAAGGCATAGAAGCCCCAGGAGAAGGTCAGCGACAGCGCGACCCAGGGCAGCGTACCGGCTTTCACTGTCAGGATGACGACCGCGATGGCTGCAAGGCAGATCGCGACGATCTGCGTCGGCGCCAGCTTTTCCTTGAGAAGAATGGCGCCGAGCCCGATACTGAACAGCGGATTGATGAAATAGCCAAGGGCGGCATCGAGCGAATGGCCGGCGCCGATCGCCCAGACATAGGTTCCCCAGTTGATGGTGACGAGCGCTGCCGTCAGCGATGCCATGGCGATCGTACGCGGATTGCGAAACGCCGTCTTCACGTCACCCAGGCGGCCGAGCGCCAGCAGCACTATGCCGGCAACGGGAACCGACCAGACGATGCGATGGGCGATGACCTCGAAAGCCGGGATATGCGCGAGCGCCTTCATATAGAGCGGCAGAATACCCCAGAAGAGATAGGCCGTCATCGCAAAGCCGAAGCCGCGGGCAGCGTCGTTGTTCTTGATTTCAGATTTGACCGCGTCGGTGGCCATGAATTTTCCCGTCTTTCACAATTATTTGAGACGGGATTACTCCAATGCATGCGGCATGGCTAATTCATTTCATTGACGGCATCGTCAAGCTTTTTGATGGGCGGCGGATCACTCCGCCGCGATCCTGCCGGCCATGTGCCGGTTTTTCATCAGCTTGTAGATGACGGAATCCATCAAGGCCTGGAACGATGCGTCGATGATGTTCTCGGACACGCCGACCGTCCACCAGCGTACGCCGCTGCTGTCGGTGGATTCGATCAGAACCCGGGTTATGGCCTCCGTGCCGCCGTTGAGGATACGCACCTTGAAGTCGGCCAGTTCCAGATCGTCGATCTCGTGCTGGTATTTGCCGAAATTCTTGCGCAGCGCCAGGTCGAGCGCGTTGACCGGACCGTCGCCCTCGGCCACCGACATGATGGTCTCACCGTCGATGATGATCTTGACGACTGCTTCTGAGACGATTTTCACCCGGCCATGGGAATCGAAGCGGCGTTCGACCATGACGCGGAAACCGTCGACTGCGAAGAATTCCGGGATGGTGCCGAGCGTGCGCCGTGCCAACAGCTCGAAGCTCGCATCCGCGCCTTCGTAAGCATAGCCTGTCGCTTCCCGCTCCTTGACGATCTGGATCAGCTGGTCGAGCTTGGGATCGTCCTTGCCGACCTCGATGCCGCGCCGCTTCAGGGCGTTGATGAAGTTCGACTTGCCCCCCTGGTCGGAGACCATCACCTTGCGGAAGTTGCCGACGCTTTCCGGTGGCACATGCTCATATGTGCGAGGGTCCTTCAGCAGCGCCGAGGCATGGATACCGGCCTTGGTCGCAAAGGCGGATGCGCCGACATAGGGCGCCTGATGGTCGGGAGAGCGATTGAGCAGCTCGTCGAAGGCGTGCGAAAGGCCGGTCAGGCCCACAAGCCGCTCGGTATCGATCGTCGTTTCGAAACGCTCGCTATAGGCTCTTTTCAGTGCCAGCGTCGGGATGAGTGTGATCAGGTTGGCATTGCCGCAGCGCTCGCCGATGCCGTTCAGCGTGCCTTGGATCTGCCGGACGCCGGCCTCGACCGCGGCAAGCGAATTGGCTACCGCCTGCCCCGTGTCATTATGCGCATGGATGCCAAGACAGTCCCCGGGGACACCACAGGCGATGACGGCCTCGACAATGGCGCGCACCTCCGGCGGCTGCGTGCCGCCATTGGTGTCGCAGAGCACGACCCAACGGGCGCCCGCATCGTAGGCCGCCTTGGCGCAGGCAAGCGCGTAGGTCGGGTTCGCCTTGTAGCCGTCGAAGAAGTGCTCGCAATCGACTAGGGCCTCCTTGCCGGCATTGACGGCCGCCTTGACGCTTTCAGCGATGCTTTCAAGGTTCTCTTCGTTGGTACAGCCGAGCGCCACTTTGACGTGATAGTCCCAGCTCTTGGCGACGAAACAGATGGCGTCGGACTTCGCCTGCAAGAGGCTTGCAAGGCCGGGATCGTTGGAGGCGGAGATGCCGGCGCGCTTCGTCATGCCGAAGGCGACGAAGGAGGCTGAAGTCGTGCGCTTCTCATTGAAAAAGGCCGTATCGGTCGGATTGGCGCCGGGATAGCCGCCTTCGACATAATCCAGACCGAATTCATCCAGCATAGTCGCAATCGCAATCTTGTCCTCGACCGAGAAATCGATGCCGGGCGTCTGCTGCCCATCGCGGAGCGTCGTGTCGAAGAGATAGATTTTTTCGCGTGTCATACTGTTTCCTCCGGCGAACCGGTTTGATCGTGGATTGCCCCTCATTCGTCCTCTCTCGGTTTCGCTTTGCTAAACCGTTCGAGTCCACCTTCTCCCCGTTACACGGGGCGAAGGGGCTTGTGAGCTTATTCCCTCTCCCCGCGCGCGGGGAGAGGGCTAGGGTGAGGGGCCTTGTTTGGCATTACACCTTCCCGGCAAACTTATCCGTGGCGCGGATCAGTTGATCGAGAATGCCGGGTTCGGAATAGGCATGACCCGCACCCTCGATCAGATGGAACTCCGCCTTCGGCCACGCCTTGTGCAGTGCCCAGGCATATTTGGCCGGGCAGGGCATGTCGTAGCGGCCATGGACGATGACGCCGGGAATGTCCTTCAGTCTGTGCGCATCGCGCAGCAGCTGGCCTTCCTCGAGCCAGCCGGCATTGACGAAGAAATGGTTCTCGATACGGGCAAAGGCGTGCGCAAATTCCGCGTCCGCGAACTGGTCGCTGGTGGCCGGTTCCGGCAGGAGCGTGATCGTTTCGCCTTCCCAGATCGACCATGCCTTGGCGGCTTCCAGGCGGGCAGCCTTGTCCGGATGCGTCAGGCGGCGATGATAGGCGAGCATCATCTCATGGCGTTCTTCCGGCGGAATCGGTGCGATGAAGCGCTCCCATTTGTCGGGGAACATTTCCGAGACGCCGAACTGATAGTACCAGTCGAGCTCGGCTCGGGTCAGCGTATAGATGCCGCGCACGACCAGCTCGGAGACCCGTTCCGGATGCTTTTCGGAATAGGCGAGCGCCAGCGTTGAGCCCCAGGAGCCGCCAAAAACAAGCCATTTCTCGACACCGGCCATTTCGCGCAGCCGCTCGATATCGGCGACCAGATGCCAGGTCGTGTTGGCTTCGAGGCTCGCGTGCGGTGTCGATAGCCCGCAGCCGCGCTGATCGAACAGGGTTACATCATAAAGCGCCGGATCGAACACGCGGCGATGGCTCGGCGAGATGCCGCCGCCCGGACCGCCATGCAGAAAGACGGCAGGCTTGGCGCCCGGCGTTCCCACACGCTCCCAGTAGATGAGGTGACCGTCGCCGACATCGAGATGACCGGAGGCATAGGGTTCGATTTCGGGATAGAGCGTCCGCAGGACCTCTGTCATATCTTCAGCCCCTCGGACGGCCAGACATCCGTATCATGATCGGGATGCTGGAAAGAAATGATCTGCTCCTGCCGCGCGTAAAAGTCAGGGTCCTGGAGGACGGGTTTTTCGAAGATCGTTTCCACCCAGGGTAGACGATAGGCATGGTTGACCTGGATCTGCGGCGCGAGATCGTCGCGCTTGTCGAAGGCGCCGATGGCGATTTCGAGGCCGCCCGGATGACGGTATGTCAGCGGGGTGCCGCAGTTCTTGCAGAAGCCGCGGTCGATGTTGACGGAGGACTGGAAGTAGCTCGGCTCGCCGCGCGTCCACTCAAGGCCATCGCTCGGCGCGGTCACCAGCGCGGAGAAAAAGCTGCCGAACTGCTTCTGGCACATGCGGCAATGGCAGATCGAGGGGCGGCCAAGCTCGCCACGGATGCGAAACCGCACCGCGCCGCATTGGCATCCTCCGCTTCTGATGGCTTCACTCATGGCTCTTCTCCTCTGGCCAGCTTTGGGTATCGTAATCGGGATGTTGATATGACACGATCTGCAGCACGAAAGGCGCCTGCTCGGCATCCTCCTCCGTCCGGTGTCCAGGCAGCAGATGCAGCCGGTCGACAAAGCCGATCTTGGCTTCAGTCCCGTATTGAACGACAGGCGGCAGTCGTGATGGATCGTCAAAGGCGCCGGCCGCGACTGCAATGCCATCGGGTGCCTCATAGGTAAGCGGCGTGCCGCAATCGCCGCAGAAGCCGCGTTTCACATAGTTGGACGATTGGAACACCTTTCGCTCTCCCCGCGTCCATGTGAGCTCGGCGCCGCGCGTCGAAACCAGCGGAGCATAATAGGCGCCGAAGGCCTTCTGGCACATGCGGCAATGACAGATCGACGCGTCCTTAAGTTCGCCTCGCACCCGAAAGCGAACCGCGCCGCACTGACATCCGCCGGTATAGGTTGAAGTGGTCATGCTTTATCCTTTCCGAGAATGAGGAGGATATGCATGCAGACGTTCTCTATGTCCTTCAGAACGTCGTCATTCCAGAAACGCAGGACAATCCACCCGTCTGCTTCGAGGCGGCGGGTGCGAATCCGGTCATAGGTCTGATCGCGATCATTGCCATGCTGGGAACCATCGACTTCGATGATGAGCTTTTCGGCTGGGCAGGCGAAATCGACGATATAACCGGCGATGGGCAGCTGACGGCGAAAGCCGAGGCCCAGGAGGCGGTGTGCGCGCAATTCATTCCAGAGCCGAAGTTCCGCGTCCGTCATGACCTTGCGCATGCGGCGGGCGTTACTACGGATCGTCGGCGGGACTGGAGTATGTGGCAAACTACCCCCCTCTGTCACTTTCGTGACATCTCCCCCACAAGGGAGGAGATTGTTAACCCGCGGCACCAGCGCAGCCCAAACGGAGATCGAATCCGCGGAAACTAAGCTTTGTGGTTTTGTGAAGGGATGCCGCAAACTCCCCCCGATCTCCCCCCTTGTGGGGGAGATGTCACGTAAGTGACAGAGGGGGGTAACGAAGCTCACCGCTTGATCTCCCAAGTCGTGATCCGCTCACCCGTCGCCGCATCCTTGCCGTCCTTGAGCTGGATGCCCATGGCCGTCAGCTCCTCGCGAAGCTTGTCGGCTTCGGCGAAGTTCTTTGCCT
>JBCNPI010000037.1:0-28088 GCA_039593415.1 Rhizobium sp. | reverse complement strand
GCCAACATCAACCGTCCGATCGCCGGGCCGACCCATGAAAAGGAACTGCCTGTGGGGCGCCATCCCCTCCAGCTCTATTCGCTCGGAACGCCGAATGGCGTGAAGGTCACCATCATGCTCGAGGAGCTGTTGGCGCTCGGCCATGGCGGGGCTGAATATGATGCCTGGCTGATCAAGATCGGCGAGGGCGATCAGTTCGGCAGCGGTTTTGTCGATGTCAATCCGAATTCGAAGATCCCGGCTCTCCTTGACCGGAGCGGCCCGAAGCCAGTCCGCGTTTTCGAATCGGGATCGATCCTGGTGTATCTCGCCGAGAAATTCGGCGCCTTCCTGCCGAGCGAGCAGCCGGCTCGTGCCGAATGCCTCTCCTGGCTGTTCTGGCAGATGGGCAGCGCGCCCTATCTCGGCGGCGGCTTCGGTCATTTCTATGCCTATGCCCCGACTAAGATCGAATATGCAATCGATCGTTTCGCCATGGAAGTGAAGCGCCAGCTCGACGTGCTCGACCGACGTCTGGCCGAAAGCGAATATATCGCCGGCAAGGACTACACGATCGCCGATATCGCCATTTGGCCGTGGTACGGTGGCCTTGCCAAAGGCTGGCAGTATGGCGCGGCCGAATTCCTGCAGGTGCAGGACTACAAGAATGTTCAGCGCTGGGCCGAGCAGATCTATTCGCGTCCGGCCGTCAAGCGCGGCCGCATGGTCAACCGCATGTCGGGCGATCCGTCCGAGCAGCTGCGCGAACGCCACGACGCCAGCGATTTCGACAGGAAGACTCAGGACAAGATCGAAGCCGCCGGCTGACTGTAAGATTTCTCGTTCGCATGAAATAAGCTCGCGGTTCTCAGGGCCGCGAGCTTTTTTGTTATGGGCGTGCTGGGCCTGACCGACGTTCGCAAGTCAGCCTCGCTCCATATTGTGTGGTCTAATGTTCGACTGCCGAGGATGTCTCTTCGGCTCGCAGAAACGCAGCGCATCCCCCGCAAAGCGTGTGTAACTATGGCGCAAAAGGAATGCTTCTTCATGCAGCAAATCGCTGGCGACAGTGCCTTGGATAAAAACCTGACCGCGCAGCGGGATGAGGGCAGGCAGGCGCTTCTGAGATGCTTGATATCCGGTGGCGACGAACGCCTCGATTGCGATGCCGCCAGTGGTCTCAACATGTACGGCTATGGTCCATCGCCCCGGCCGAGGGACCTTGCGTTCGGTTCATCGACAGCCTCGACCATCTCCGCCGAGGCCTTTGCCGAAGTCGAATCCTATTACGCAGGCTTGATGCGCGAGATGGAAACCGGCTCGGCCGCTGCGATCTATGGGCGCGAAATCGGGCGTGTTCGTGACGATCTGCTGCGCCTGCTCGGCCTCAACCAACGATCCGAACCGCGGGTCGATGCGATCCTCGCCACATCAGGCACGGATATCCATCTTTTTGCTGCCTCGCTTCTGGCCCGCGAGGACGATCGCGATCTGATGACCATTACCCTGATGGGCAACGAGACGGGCAGCGGCGTCATGACGGCGGCGTCGGGGCGGCATTTTATGAGCCGCCTCAGCAGCGAGCGGGTCGTCGTAAAAGGCGAGGAATTGCGGCCGGGTGACGCCACGCGCAATGCCACCATTGCGGTCCGCAACAAGGATGGTTCCCTTCGTGCCGAGAGCGAGGTTGAAGACGAGTTGCGTGGTCTGATCGAGCTTGCCCGCGCAGCCGGCCTCAGATGCCTGCTCGTGGTCACGGATGTGTCGAAGACCAGCTTGCTGGCGCCAAGCCTTGAAACCGTTCTGCGTCTGAAAGTACGTTTCGAAGCCGTGCTGGATATCATGATCGATGCCTGTCAGTTTCGCCTGTCGGCAGCGACCATCCGTGCCTATCTCGCACACGGCTTCGTGGTCGCGGTCACAGGTTCGAAATTCCTTGCCGGACCGATTTTCAGCGGCGCGCTTCTCTGCCCGCCGCAAATGTCGGCGCGTTTCAAGTCCCGTGCACTGCCGGCCGCACTTGCCGATTATTGCGGGAAGGCGGAATGGCCGGACGGCTGGGTCGCCCGCGAAGTCCTGCCGGAACGTGCCAATTTCGGGCTGCTGCTGCGCTGGAAGGCGGCGCTGTTCGAGCTCGAACGCTTCGCCGGCATCCCCGAAGAGCGCGTGATCGCGGTCCTCTCCGCCTTTGCCAAGGCCGTGGCTGAGCGCCTTTCCAGCGATCCAGCCTTCGAGCAATTGGAAAGCCGGCTCTTGGATCGGCGTGCGCTGTGGGGCGCATCGGCGGCTGTTCGCTGGGACGAGATTGCGTCTATCTTCTCGTTCTACCTGCGCAATAGTATCGATGGTGCGATGCTGACCGCGGCTGAAATGGCGGCCGTCTACAAGGATTTGGCCATCGAGGACAATGGCGTCGCCTCGGTACGCCTCGGTCAGCCGGTTCGCTGTGCCGATTTTGACGACATGCCCGCCAGTGCCCTCAGAATTTGCCTGAGCGCGCCGCTGATCGTGGCCGCGTGTAACGGCGAGGAGGCACTTGCGACGCTCATTATGCAGGCGATGCGGGTTCTGGATCGTACCGCCGAGGTAGCGAGCCGGCAGAGGGACATGTCCAATGCCGATGGGATACGTCGCAGCGCATAATTTGCCGCCGCATAATTCCTTAGATCGGGATCGATTTAAGGATTATGCCGCTGCTTTACAGTGTTGCAGCGATTTATGAGCCTCGGCGTTCGTCGCCGTCAAAGCCGGCGAAGTCGCCCCTGACGATACCGTGCCGTTGCAGCTTGTCGTAGAAGGTCTTTCTGGGAATGCCGAGCGCTTCGATGGTGCGGCGGACATCGCCATTATTCTGTGACAGGGTCTCGCGGATGAGCTCGGCTTCGTAACGCTCCACCCGGGCGGGCAGCGACAGTCCTGCATCCGTCATCGGCATTTCATTGGGTTTGGATGTCGCTGCCGTTTCAAGACCGAGCACGAAACGTTCGGCAAAGTGCGAAAGCTCTCGAACATTTCCCGGCCAATCGTGCTGTTGCAGATGACGGTGTACGGCCGCGGAAATGGCAGGGACTTCACGTTTGAATCGGCTCGCGGCTCGCTCGGCGAAATAACCGAAGAGCAGGGGGATGTCGTCGCGCCGTTCACGCAGCGGCGGGATGGAAAGAGTGACGACGTTGAGACGATAATAGAGATCCTCGCGAAAATCGCCGCGCTGGCTGGGATCGCCGAGATCGACCTTCGCTGCCGCCACGACGCGGAGATCGACGGGGCGGACCTCGTTCGTACCAAGCGGGGTCACCTCGCGCATCTCGAGTACGCGCAGCATCTGCACCTGAATGGCCGGCGGCATGCTTTCGATCTCGTCGAGGAAAAGCGTGCCGGAGCTTGAGTGCTCGATCCGCCCGACGCGCTTCTTCTGCGCCCCTGTAAAGGCGCCCGGCTCATGACCGAAGAGCTCGCTTTCGATAACGGTTTCGGGCAGGGCGCCACAGTTCAGCGCAACGAAATTGCCCTTGGCGCGGCGGCTCCAGCGATGCAGCAGGCTTGCGACAACTTCCTTGCCGCTGCCCGTTTCGCCGGTCACCAGCACGTCGACGTCGGTATCGGCGATCTGGCGCAGCGTATGGCGCAGCCGCTCGATGGCGGGGGTCTGACCGATCAGAGGAAGATCGCCCTGGGCCCGCTCGGCTGCCCGCCGCAGCGCGCGGTTTTCCAGCACAAGCCGTCGCTTTTCTACCGCGCGACGCACGCTTTGCACCAGCCGGTCGGTGGCAAAGGGCTTGGCGATGAAATCATAAGCGCCATCCTGAATTGCCTGCACCGCCATGGGTATATCGCCATGACCGGTCATCAGGATGACGGGCAGATCGGCATCAAGCGCTTTGACATGAGCGAAAAGCTGCTGCCCATCCATCTGCGGCATGCGGATGTCGGAGACAACAACACCGGCAAAACCGGAATTCAGGGCGCCGAGGGCATCCGCTGCCGCCGGAAAGGCTGAGACTGCGAAACCCGCCAGCTCAAGCGTTTGTTTTGCCGCCTTCAGCAGATCCTTGTCATCGTCGATGAGGAAAACGGGCGAGCTCTCGTTCATGATGTGGCCTTGCGCAGATGGACGGTGAAGCGGGTGCCGCTGCCGTTGCTCTCGACGTCGATCCGGCCGCCATAGTCGACGACGATATCTTTCGAAATGACGAGGCCGAGGCCGAGACCCTTCTCCTTGGAGGTATTGAACGGTGTAAAAAGCTGGTCGAGGATTGCTGCGGGAATGCCAGGCCCGTTGTCCGAAATGACGATCCCGACTTCCTCCGCAGTCTCACGCACCGATACTTCGACTTTGGCCCGTTCGCGGCCTTCCAGGGCCTCCAGAGCGTTTTGGAACAGGTTGATCAGCACTTGTTCCAGCCGGATGCGCGTGCCGACGACATAGAGCCCCTTTGGCGGCAACTCGACCTTCAAGGCATCCAGACGGCCGGCAAATCGGCTTCTGAGAAGGACGACGGCTCCCTCGATCACGTTTCTCAGATCCACCGGCTCAGGCGCAGTTCTTCCCTTGCGGGCGAAGGCCTTCAATTCATCGGTGATTGTGCCGATACGCTCGGTCAGCGCCGCGATCGCGGATAGGTTCTCCTTGGCCGGCTCTGTCTGCTGCCTGTCGAGGAAAATATGCGCGTTCTCGGCGTAGGCGCGGATCGTCGCAACCGGCTGGTTGATCTCATGGGCGACGCCGGCAGCGACCTGGCCGAGAATGGCGAGGCGATTGGCCTGCACGAGATCCTGCTGCACACCCTGCAGCTTGGCTTCGGTCGCCCGATGGTCTGCTATCTCCGCTTCCAGGCGGTCGCGGGCCAGGCTCAGATCCTCCGTACGCTCCAGAACGCGGCGCTCCAACTCCTCGCGCGCGATCCTGCTGACGGCGATTTGCATGATGGCGACGTCCCGGCGGCGCAGCAGGAAGGCGGCAAAGGCCAGGATCGGCAACAGCACGGTCAAGGTGAGGAAACGCGTCTCGCGCACGGAGGATGCGATCGCCTGATCGGTCGGGATCAGATAACCGAGCTGCCAAGGCGTCGAGGGGATCGCGGTCGTCAGCCGCAAGTATTCGGCAGCGCTGCTCCCAGGCA
The DNA here is from genome assembly GCA_039593415.1 of Rhizobium sp. Lineage (GTDB taxonomy): Bacteria > Pseudomonadota > Alphaproteobacteria > Rhizobiales > Rhizobiaceae > Rhizobium. The sequence goes on along the minus strand of JBCNPI010000037.1, from coordinate 22,986 downwards.
GGACGGCGCGCACGATGGTCGCATCAGGGCCGATGGTTTCAGGATGGCTGATCGGCAGGGGCGAAAGCGGCGCAGCCCCGAACTGCAGGCTCTTGCGAATGGCAGCAGCCTCTTCACGCGAAAATGGCGTCGTCGTCATGAAGCGCCATGACGGCAGGCTGGTGATGAGAACGACGCCGCGCTCATCGGTCACGTATGCCGGGCGGCCGGTCTCGCTCCAATCGGCCTCAAGCTGATCGAACTCCATCTTGACGACGACGACGCCCAAAGCGGAGCCGGCAGTGCCGACGCGGCGGGAAATATAAAGACCTGGGCGATTGCTGACTGTGCCGAGCGCGTAATGCTCGGCGGTTCCGGCTTCCATCGCCTTGCTGAAGTAATCGCGGAAGGAATAATCGTTGCCCACGAAGCTCAACGGCTCGCGCCAATTGCTGGATGCCATCGCGACGCCATCCTTGCCGGTGACGTAGAGGACGGAAGCGCTGGTTCCTGAAACCAGGCTTTCCAACTTGCGGTCGAGGGCGACCACGTCGTCCACGCGCTGATTGGTCAGTGCATCGCGCACCTGCTGATCGTCGGCCAGCAGCAGCGGCAGGGCGCGGGGCCGCTCGAGGACTGCCCGCAGCAGCGCGACCTTCAGGTTCGCATCCGTGTGTCCCTGCCTCTGCAGCGTCTCTAGTGCCGACAGGCGGCCATAGAAGCCTGCCCCAAAGAGGCCGGCCGCAAGAACCGTCGCGCTCAGAAAAGCGAAAACGAACCAGACGCGGCGGGAGCGCCGACCCAGTTGCTCAGGCGTCAGAAGTCGTTCGTTGGCCGGGCGCTGCAGCATGGCTATATTGTGCATGATTTCGCGCGCATAGCAAATCGGCCTGTGCGGATTTCCGCACATATTGATGATCAGCATCCGGCACTTCCTCTCAAAATGCAGGGAAAGCAAAAGGTTACGCTGTTTCCATCCGTTTGGCACACGCATTGCACAGGGAAGTGGAACAGTCGGAGGCTGTTGAATTCTAGTCGTCGCCCGGAGGGCCGAGAGATCGGTTGGGCTTAACGGAGGACATCATGATTGCTCCCATCGCTGCCGCGGAAACGCGCGCTAAAGTTCCCTTCTACCGGCACCTCTATGTGCAGGTTCTCACAGCCATCGCTGCCGGCATCCTGCTCGGTCACTATTATCCGCAGCTCGGCGCTTCGCTGCAGCCGCTTGGCGATGCCTTTATCAAGCTGGTGCGCATGGTCATCGCGCCCGTCATTTTCCTGACGGTCACCACCGGTATTGCAGGCATGTCGGATCTGAAGAAGTTCGGCCGCGTCGTCGGCAAGGCGTTCATTTACTTCCTGACCTTCTCTACCCTGGCGCTGATCGTCGGTCTCATCATCTCCAACGTCGTGCAGCCGGGAGCTGGCATGCATATCAATCCGGCGACGCTGGATACGAAGGCCGTCACCAATTATGCGGCGCAGGCTCATGATGCCTCGGTGGTCGGCTTCCTGATGAACATCATTCCGGATACGATCGTCGGCGCTTTCGCCAAGGGCGACATCCTCCAGGTGCTATTCTTCTCGGTCGTCTTCGGCATTTCGCTCGGCGCCGCCGGCGAACGCGGTCGTCCGGTCGCCGACTTTCTGCAGGCGCTGACCACCCCCATCTTCCGCATGGTCGCACTGCTGATGAAATTCGCCCCGATCGGCGCCTTCGGCGCGATGGCTTTTACCATCGGCAAGTATGGCATCGGCACGATCGCCAATCTCGCTTTCCTGATCGGCACCTTCTACGCCACGTCATTGCTGTTCGTGCTCGTCGTGCTCGGCGCAGTCGCGCGCTACAACGGCTTCTCGATCCTCGCGCTGATCCGTTACATCAAGGAGGAGCTGCTGCTCGTGCTCGGTACGTCTTCTTCCGAAGCGGCGCTGCCGGGCCTGATGAACAAGATGGAACGCGCCGGCTGCAAGCGCTCCGTCGTCGGTCTCGTCATTCCGACGGGCTACTCCTTCAACCTCGACGGCACCAATATCTACATGACGCTGGCGGCGCTCTTCATTGCCCAGGCGACCGACACGCCGCTGTCGCTCACCGATCAGATCCTGTTGCTGCTGGTGGCCATGCTGAGCTCCAAGGGTGCAGCCGGCATCACCGGAGCTGGCTTCATCACGCTTGCCGCGACCCTTGCCGTCGTTCCCTCGGTTCCGATCGCCGGCATGGCGTTGATCCTCGGCATTGATCGCTTCATGTCGGAGTGCCGTGCCCTGACGAACTTCGTCGGCAATGCCGTTGCCACGATCGTCGTCGCCCGCTGGGAAAACGAGCTCGACCAGACAAAATTCGCCGCTGCCATGGCGGGACAATTGAGCGAGGAAATCGAAGTGCCCGCCCTGCAGGCCGCCGAGTAGGTTTGTCCCGATCCGCAAACACAGAACGGCCCTCACGCGGGGCCGTTTTCAATTTCCGTGCCTGTCCGGTCACGATTTCGTTTATCGCTGTGATTGCAACTCCTTCGCACGCCATCATCAACAGCGACCTTCATAAAACTGTCACCGCAACAGCTCACAGCATCATGTTGACAGTTGTGACGCTCGGCGCAGCTGCGGGCGGGACAGGAGGGCAGTATGGCGGATGATTTTATGAGATATGCCCGCCGGTTTCGAGGCGGATATGCCTTCGCCGACCTTGTCGCCGGTAGCCGCGGGCCATGACGCCTTCAATATCAGCACGGCAAAAGGCCCTGCGGCGTTCGGAGAGTTTTCTGTCCGAGCTTGCCTCCCATGCCGACGCGCTGCTCCACGGTCGCGCCTGCGAGCAATATGCGGCCATCTGCTATAGAAAGGGCGTTGGACGCGACGATGCCGAAGTTCTTGTCGTCACGAGCCGGGAGAGCGGTCGCTGGGTTATTCCCAAGGGTTGGCCGATCAAAGGCAGAAAACCGCATGAAGTCGCAGCCATAGAGGCCTATGAGGAAGCGGGCGTGCGCGGCAAGGTGAAGAAGAAGCCCTTCGGCTACTTTACCTACCTGAAGCACCTTGCCGACGGCAGTTACGTTCCCTGTATCGTCGAACTGCATCTGCTGGAGGTGGTTCAAATTTTGCAGGATTTCCCGGAACGGGGCCAGCGCCGAACCGAATGGGTTTCTTTCATCGAAGCCGCCAATCGCGTACGCGAACCGGAACTCAAAGGGCTTCTCCTTGCAGCCGAGCGAAAGATAGGCAGGACAAAGGGCAAGGTATGAGCATCCCTTGCCCTTTGCCGCCTTCGCCCCGTATCCGCCACGCACCGGTGGGAAAAGATCGCTTAAATAGGCCTGTTCCGAACGGTCCACATTTTTGTAACCAGGGCGTGCGAGGATCATCACTTAGTTTTAATCGGCGTAATGAGCCGCGAGCTGGAGGATTGGCTGCTATGCGCTTCTGCGCTTGCCCTTGCCGCATTGATGCCTATATTGACCCAGCGTTCGGCCGCCCCTGTTTAGGTCGATATGCCTCATGGCTGCAATAGCTGCCTTCACCCGGCAACGAGCTGGCCGGCGGACTTTGGAAGGAGAAATTTCATGTCCATTACTCCGAATAATATCGATAGTTCAAAAGCTTCTACCGTCCCGCATGGTGAGATCGCTGCTGCCGTGCGGCAGGCGCGGGAAGCCATCGGTTACACGATCGACGATCTGTCGGAAACCTGTGGCCTCACCAGCGAGGAAATCGCTGAAATTGAGGCAGGCGCAGAGGCCGATCCGGCAAAACTTCGCCGTATTGCCACCGCATTGCAGGTTCCGCCCTCGACTTTTTTCATCGTCTGAACAAGCGGCGCACTTCGGTGCGCCCCTTCAATTCGCGTAATAATACACCGCATAACGTCTGCATCCAGGTAATAGCGCTTGAAGCGTTCGCCCCCACATCCGGGACAAGCCCATATTTCCATCCTGTCTGTTTGTTCTGTTCCGCTGCTGCGGAATGCAAGGCTTGGTTTCGATGTCCACGAACGCTGTTATGATCAGATTTTCACCGTAGAAAATCACGCCGCCGAGTTGCTTGGCAAGTTGCGTGTCTGCCCGCAGGGGACCGGCTCCTTCGAAGCGGCAGAGCCGGTAGACGTTGTCGATCCACGTACTCCGATCGAGATTCGATTGATGATGGATAGTGGCGCCATCGAAGGGCGGCTTTCGTCGTGGAGCGTCGAATGGCTGCGCGCAGCATGATGGCTTGAGCTGGCCGGTTGCCTTTGAAGGCGCCCGCTTTCACAGGCCCACTTATTGCCAAGATGTATTTCCCCGCAGCGCCGTTTCGTATTTCAGGAATTATTTTGTTACCCAACGTTTCCAGTGACGGGAATTTTGTAAACCAACGTTTCCGGGTCCGGAATTTCCGTATTGGTGCCGTAAAACCCTTCTTTTCAGGGAAATGATAGTTTGTATAAGGATTGAAAAAACGGAATGAAGCCTATGAACGCCAACGCTGCTCCCGACATTCTGATCGTCGACGACGATCACGAGATACGCTCTCTGCTGAGCCGGTATCTGGAGGAGCAGGGCTTCCGTGTAGCGACGGCGAGTGATCTGCGCGGATGCAACGACGCGCTCAACCGCCGGCATCCCGACCTGCTGGTGCTGGACGTCATGCTTCCCGATGGTTCAGGCCTCGATCTCTGCCGAGACCTGCGAAACCGCCGTCCTCGGGTGCCGGTTATCTTGCTGACGGCCTTGAAGGAGGACATTGACCGCATTCTCGGTCTTGAGATCGGCGCTGACGACTATCTCGGCAAGCCGTTCAATCCGCGCGAGCTGGCTGCTCGCATTCGCGCCGTCCTGCGCCGTACGAACGACGATCTTTCGTCGGAGCCGGAGCACAGGCGCTTTCAGTTCGCCGATATGATGCTTGACCCGCAACTTCGCCGCGTCAGCAGGGACAACGGCGAGGTCATCTCCTTGACGGGAGCCGAATTCGATCTCCTAAAGGCGTTCCTGGAACGCGCTGGGCGGCTCTTGTCCCGCGATCAGTTGCTAGATCTGACGCAGGGACGCGACCGCGATCCTGCCGATCGCTCGATCGACGTCCTGATGAGCCGATTGCGCCGCAAGCTCGGGGAAACGGTGGAAGAGCCTATCTTCCGGACGATCCGAAATGGAGGCTATCAGCTTGTCGTTCCTGTAACGGCTATCAAGGGCGATTCATGAGGTCGCTCGGCGCGCGCTTGGCTCTGCTTTTGATGACCGCCATCGTGCTGGTCGTCATTTCCTCGTCCTTCGTCGCAAGCCTCGTCATGCGCGGACCACGGCCGGGCATGACCGTCGAGCGCATGGCCAGACAGCTTTCCATTCTGGCGACCTTTGCGGAAAAGGATAGGACAATGGCAGCGTCTGCGGGGCTGGTCGTCACGCCCATGCCGGCGGAAGGTCAGCGCGACCAGGAACTCTCGCGCTTTCTCATGGAAGCGCTGCTTCGAATTGCCGGCATGCGCGAAGCGGTCATATCGCGTCAATCGACCGGCGAGATGATCGCCTCCCTGAAACTCTCCGACGGCAACTGGCTGATCATGCCGATGCCTGAGCACGGTCCGCCGCCGGATGGCTGGAAGGTGCTTGTGGGATGGCTCGGTCTCATCATCATCGGCAGCGTACTGGTTTCGATCTTTGCTGCCTCGAAGATCATGAAGCCGCTGCGGCTGCTGGAGGAAGCGGTCGCTGCGGTCAACCCCGACGGTACGCTGCCGCACATACCGGAAATCGGGCCTGGTGAAATTCGCGCGACTGCCCAGGCCCTTAACGGCCTATCGGCCAGGGTGAAAGCCGCCACGGAAAGCCGCATGCGGCTCGTCGCCGCCGCCGGTCACGATCTGCGGACACCGATGACGCGGATGCGCCTGCGCGCGGAATTCATACGCGACGACCAGGAACGGCATAAGTGGTTTGCCGATCTTGAGGAGCTCGACAGGATTGCCGACAGCGCCATAGGGCTGGTCCGGGAGGAGATTTCCAAGGACAGCCGGGAAAAGGTCAGGCTCGACAGGATCGTTGAGGACGTGGTCAGCGAACTCAAGGCGATCGATATGGAGGTCAGGGCCGGCGACATGGAACAGGCGACGATCTGCGCCGGCCCGCTGGCCGTCACAAGGGCGCTGCGCAATCTTCTCATCAATGCCGCGACACACGGCCAATCGGCAACGGTGACAGTGACACATCTTGGCAGCAGGGCCGTTGTGCGGATTGTCGATACGGGTCCCGGCATTCCCGAGGATCGGTTGAACCAGGTGTTCGAACCCTTCTTTCGAATCGATATAGCAAGGCAAAAATCCTTCCCCGGTGCCGGCCTCGGCATGGCCATCGCGCGCGAAATCGTTACCCGGTTCGAGGGCGAGATCACTGTGCGCAACCGTCAACCACGGGGACTGGAGCAGGTCGTGTCGTTCAAGAGCGCCGACGCAAGGGTTGCAGGCTGACATAAAAAGGCCAGACCAACCAACTCACCGTTCGGACATAAAAGGGCTCTCTCGAGAATGGGCCGGCTCATGTCATTTTTCACTTTATCGAAGCTTTACTGCCTGAAATGATCATAAAGCCTGGAATAATAATACTTATAGTAATATCAAAGAATTTACTAAATAACTTTCCTGGAAAAGGGAAAAGCCAAGACATTAAATTTCGCCAAAATGCCTTGTTTTAGCAATCTTCGGAAATGTTCCGGGCGTCGACTGATGTAAACTTGCAGCTGATCAGCAGCTTGACTCGAGCAGGCTTTGATCGCCCCGCATACCCGGCTTCGCCATGACGCCCCCAACACGAATGGCGAAGCCGGATTGCTTTACGGCCCTGCCTCGAATTTTTTCGAGATTATCAGTATCTTGATAGCGGCGATCGTTGGGGCTTTAGGTTCCAGGGTGTTTATCGTGAGATTACTTCGCGATGCTCGGGTGCGGGCCGCTATTGGCGTCGACGACGGTCGGAGCCGATGCGTCTACCTGGCCATCCCAGCCGCCGCCTAACGCCTTGTTGAGCGCGATATAGTCGGTGGCGATTGACGCCCGGCTCTCAATGACGGATTCCTACGGCACTGTAGAGCGAGCGTTCGGCATCAAGCACATCGAGAAAATCGGTAGCGCCTGCCTTGTTAAGTGTACGGGAGAGATCGGAAGCGCGGCGATAGGAGCTGCTGGACGAGGCGAGCTTGACATATTTCAAACGCTCTTGGGTAAGCGATACCACGGCGTTCTCGACGTCCTCCATGGCCGATAGAACAGCCGACCGATAAGCGATGAAGTATTGATCGCGCTCGGCTTTGGCGACGTCCACTGCAGCCTTGAGCTGGCCACCTTGAAAAAGCGACACCGTCAGCGATGGACCGATCGACCAACCGATGGACGAATTCTTGGCGAGATCGCCGATACTTGCGGCCGACGACGTGATGTCGCCCGTCAGGGAGATGGACGGATAGCGATTGGCCTCTGCCTGACCGATCCTCGCGGTGTACTGCGCTAGCTGCCGCTCGGCGAGACGCACATCCGGGCGCGATCTGAGGATATCAGCCGGAATGCCGATCGCAACGTTCATCTTCGGGCTTGGGGTCGGACCTCCTGCCCTGAGCCTATCTTCTAGAGCTGTAGGCGGCTTGCCCAGCAACACGCTGAGGCGATGAACCGCTTCGGCACAGGAGATTTCGTAGGCTGGAATGTCGGATTCCGTGCTGCTGGCCTGTGCGTCGGCTTTGGCTGTATCGACTGCGGTGGCGCTGCCTGCCTGATATTCTGCATGCGTCAGCGCCGCGCTCTTGCGCTGCGATACGGCGGTGCGCTTGGCCAGATCGCGCAACGCCTGATATTCGCGTGCCTGGACATAGTAGGAGGCGACGTCACCGATCAGCGTCAGCATGGTGTCGCGCAGTTGTTCGTTCGCTGCATCGACGCCATATTTTGCCGCTTCGGCGACGCGTTTGTTGGCACCGAAGAGATCCATCTCCCAGCTCGAATCGAAACCTCCCGCATATAATGTGGAAAACGTTGCGTCTGCCGTACCACTCTCTACGGCCGAGGTGCGCGTGCGCGTTGCCGAACCGGTTCCCTCGGCGATCGGCAGCAGTGCCCCCATCTGCTCCCGGTAGGTGGCGCGCGCTTGCCGGATCTTCGCCTTGGCCGTCGCCACATCAAGATTGTCAGCGATGGCCTCCTCGATCAACGCATTGAGGGTAGGGTCCTTGATCTGCTTCCACCATTGCGACAATTCGGGGATCTTGCGCGGTTCGGTCGTGCTCTTGTCGCCCCAATGCGACGGCATCGGAAGGGCGTGCGTGCGGTAGTCCGGTCCGACGACGCAACTTGTCAACGTTCCGGCGAGTACGACAGCGATGATGATATTGAATGGCTTTGTGTTTGAACGCGAACAAATCGGCAAGACTTCTATCCTTGTCCTATTGATTTTGAGCGCTGGCCATCTGGAGCCGGAATAGGTTTGGCGCCCATTGCATCGAGCAGCTTTCCTCTGAGGAGAAAGCCGTGATGCTCACACGGAATTGGTCCGGGAACGCCGGGCGGGGCGTTCCCGGACCATTCGGCCCTTTATGGGCCGCCCCTTCCAACCACCAGAGGCGTCCGGGGGGATCTCAGGTTGGTCAGAAGCGGAGAGGAAATGGTCGATGGCACTATGCGGTAGGATTTTCTCGAGGCGGAACTCTCTTCCGTCGGTCAGCGGAAGGCGTGTGGACCGGGAACGAGCGATCGCTCGGCATCTTCAAGCTTCGCCAACTGATCGGAGGTCAGCACATTGCGCAAGGCGAGCGCCTTCTCCTTGAGGACCGTTGCCTTGCCGGCGCGATCCAGAACATGATCGGCCATCTGCTCGCCGAAGAGTTTGCCCTGTTTGCTGGTATCATGATCGGATTGAGGCGGTGCGGCATCGATCGGCGGAAAGCCGAGCGGCTGGTTCTTTGGAAAAGCCAGAAAATCCGTCAGCGCATTGGTATAATCTCTCCAGGCATCGAGCTGAGCGCTGCGAATACCGATCAGCGTTTCAAGCGCCGACAATTTGCCTGCGATCGCCAGTGCCGGGTTCTGTCCGTGAGGGAAGCGGCCTGGCGGGCCAGGAGGCGGCATGGGCATGTCGCCGCCAAAAGCCATCATCGGGTCTTCCGGGTGCGGACACGGAAAAGACCAGCCCACCGGCGGCACGCGGGGCTGCGGAGGTTGTGGGGCCTGGATGCTCATCGGATTCTGCCCATCCGGCTCACCGGGCGGCTCCGTGGCATAGGCCGAAGCGGCTGCAGAGCCGATCGCGGCTACCAACAATGTTGCAATGAAGTATTGTTGCCTCATGATCAGTACCTTCATTTCAATTAGCTGAGACTGAGGCTAGTTGGGTCGTATGAATACAATACGTCCCTATGTATCTAAGCATTTCTCGCAAAAGGAATGTTGCGAACGAAGTTTGCTAAGTTGCCGCCGGCAATATTTTATTACAATTTTTTTATTTAACGATGCTGGGTCTGCAATTGCGGAACGGCTGCCGGGAAATCGGCAACCGCCGCACCTCGATACGGCGCTTGCCTGAGCTCGGAGTGTCGGCATCTCTACCGGAGCTGAGCCTTTGCTGTCGCCGCCACGGCATCTTGCTCCGGCCTGGCTGCTATTCCTTGCCGCCGGATGCGGCCGATGTCGACTGATCGGCCTCCTTCAAGGCCGCGGCACATTCCTCGCAGCATACTTCGACCGATTTGCCGCCGAGATTGACCTTGATGGTTTCGGCACCCAGTTCGCAGTCGCAAGCGGCACATGTGGTTCTCTTCATCTCATGATCCTTTCCTGATCGATCCCGTTGCCGGGGCAGGGTCATGAGAACACCGATCATTGCATCGGCGCTGTCGGAATCTTTAGCGAGCAGCGTAACGCTTCGGCTTCAATTGTGCCGAGCGCTGGAATTCCGCCGGCGTCAGGCCGTAGGTCTGTTTGAAGGCGGCGCTGAAATGGCTGTGGCTGGAAAAGCCAAGATCGAGCCCGAGCATGGTCAGGTCGTCATAAGAGCCGAGAAGATCGAGCGCGCGCGCCAGCCGGAGCCGTAACTGGTAACGGTAGAGCGGTATGGCTTCCACCTGTTGGAAGACCTGCGTCAGATAAACGGGCGAAACGCCGACCTCCTTGGCGATCTCGGCAAGCGTCCAGCGCCGGGCGAGATCGGACGACAGGACGAGCTTTGCGCGGTCGACAAGTTTCTGCCGGCCGAAACTGGCGCCGGCTGCATGTGACGTGCGCTCGCCGAGCGACCGGCGCACCAGGGTCAGCGCCAGCGTCTCGCCCTCGAGGCTCTCGGCTATATTGCGGCTCAGCCCATGACGCAGCATCGCGACAAGCGCCTGGGCACGGGGATCTATCCGCCGCCGCTGGCGGCGAAAGACCACACCGTCGCCGGATTGAACCTGATCCTTTGGAACAAGCTCGTGAAGGACCGTTTCGTCGATCATGAGGTCGAGGCAGGAATCGCCGCCGTCGACCGGATGGCTGATCCGATATCCCTGCTCGCGATTGAAGAACAGCACCTGATTGGCTTCCGCAACGACGTCGTTCTGGCCGACATGACGCTTGAAGACGCCGCGATAGGGATAGACAAGACTCGTCCGATGAGCGCATTCCTCATCGGTCTTGTGGCGGCATTCGCCATTGCAGACGACGTCACGGATAAGGACGGTCTTCGTCTTCAGCAGCAAAGCTGTCGAAATTTGCGACATGCCAAAATCCTCATCCCCTCGCCGACGCCCGCCACGTATTCTATCTTAGCACAACCTGCGCTATCTCTAATAGCGGCTATAGACATGGACATCGCTTCCGTTCTGGCCGCGGGAAAGGCCGATGTCCTTCAATTGATCGTCCGACAGTTCCAGAAGCGCACTCCGGTTTCTCCTTTCGGCCATCTTGTGTGCGAGCAGATGTGCGAGGTCCAGCAACAGCGAAAGTGGCACGCGCCGTGCATTATTGTGGCATCGGACGCCTGTGGAAGAGGTTAGGGTATTTGCGGGTTGCATGGTGATGCTCCAGCGTTCGTTTCGATGGAGGCAGTGAACCATTGGGACAGCATTCGCGCTGTCAGATAATTTAGCGATCGAACGCAGCTGCGACTATTCGGCTCGCGGCATTTTTGTATTTTATTTGTCGACAGTGCCGGCAATAGCGATAATGTTGGCGCAGTGCCGTCCGTTGTGAGGATGGACGCGTGGAAGACGAAGATTATCGAGGAGAGTAGGAATGTCGTGGCTACATTCGGTGCCCAAGATCGCTGAGGAGGAGAGGCAAGAGCGCCTTTCGAGGCTTAGGACGCGGCTCGATGCGCAGGGGTTGTCCGGTATGTTGCTGGGGCCGACAGAGAGCCTGCGTTACTTCACCGGCCTCGTCTGGCATGCAAGCGAGCGGTTTCTGGGCGCGCTGGTAACGCCAACGGGGCTCCACTATATCGTGCCGGGCTTCGAGCGCAGCCGGGTGGAAACCCTGCCGCATCTGCCGGCGGAAATCCTCGAATGGCAGGAAGAGGAGAACAGCGCTGCATTGATCGCCCATGTGCTGGGTAACGCAGGCTCCCTGGCGCTCGACGACGGCATGCCGCTTTACTTTTATAATGCATTGGCAGCCGAGCTCGGAGCTGAAAGGCTGGCGAATGGCGGGCCGATCATCAACAGCCTGCGCCGGATCAAGTCTCCAGCCGAAATCGCGCTCATTCAATATGCCATGAACCTGACGCTCGACGTGCACAGGCAGGCACACGCCTTGCTCAAGCCGGGAATTCGCGCGTCGGAAGTGATGGAGTTCATCGACCGGCGTCATCGTGAGGCCGGTACCGATGGTGGCTCGACCTTCTGCATCGTGTCCTTCGGCGAGGCCACCTCGCTGCCGCACGGCGCGGATGGCGATCAGACGCTTGGCGAAGACGACGTCATTCTCGTGGACACCGGCGCCCGCATCGACGGCTATCATTCCGACCTGACGCGGACATACAAGCTGAAGAGCGGCGACCATGCCTTTGAAGATGCCTGGGCGATCGAGCGTGAAGCGCAACAGGCGGTTTTCGAAGCCGCGAAGCTGGGTGCCGCCTGCTCCAGCCTTGATGATGCGGCACGCGCGGTGCTCGCAAAACACTCACTCGGGCCGGATTACAGGCTACCGGGATTGCCGCACCGTGCCGGTCACGGCCTTGGCCTCGAAATTCACGAAGAACCCTATATCGTGCGCGGCAACGCGACGAAGCTTGCACCGGGCATGTGCTTTTCGAACGAACCGATGATCGTCTTCCCACAGAAATTCGGCACAAGGCTCGAGGATCACATCTACATGACGTCGGACGGCCCGCACTGGTTCACCCAACCCTCCAGCGGACCGACGGAGCCGTTTGCCAGTTGAGAATTTTCAAAATGGGCGGCCGTCAAGCCGCCCGTTTCCCTTCTTCGTCAAAGACATGCAGATGTTGCGCCGGAAAGGCGACATTGACCTGATTGCCAGCGCTCAGTGCGGTGCGATCCAACGTGAACACCTTGAACGGCAGGCCGTGCAGTGAAAGATGCAGGATGATGCCGAAGCCCGTGGGTTCGATGAGTTCGACATTGGCGGCCATGTCGGACTGATCGGATGAGAGTACGACATGCTCCGGGCGGACGCCGAGCGTGACCTTCGTACCATCAGCCAGTTTCAGCGGCGCGGGAAGCGGAACGAGCGTACCATCCATGAGTCTGAGGGCAGCACCCTCATAAGTCGCATCGAGGAAGTTCATGCCCGGCGAGCCGATGAAGCCGGCGACGAAGAGATTGGCGGGACGATCATAGAGTTCGAGCGGGCTGCCGACCTGCTGCACGACGCCGCCGTGCATGGCGACGATGCGGTCCGCCAGCGTCATCGCCTCAATCTGGTCATGCGTCACATAGATCGACGTTGCTTTAAGATCGCCATGCAACTTCTTGATTTCGGCGCGCATCTGTTCGCGCAGGCGGGCGTCGAGATTCGATAATGGCTCGTCGAAGAGGAAAGCCTTCGGCTGGCGCACGATGGCGCGGCCCATGGCGACACGCTGGCGCTGACCGCCGGAGAGTGCCTTCGGCCGACGTTCGAGCAGCGGATCAAGACCGAGCTTGGATGCCGCGCTGGCGACAGCCTTGGCAATGCCATCCTTGGCCACCTTCCGCAACCGCAGGCTATAGCTCATGTTGCCGGCGACATTCATATGCGGATACAGCGCGTAGGACTGGAAGACCATGGCGATATCGCGATCCTTCGGATGCAATTCGTTGACGCGGTTGTCGGCGATACGGATTTCGCCGCCGCTGATGTCCTCGAGCCCGGCAATCATGCGGAGCAGGGTGGATTTGCCGCATCCGGAGGGGCCGACGAGAACGACGAATTCGCCGTCCTTGATCCTGAGATCGATGTCGTGCAGGACCTGCACATGGCCGTAGGCTTTCTTGACGTTCTGGATATCGATCGATGCCATATGACTAACCCTTGACCGCGCCGGCTGTCAGGCCTTGCACGAGATAGCGTTGGATGAGCAGGAAGAAGAGCGCGGCCGGAATGAGCGCCATGACGCCCGCCGCCATCATCTGCCCGAAATCCACCGAGAATTTCGAAACGAAGGTGAGGAGCCCGACCGGGAAGGTCGCAGCCTGGTTGCCGTTGATCAGCATCAGCGCGAACAGCAACTCGCTCCATGCCGCCGTAAAGACGAAACCGAGGGTGGCTGCGATGCCGGGAAGCGTCAGCGGTAGGATGATCTGCCGGAAGGCGGTGAACTGCGTCGCGCCGTCGATCATCGCAGCCTCCTCCAGATCCTTCGGGATGCCGTCGAAGAACGACTGCATCAGGAAGGTGGCGAAGGGCACGTTGAAAGCCGTGTAGACGATGACGAGGCCGGTCAGGCTGTTAGTCAGGTGCAGTGGCGTCAGGATTTTGAAGATCGGTGCGACGAGCATGACGAGCGGAAACATCTGCGTCAGCAGCATCAGCGCCACGATCCAGTATTTGGCGCGGAAGGTGAAGCGCGAGAGCGCGTAGCCGGAGAGTGACGCGCAAATGGTCACGGCGATCGCCGTCGAGGCGGAGACGATCAGGCTGTTCTTGAAGAAGGTCGGAAAGTCGCTGTGCTGCAGCACGAAAGCATAGTGCTCCCATGTCGTGCGCGAAGGCCACATACGCACGCCTTCCGTATAGAGCAAATCGTTCGGTGTCACCGAAACCTTGAGCAGCCAGAAGAGCGGGAAGAGCGCGAAGACGACGTAGCAAAGAATCGCCAGGCGATGCGCGATGGTCGGAAGGATGGATCGTCTCATGGCTCAATCCTTGTTCAGCAGGGTCTGCCGCAGCAGGATGATCAGCATGGAATAGGTGAGAAGAAGGACCAGCAGCACTAGGGCGATGGCCGAGGCATAGCCGAAATCCAGCCGCCTGAAGGCTTGTGTGAAGATATAGCTGGCGACGATCTGGGTGCGGTCGGCAGGGCCGCCACCAGTCATAACGACGATCAGATCGGCGAAATTGGAGACCCAGACCGTGCGCAGGAGCACGGTGATGGCAATCGTCGGAGCAAGGAAGGGAAGGGTGATCGAACGGAAGCGTTCGAACCAGCCGGCACCGTCGATCGAAGCCGCCTCATAGAGATCGCGCGGGATGGCCTGAAGCGCCGCCAGAAGCGTGATCGCAAAGAAGGGAATGCCCCACCAGACGTTGGCGACGATCGGTCCCCACATCGCATAATTCGGATCGGACAGAATATTGCCCGGCTCGCTCATCAGACCCATACCATAGAGCCAATGCGGTATCGGGCCGATCACCGGATTGAACAGCCAGGACCAGTTGAGACCGGCAAGAAAAGACGGCACAGCCCACGGCAGGAATACCAGCGCCTGTACGATCGATCGGCCGAAAAACGGTTTGTCCAGCAAAAGTGCGAGAATCAGCCCGAAAATGAACTGCAGCGCCACGGAGGCACCCGTCCACCAAAGCGTATTCTTCAGGGCCCAGTAGAAGGCCTTATCCTTCGCAAGATCGCGAAAATGCTCGAGACCGATGAACCCGCCGGAAAATGGATTGAGCAGTTGAATATCGCGAAAGGCATAGGATATGCCGATCGCCAGCGGCACAAGCATTACGGCGATAATAAGGATCAGGGCAGGCGCGCTGTAGAGATAGGGCTCCGAGGCGTCGGCGAGGCGCTTCAGCCACGGCCTGCGGTCGTGACGCCTGTCGAGCGTTTCGGTGATCGAGGTCATCTGCAAGAGTTCCCATTCGCGGCGTTCGGACGCCGTCTGTTTCAATTGTGCAGAAGCGGCGGCGGATCGCTCCGCCACCGCATGTAAGACTTACTTCTTGGCCAGGAATTTCTGCTGAGCCTTGGTCAGATAATCGGCCCACTGATCGGCAAGATCTTTCGCCGAGATGTCGCCTAGCAGCGCCTGCTGCGAGGTCTTGATGGCGAGCGAATCCTTGAAGAAAGCGAATTCTTCAAGATATGTCGGCATCACTGTGGGAACAGTGTCCTTGTCGGCCAGTTCCTGGAACCAGCCCTTGAACTGATCGCCGGCATAGAAGGGGTCCTTTTCCGCAGCAGTATAGGCGGGCAGAGCACCGATCTTCTTGTTCCAGATGAGGTTGCCTTCCGGCCCCTCAAGCGTCGCGATCAGCTTCCAGGAGAGGTCCTTGTTCTGGCTGCTTGAAAACATCGACCAGCCGCCATAGCCGATGGTCGGGAAGGATTTGCCATCCGGGCCTTTCGGCAGCGGTGCCACGCCGAAATCGTCCTTCTTCATGCGCTCGGCGACAGCGATGAGCGCATCTGGGTCCTGGTCGAGGAAGGCGCAGGTGCCGGAATAGAAGCCGGCGACGACTTCGTTGAAGCCCCAGTTGACGCTATCCTTCGGCGCATAGCCCTTCTTGTAGAGATCGACCATCCATTCGATGCCCTTCTCCCAGCCGGGGCTGTTCATCGTCGAGGTGCCGTCATCCTTGAAGTACTTGTTGTCACCGGCCATGGAGGCGGCAAAGATCATCCAGCCATTGAGCCCGCCGGGACCACCACGCATGCAGTAGCCATATTTGCCTGGCAGTTTCGAGATGGCCGCGGATGCCTTGACGAATTCGTCCATCGTCTTCGGGGGCTCGGCGACACCGGCGTCCTTCAGGATCTTCTTGTTGTAGAACATGGCGCGCAGATAGAAGCCATAAGGCAGCATATAGGCGGTGTTCTTCACGTCACGGCCGAGCTGAAGCGCGCGCGGCGTCAGTTCCTTCGTGTGCTCCCACTTGGCGAGGTAAGGCTCGAGGCTTTCGAGCATGCCGTTATTGCCGTAAAGCGACAGCCAGGTGTCCGGCATTTCCATCACGTCCGGCGTGTCGCCCGCCGAAACCATGGTGGCGAACTTCTGGAAGGCCTCGTTCCAGGGCAAGGAGATGATGTCCACCTTCGTACCGGGATTTGCGGCCTCGAACTTGGCGACGATCGATTTCAGCGTCTCGGTTCGCTCCGGGCTCGTGATGACTTCCACGAGCTTCAGCGTCGTATCGGCAAAGGCAGTGCCGCCCATCAAGGCAGTAAAGAGTGCTGCTGTTATCAGTCTTTTCATGTTGGTTCCCCTTTTTAGGTTTTCCTCTCAGATTGACGACTTCACGAGGCGGCGGCGATCGCCTCCTCGAGCTCTTTCCATAGGGCTTCGGTTCCTTCGAGGCCGACATGGAGACGTACGGAGCGCGGATTGATGCCGAAGCTATGCGCCGAATTCGGCTGCGCTTTCTGCTGCAGCACAACTTCGCCCGGCACGATCAGGCTCTCATGGCCGCCCCAGCTCACACCCAGCTTGAAGAGCCTCAGGCGATCCGCAAAGGCGCGCACATCGACGCCCTCGCGGAAGATGAAAGAGAACAGGCCCGAGGTTCCGTTCAGGCCGGCCGGTAGCCGGTTGGCAAGGCCTGGATGGCAGACCTGTTCGACGACATCGAGCTCCTGCAGCCGCTTGGCGATCGTCATTGCCGCGGCCTCATGCGCCTTCATGCGGATCGGCAATGTGCGCAGACCACGGATCAGAAGCCACGCGTCGAAAGGCGAAAGCTTGCCGCCGAGATAAGGGTAGGCTTCGGCTTTCAGGCGGGCGATCATCTCTTTCGAGCCGGCGACGACGCCGGCGACCACGTCGCTGTGCCCACCGAGATATTTCGAGGCGGAATGGATGACGAGGTCGACGCCGAGCTTCAAAGGCTGCTGAAAATAGGGGGTTGCCCAGCTGTTGTCGATCATGGAGACGACGCCGTGCTGCTTGGCTAATGCCGCCAGCGCGCCGACATCGTGCGCCTCCATGACCCAGCTGGTCGGGCTTTCCATATAGAAGACCTTGGCGCTGGGAAGTGCCTTGGCGACGGCTTCCTCGTCGCGGCCGTCGACATAGGTCACATCCACCTTCATGCGCTTCAGGACCGTGCCGAAGAGACGGAAGGCATCGGGATAGACATGCTTGACCGCGACGATCCGGTCGCCCGGCTCGACGAAGCTCAAGACTGCCGACGAGATGGCGGCCATGCCGCTGGCAAACCCGAGCGCATCCTCGCCCCCTTCGAGCTTTGCCAGCATTTCCTCGAACATGCGTACCGTCGGGTTCAGGCCGCGCGTATAGATCGGCCGCACCTTTTCGCCGCGATAAGACGCGATCATCTCGTCATAGCTGGAGAAGGTGAACAGCGAGGTCTGGAAGATCGGCGGCACAACGGCCTCGGCAAAATTGCCGTCGTCATGAGCGGTAATAAGGGACGCAAGTTCGAACGGCTCTAGCCCGTCGGTCATTTGGACATTTCCTTGATGTCTTCCTCGACGACGTCGAGAATTTTCAGCGTTTCGGCGCGCGCCGCTTCGGGATTCTGGTCGACGATGGCGTTGAACAGCGTGCGGTGATAGGGGAAGGACCGGCGGGCAAAATCCTGCCGGTCGAAGGGATGCTCCCAGAAGCGCTCGAAGGTCTCGCGCATCTGTTCGAGAAGCTGGCGGAACAGCGGATTGTGCGTGGCGTCATAAACGGCAAGGTGAAAGGCCAAGTCTTCCGGCCCCGACGTGCCCTTGGCCATGTGGACCCGTTCCATCTCGTTGAGCTTCTCTTCGATGATGGCGATGTCTTCGGCAGTCCGCTTTCTGGCGGCCACCATGCCTGCCTCGCACTCGATGCCGCGGCGGACCTCCAGCGTCTGCAGCAGCGCGTCGCGCAGATGCGGCGGATCGAGCGACAGCGGCATGTGAATCGTCGCCTTGGAAACCGGCTTCAGCAGGTAAGTGCCGCTGCCCTTGCGGGTCTCCATGACGCCGAGCGCCTGGAAATAGGTAAGGACCTCGCGAATGGTGGAGCGTCCAACCGAGAGCGCCGCCATCAGCTCGCGCTCGGTCGGCAGCCTGTCGCCAGCCCGCAGCTTCGACGACTCGATGAAGGTCGACAGCGCCTCGATGACTTGCTGCGTCCGATCGATGGAAGGAAGGGGTGTAAGCATGGGCTTTGTCATGAGGCGTAAATTGGTCTGACATCTGCCATCAGGTCAATCTCTTTTTTTTATAGTCGGCATTTTCCCGGCCGTGAATTTTTATAGGAGGCGTGAACGAGCTACGATGAAGGTCGTTTGCGGCCTTCAACAGCGTTGGCAGCGCTGATAGAAGGAGCCTGACATGAGTCCGGGATTGGAAGAGAATGGCCGCGCGAGATCGATATTCACGGAAGCTGGAATGCGCGAAATGCGATCACACCGGCTTTGCCGAGGTTTCCGAAACTGACGACCGCCGTGCGGCAAGTCGCGATTTCAGGATAGACGACATGCCGCGCGGCTTTTCCACCGAGCGGCCATCGACCGATCCGCGCAAGCATATGATCCGCTGCCGTTGCGGCTCGGTCTTCGCCTTTGAACAGGACACAGTTTACGCGCCTGGCGGCGAACCGCGTCGTTGAATGCCACGCACCCGAAACAAAAAAGCCCCGCGCGGGCGAGGCTAAGCTTGTGCCGCTCCGGGGAAATCGGAAGCGACGCGGCGTGTTTAGTCGCGGTCACTCGTTCCGGCTAGGTCAGATTTGGCGATAACGGTACGCTCGCGTAAAAAAGCTCTTCAGATTTGATGTTTGCCAATTGCTACCGTCCTTGCTGTGGTCCGCAATTGCACGCCTCTGCGGCATGCTCTGAAGATTTGTAAACATTCATGTTGCAAAACTGTCAGGCCATGCATCTGCGTTCAGCTACCATTCATTTCGGCGGAGGCAAAAAAGTATTTGCCGCAATGCTTTATGGCTTTAGAGGCCAGCTGCCGACCGGCTTTCAGTCCGGTTGCCGAGCCTCGCATATATTGAAAGAACTTGGATACTCGCATGCGTTTGCTTCTTGCTTTCATCGATTGGATTCAGCGCCGTCGGCAGCGGCGGCTGGAAAGCGAGACGGTTCAATATTCGGCCGACGACCCCTGGGTCCTGCAGCAGATCGAGACATTCGAGCGTGAATTGAAGCGGTAGAAAGGGCAGCCTGCTTCGCTTCAGTCCCGCAGAACGACACCATCCCTGGCAACAAGCTTGCCTGCCTTGAAGACGGAGCGCCGCTTCGGGACTGACACCACAGCTTCCGGCACATGCTCCGCCTGCAGTGTCACAAAATCGGCCTTCGCGCCGACACTTAAACCATAGCTGTCGAGCCGGAGCGCCTTGGCGCCGCTTTCGGTGACGACGTCGAAGGCGGCCTTCAACTCGTCATCCGTATAAAAGCCGGAGCGATAGCCGATCATCATCGCGCGTCCCAGCATGTCGCCGTCACCATAGGGCCACCAGGAGTCGCGGATATTGTCGCTGCCGCTGAAGACCGTAACGCCGGCCGAGCGAAGCAGGGCAACGGGCGGGAAGGCATGGGCGCCCGGCGCATTGGTCATGATGGAAACACCGCTTTCGGCGATGAGGGCCGCAGCACGTTTTGCAGTCTCGGCCGAAAGATCGCCAAGTCCGTAGGCATGGCTGATCGCGACGTGTCCGCCCATGGAGAGTGCACGGGTACGAGCGCATATCTGCTCGATGGTGAAGAGACCGAGCGTGCCGTGTTCGTGAAGATGAATGTCGATATCGACACCATGCTTCTCGGCAACGCCGAAAACAACGTTGAGATGTTTTTCGATATTCCGGTCGAAGCTTGCAGGGTCAAGTCCTCCCACAAGGTCCGCACCCATGGCGATCGCCTCGTCCAGAAGCTCAGGCGTGCCGGGGCTCTTCAGAATGCCGCTTTGCGGAAAGGCAACAAGCTGGATGTCGATCAACCCGCGATACTCCTCGCGCACGGCAAGAATTGTTTCGAGCGACTTCAGCCCGACGGAGCCGTCCACCATGACATGGCTGCGCATATGCGTGCTGCCATTGGCGATGCAGAGTTCGAGCTGGTTCTTTGCCCTCACGTCCATCGGCGCGGCCCGCGCCATGTTTTGCGCCTGGAACGCGACGCGTTCATGGACGTCGAAGCCGTTGGTGCAGGACTTATGCGGTATCCACGCGTCACCGTAGAAGCTAGTGTCGAGATGAATGTGCCCCTCGACAAAACCAGGCACCACAAGGGCGCCTTCGAGATCGATTACCTCAGAGGCTGCGGCTGGCGTGTTGGCTTCTTCGATCGACACGATGCGGCCGGCCGTGACGCCAATATCTTTGATCGAGCCATCCGCAAGCTTGACCCTGGTAAAGAGGGTTTCGATCCTGCTCAATTTTTTCTCCTTAAATCGATGGCAACTGGCCCGTGCCGGAGCGCCCCGAATGCGATGTCTTACCGCTCGAAAGCCTCTTTTAACCCGAAGCCTTTCCGCTCACGAAGGTCGAGATCGGCTTCGATATGGGCGATATGATGCAGCATCAGGTGGCAGGCCGCATCGACATCCTTGTGCTCCAGGGCCGCGATGATGTCTCCATGTTCCGAGTGGCCGCAACTGGAGACGCTCGATTGCCCGTAAAGGGCGATCACCAATGAGGAGCGGGCGACAAGCTCTTCCATGAAGCGCTGCATGATGAGATTGCCTGATATCGACGCCAGCATCAGATGAAAGTCGCCCGAAGCCTTGATCTCGGCCCGACGGGCGGATTGACCGCGCTCGCCCACCAGGCGGCCCTCCTCCACGAGAAGCTGTTTGAGCTGTTCGAGCTGGACGGGGGTAATCCGCTCGGCTGCCGACTTCAATATGCCAGGCTCGACCAGCCGACGTGCGGCGAATATCTGGCGGGCTTCGTCAGGCGATGGGTAGGCGACAAAAGCGCCCCTGTTCTTTTCGACACTGACGAGGCCTTCATAAGACAGAGCCTGCAGCGCAGCACGCGCCAAGGTTCGGCTGACATTGAACAAGCCGCCGACGTCACTCTCGGACAGTTTCGTGCCCGGCGCGAGCCGGCGCTCCACGATCGCGTCGCGAATGGCGTCGCGGATTTGCTGCGCGCCGGTCTCCGGGGAACCGTTGGGCGCCAGAAGCCCCTCTGCTGAATAATCCATGATTGCTTGCCTGAATGATTGGCGAAAATGATAGCCCGGTTTCGCGCCAAAGTTAAACGAAATCTGATGCAAGAGAAGCGCTAAATTGTATACGATTGTTTGCACAAATCGAGCACAAAAGCCTATTTCATGAGCATATCACTGATTGCCTCCCAGAAAGCAAAAGCTCTTGATCTCGAAAAAATCTCATAAGTGCAAAAGGTTAGTGCAATGCAACAAAACTGGCACGATTGATGCAACGTCTTTCCCAAACTAAAGGGGAAGATGATGTCGAAAGCCGCAGAGATCGATATAGTGTCCGTTTCGAAGGTCTACGGTGCGACCACGGCTGTTCATGCGATCAGCTTGAAGATACCGGCGGGCTCTTACTGCTGTTTCCTCGGCCCCTCCGGCTGCGGCAAGACCTCGACGCTGCGCATGATTGCGGGTCATGAAGGTATTTCCTCCGGCGACATCAGGCTTGGAAATACCGTCGTGACGGACTTCCCGCCCGCCAGGCGCGGCACGGCGATGATGTTTCAGTCCTACGCGCTGTTTCCCCATCTCGATCTTATCGACAATGTTGCTTTCAGCCTGAAAATGAAGGGTATCGCCAAGGATGAGCGTCGGGCCAAGGCGCTCGAAATGCTGAAGCTCATGCAGATGGAGGCCTATGCGACCCGGCGCCCGGCGCAGCTGTCGGGCGGCCAGCAGCAGCGTGTCGCGCTTGCCCGCGCCCTGATCACGGATCCGGAAGCTCTGCTGCTGGACGAACCGCTGTCGGCACTCGATCCCTTCCTGAAGGTACGCATGCGCGCCGAGCTGAAAAAATTGCAGAAGTCGCTCGGCATCACCTTCGTCCATGTCACGCACAGCCAGGAAGAGGCGATGGCGCTCGCCGACATCATGGTCATCATGAATGACGGCCGGATTGAGCAGGCCGGATCGCCACGAGAGGTTTTCGAGCACCCGGCGACTGCCTTTGTCGCGCGCTTCATGGGCGACCACAACGTCCTGTCTGGTCGAGTAACTTCAAGCGAAGACGGCGTCATTACGATGGCCGTACCCGAAGGGCCGGGCTTCTCGGTAAAGGGCACGAGCCGCGCTGTGGGTGAAGCCGTCGACATTGCCGTTCGTACCGATCGCGTCCGGCTCTCGCAGTCCGACGGAGAGGGCCTCGGTTTCAACGGCGTGGTCTCCAACATCGAATATCGCGGCGCGACATTGAAAATCACCGTCATCGGCGCCGGCAGCGACGATTTCACCGTGATCGCAAGCAACGACGATGACGCCGTCAGATCCATAGCGGTCGGCAATGCCGTTTCGCTGAGTTGGGCTCGGGAGGACGCAATCCTTCTTGGCCGTACGTCCGCATGAAAATCTCAAGCATCAAAAAAGGGGAACTGACATGACGACTGAAACGAAGACTACCAAGACGACGAAAGGCATCTCCCGCCGCTCGCTGCTGAAGACCGGCGCTGCCGCTCTCGGCGCCATGGCTGGCTCGGGCGTTATCACCGGCTTTCCGACCATCTGGGCCAAATCCAACATAA
>JBCNPI010000369.1:0-5562 GCA_039593415.1 Rhizobium sp. | reverse complement strand
AGCCTTCGCTCTCCGAGCTTCGGCTCGGCAAGCCAGCAGACGAAGGCTGTCACGCTGAAGTTACCCAGTAACGAAAGCGGACTTCTCTCCAATCCGAACAAATTAATTTTTCCGTGTCTCTATTCTGTTGATGGATCGCCCGAACGAGCTTCGGCTCGGTAAGCCAGCAGACGAAGGCTGGCGCGCTGAAGTTACCCAGTAACGAAAGCGGACTTTTCCAAGTGCATTGAGCAAACCAAATTCGAACATATTCGAATATCTGGTTAATAGCGTAATAGTTGTATACTTGTACCAATATGCTATCACAACTAGCATGAGATATGGCTATATTCTTCAAAGCTGTGGTTTTCCTGATCGTCATTATGTCGGCGTAACCGGAGACCCGAAAGCTCGCCTGTCAAAGCACAACGCGAGGGAAGTACCGCACACATCGAAATATGCACCGTGGCTGGTCAAAACTTACATCGGCTTTTCTGATGAGGCGCAGGCGTTCGCGTTCGAAAAGTATCTCAAATCGGCATCGGGACGCGCCTTTGCGAAGAAGAGACTGTAACTGCGCGATGGCAAGATGCTCTGTTTAGAGTCAACGCTATAACATTCCGCATCCGCCCAACGTCACCCCGTCCCATTCGCCCCCTGACCGAACAACCGCTTCGATCAGCGCTTCGTTATTTCGGCCCCGACGGGGCAGCGATCGAAATAGCTACATTGCAGCGCACAAAAATCTGCTAGGGAGAAAAGCGAATCGTTTTGCCGACAAGCTTAAGGATGTGCCGTGTTCGTTTTTTCGAAACTTGTCTGGATTTTCGGTCAGCCGCTGTCGCTGGCGTTTCTCTTCGTCCTCTTGGCATTCCTCGCCGCTCTGTTGCGCTGGCGGGCCACCGTCATCGCCTCCACGCTCTTGTCGGCGCTGATACTGTTCGTCTCGCTTTACACGACGGCCGGCGCCTACGCAGTGCAGATACTCGAAGAGCGCTTCCCGCATCCCGCTGCCGATCCGGCCGATCTCAAATGCATGATCGTTCTCGGCGGCGCCACGCAGAATGAGGTGACGACGGCCCGCGGCGGCTACGAACTCGATTCGGCCGGCGATCGCCTCATCGAGGCGCTGCGGCTCGCACAGAAATATCCGCAGGCGCGCATCGTGATCTCCGGCGGCGATGGTTCGATCGGCGGCACTTATGAAGGCGATGCCGTGATTTCCGAGCGCTTCTTTACCGCGCTCGGCATTCCCACAAGCCGCATGGTCGAGGACAAGACCTCGCGCACCACCTTCGAAAATGCCGTCAATACCAAGGAACTGCTGGCGCAGAATCGGCTTTCGGATTGCCTGCTCATTACCTCGGGCTTCCATATGCCGCGCTCTATGGGCATTTTCCGCAAGCAGGGCATTGCCGTCATGCCATGGCCGGTCGATTATCGCAGCACCGGCAAGGAAACGCTCGGCTTCGATTTTACGCAGCCCTCGCGCAATGCGCAGCTGCTGGCAACAGGATTGCGGGAATGGGTCGGCCTGGTCGGCTATTACGCCGTGGGCCGCACCTCGGCGCTCTATCCCGGGCCGTAACCACGTGCCCGGGCCGTAACAAGGTGCCAGGCCGTGATAACGTGCCCGGACCGTAACGATGTGTCCGGACCGTAATGGCGTGTCCCGCTGTAAGCCTACTTTTTCGATATGGTGACGAATTTGGTGCCACGCACCCTGACGGTGATTTCGCAGGTGGCTTCGCCATCCTTGCGGTCGCAGAAGCGCGGATGCATCTTCATGACCAGCACCATGTTGCCGAAGCGCAGGATGAAATCGTAGCCATAGATCTGCGCGGTGGCGATAAGCAGATATCCGCCCTCGGCCACCTGGGCGTAGAAATTGTAGGGACAGCCATCGTCCGTGCAATAAGCCCGCTTTTCGCCCTTGCAGGTGATCTCGCCCTCGTTGATGACGATATCCATCAGCTTGTCGTTGTTGATGTCCTGCTGAGTGGCGAAGTGATCGCCGAAGCTTACCTGTCCGTCGCAGCTCTTGGCAAAGTGGTCCTTCTCGAAAGCCACTGGGTCCTGAAGGATCGCTTGCTGCGCCTCGGCCACCGCGGGCATGATCACGAGTGCGATGAGATTGAAAATCACGATCAGCAGGGATTTCACGGGGGATTCCTTTTGCAAACGCCGTTGCGGCCGCGATAACAGCCGCAGCCGCTGCGACATCTTTACACGCGCCTGCTTGCGCGGCCCTTGCCGTCGTGATTCATTTCGGAAAATCGCCGGCGTTCCGTTGGAGTTCTCGATGTCGCTTCTCTCGTTTCTTGATTATGCCGGCGTCGCCCTTTTTGCCGCAACCGGCGCGCTCGCGGCCTCTCGCAAGCAGCTCGATCTGATCGGCTTCCTGTTTCTGGCAGCGGTCACCGGCATCGGCGGCGGCACGCTGCGCGATATCGTGCTGGGTCGCGTGCCGGTCTTCTGGGTGCTGAACCCGACCTATATCATCATCTGCGCCGTGGTCGGCGTCCTGGTCTTCTTCACCGCGCATCTCTTCGAATCACGCTACCGGCTGCTCATCTGGCTCGATGCCATCGGGCTATCGGCCTATTGCGTCATGGGAGCCGCCAAGGGCATGGCGGCAACCGGCTCGCCAACCGTCGCCATCGTCACCGGCGCGCTGACGGCGACCTTCGGCGGCATCCTGCGCGATCTGCTGGCGAACGAACCTTCGGTACTGCTGCGGCCCGAAATCTATGTGACGGCCTCAATCGTCGGCGCCGGCGTCTTCACCGCCGCCAATGCGACGATGATGCCGCTTTATGCCTCCGCGGGATTAGGCGTAACGGCGGCTTTTGCGGTGCGCGGCGGCGCGCTCTGGTTCGGCTGGACCTTTCCGACCTATCATCACAAGCCAGGCCGCCATCCGGATGACGTGATGTGACTGAGGCCTCAGGAATTAGGCGTCATAACGTCATAAGTAGCAAAGGGTAGGAAGATAATTGCGTTGCTATCGCTGCTTGCGGCGCAGGCGGATCACCACGTCGACATGGGCGATTTCCATGCCCTGTGGTGGCTCGGGCAAATTGTCGATCGTCAGATTGCTGATCGGGATATCCAGCACCTCGTTGTGGCCTTCAACGAAAAAGTGATGGTGGTTGGAAACGTTGGTGTCGAAATAGGTCTTGGTGCTTTCGACGGCGAGCACGCGGATCAAACCGGCTTCGGTGAATTGATGCAGCGTGTTGTAGACGGTAGCGAGCGAAACCGGAACGCCGGCGGCAACGGCTTCCTCGTGAAGCTCTTCCACGGTCAGGTGGCGGTCGCCTTTGGCGAAAAGGAGGTCTCCCAGTGCGATCCGCTGTCGGGTCGGCCTCAGGCCGGCATTGCGCAGCCTGGTTTCGATCGCGATTTCGGCATGTTCTGCCATTCAGGGACTCCGGATTCCAGATCTCTATAATTCTTTACTAAGCCATATAACTTTTGCCTTGATTGCTTTCAATAGTTTCAATGGGGTGGGAAGGTGCTCAAAAGCCGCAAAAAACGGGCTTTTGCCGCATTTGGCTCTGGTAGCGGCTCTGGCGTTCCTGTATGCGACCACCACATAATAGCTAGTGCCGTCGATCGAATAGGTGAATGAGAGTCCAATGCTTGTGCTTCATTTTCTGTCCATCTTGCACTAAAGCTTCACATCCATCGGCATTCATGCGGGGGAAACGGAATTTTTATGACGACGAGACAATCCAGCTTCAATTATGAGGAAATCCTGTCCTGTGGCCGTGGCGAGCTGTTCGGCCCGGGCAATGCGCAGCTTCCCCTGCCGCCGATGCTGATGGTCCATCGCATTACAGATATTTCCGAAACGGGCGGAGCCTTCGACAAGGGCTATATCCGCGCCGAATACGACGTGCGCCCGGATGATTGGTATTTCCCGTGCCATTTTGCCGGCAACCCGATCATGCCGGGCTGCCTCGGCCTCGATGGCATGTGGCAGCTGACTGGCTTCTTCCTTGGCTGGCTCGGCGAACCCGGCCGCGGCATGGCGCTTTCCACCGGCGAAGTGAAGTTCAAGGGCATGGTCCGTCCGGATACCAAGCTTCTCGAATACGGCATCGACTTCAAGCGGGTCATGCGCGGCCGTCTTGTCCTCGGTACGGCTGATGGCTGGCTGAAGGCCGATGGCGAGACGATCTATCAGGCGACGGACCTGCGCGTGGGCCTGTCCAAGGACAAGGTCGCCTGAACTGCGGCGCCGCCGCCTCCACAAAGACAGATGTTTTAGAAAAGGTCATCGACATGAGACGGGTAGTTGTTACGGGTCTGGGTATTGTCTCTTCGATTGGAAACAATGCTCAAGAAGTGACCGCCTCGCTGCGCGACGCCAAATCCGGCATTTCCTCCTCCCCCGATTTTGCCGAGCATGGCTTCAAGTGTCAGGTATGGGGCGCGCCGAAGATCGATACGACCGACCTGGTGGACCGCCGCGCCATGCGCTTCCTGTCGCAGGGCGGCGCCTGGAACCACGTCGCCATGAAGCAGGCGATCGCCGATAGCGGCCTCGAGGAAAGCGATATCACCAACGAGCGCACCGGCATCATCATGGGCTCCGGCGGCCCGTCGACCCGCACGCTGATCGAGGCGGCCGATATCACCCGCAAGAACAACAGCCCGAAGCGCATCGGCCCGTTTGCCGTGCCGAAGTCGATGTCGTCGACCGCCTCGGCCACGCTTGCGACCTGGTTCAAGATCCACGGCGTCAATTACTCCATCTCGTCCGCCTGCTCGACCTCGGCGCACTGCATCGGCAATGCCACGGAAATGATCCAGTGGGGTAAGCAGGACGTCATGTTCGCCGGCGGTCACGAAGACCTCGACTGGACGATGTCGAACCTCTTCGATGCCATGGGCGCGATGTCGTCCGATTTCAACGAGAATCACCCCGAAACCGCCTCGCGCGCCTATGACGCCAAGCGTGACGGCTTCGTCATCGCCGGCGGCGCCGGCGTGCTGGTTCTGGAAGAGCTTGAGCATGCCAAGGCTCGCGGCGCCAAGATCTATGCCGAAATCGTCGGCTACGGCGCCACCTCGGACGGCTACGACATGGTTGCACCGTCGGGTGAGGGCGCCGTGCGCTGCATGCGCCAGGCGCTCGCCACCGTGAAGGGCGACATCGACTACATCAACACCCACGGCACCTCGACGCCGGTGGGCGACAGCAAGGAAATCGGTGCGATCCGCGAGGTCTTCGGCGATAAGATCCCGCCGGTCCAGTCGACCAAGTCGCTGACGGGCCATTCGCTCGGCGCAGCGGGCGTGCAGGAATCGATCTACTCGATCCTGATGATGCAGGAGCGCTTCATCGGGGAAAGCGCTCACATCACCGAACTCGATCCGGAATTCGAAGGCGTGCCGATCGTGCGCAGGCGTATCGACAACGCCAAGATCGATATCGCTCTTTCGAACTCCTTCGGCTTCGGCGGCACCAACGCCACGCTCGTATTCCAGCGCTACAACGGATAAGGCAATGACGGGAATCATGCAGGGTAAGCGCGGCCTCATCATGGGTGTCGCAAACAATCATTCGATTGC
>JBCNPI010000368.1:0-5642 GCA_039593415.1 Rhizobium sp. | reverse complement strand
CGTCGAAGGCTTCATCTCCGAAGGCATGCAGCCGGCCGAGCTCGGCTGGGGCACCCATGAAGAATGGATGCCGAAGAACGCCAAGAAGCACAAGAAGGGCTGCAAGGCTGCCATTTATCTGGAGCAGCCAGGCGCCAACACCCGCGTCCGCACCTGGTGCCCGACCCCCGGCCCGCAATACGGCTTCCTCGTCACCCACAACGAGTCGATCTCGATTGCCGACTATTTCACCGTGCGCGACAAGGACGGCGAGGTCACCTTCCGCCCGACCTGCCATTACGCTTACCATCCCGCCAACGACGCCGTGCTTTCGCTGCACGAAATGTTCGGCAATGGCGGCACGCCGCAGCCGGTGCATCACGTTCTCGACGAGGACGAGCTTGAGGACGGCGTCGACGAACTCGGCGTGCTGCTCTACGGCCATGCCAAGAATGCCTACTGGTACGGCTCGCGCCTGTCTCTGGAAGAGACCCGCCGCATCGCTCCCTACCAGAACGCTACCGGCCTGCAGGTGACATCCGCTGTGCTCGCCGGCATGGTCTGGGCACTGGAAAATCCGAAGGCCGGCATCGTCGAAGCCGATGAAATCGATTACAAGCGCTGCCTCGAAGTGCAGCTGCCCTATCTCGGCCCGGTCGAAGGTCACTACACCGACTGGACCCCGCTCGACGGTCGTCCGGGCCTCTTCCCGGAAGATATCGACACCAAGGACCCCTGGCAGTTCCGCAACATCCTGGTTCGCTGACCGGGTGGCGATTGCCAGGCAATGCCTCGATGCCCGCACAGGTCGTGCGGGCATTTTTGTTACGCAAGCCAGATAAATCAAGCAGATCGCCTGTGAAGCCTTGCTTTAGCCCAATGGTCACGGCATCTTCGTTGCAACCGATACGCCTTTAGTCCGCTCTTATTCGCGGGAGATATTTATGAAGATGCGAACCACTCTTGCCCTCATTGCTGCCGCGGCAGCTCTGTCTGCCTGCGTCGACTTCGGCGGCTCAAGACCGCCGCCGATGGGGATGAATACCGGCGCAGCACCGCGAGCAAACTCGGTGGAAGGCAGCTGGGCCGATTCGAACGGTCTGAATTCGACCTTCACCGGCGGCCGATTCGAAACGCATACCACAGACGGCACCAATCAGCAGATGGCCTCGGGAACCTACACGACCGATCCGTCCGGCATGATCCAGATCAACCTCTATTCGAATGTCAAGCGCACCTCATCGAAGGTTAATTGCTTCCTGGCCAATCCCAGCCAGCTCAATTGCACCTCCGAAACCGGCGGGCATTTCTCGCTCAATCGCCAGGGCTGACAGAGACCCAATAGAGGCGGATAAGGCATCATGCGCGGCATGCTGATCCTTTATCTGGCACTTATCGCAGCATTACCCGTCGCCCTGCTGGCGGCGGTTTACCCGGTCAACAATTATCGGGCTCAAGGTATCGAAGCGCTCGATTGCGATGGACCGATGAGCGTTCTCCTTTTTGCCCTGCCCGCCCTGCTCATCTATGGCGCCGGCGCGATCCTCCTTTACCGAAGCCGGAACCGGCGCTTTCACCTTGCCGCCTCCCTCTTCTGCCTGCTCGCATTCTGCTCCGTCGGCTGGAATGCCGCTGCAGCATTGCGGGAATCCTGTGAGGGCGGCGCCACCGAGGCATGCGCCTGATCGGCTGCTCTTGTCCTCGTCTTGTGAAATCCCAATGAAGCCAACAGCTTTTGCTTGCACTCGCTCCGCCGTGATGAAAACATCTGCGTGGGGGACCGCCGCGGGGGTGCAGGCGGGCCGGATTGCAATGACCAACAGGAGAGACAGATGAAGCAGCCCTTCGCAGTGGGTCTTTTGGCCGCCACGCTGCTGGCGCTGAGCACCAGCGCCGCCTTTGCGGACTATCAGCTCAACATCCTGCACTTCAACGATTTCCATTCGCGCGTAGAGTCGATCAACAAGTTCGACGCGACCTGCTCCGCCGCCGAGGAGGCCAAGAACGAATGCTTCGGCGGCGCCGCGCGGCTGAAGGCGGCCATCGACCAGAGGCGCGCGGCACTTGCCGGCCAGAACGTGCTCGTCCTCGATGCCGGCGACAATTTCCAAGGCTCCCTGTTCTACACGACCTACAAGGGGGCGGCCGAAGTCGAATTCCTCAATGACATGAAGATCGACGCCATGACGGTCGGCAATCATGAGTTCGACGATGGCGAAGGTCCGCTGGCCGCCTTCCTCGACAAGGCGCAATTCCCGGTCGTGACGGCCAATCTCGTGATCGGCGACCAGTCGAAGCTTGGCAACCGCATCAAGAAGTCGATCGTGCTCGATATTGGCGGCCAAAAGATCGGCGTCGTCGGTGCGGTAACGACCGAAACGCCCGAACTTGCCTCACCCGGCCCGCATGTGAAGATCACCGACGATGCCGCCGCCATCAGCGCCGAGGTGGATGCGCTGAAGTCGCAGGGCATCAACAAGATCATCGCCCTGACCCATGTCGGCTATTCCCGTGATGTCGAAAAGATCGCCAAGATCGCTGGCGTCAGCGTCGTCGTCGGCGGCCACTCGCATACGCTCTTGTCGAATACCGATCCGAAGGCAGCCGGCCCCTATCCAACCATGGTCGACAATCCGGCCGGCTACAAGGTTCCCGTCGTGCAGGCCGCTTCCTACAGCAAGTATCTCGGCGATCTCGTCATCACCTTCGACGACAACGGCGCCGTCAAGGATGCCAAGGGTGATCCGATCCTGCTCGATTCCTCCATCAAGCCCGATCCGGCGATCCTCGCGCGCGTGCAGGAGATGGCCAAGCCGATCGAGGAATTACGCAAGAAAGTCATCGGCAGCACGCAAGGCCCGATCGAAGGCGCCCGTGAAGTCTGTCGCGCTCGGGAATGCTCGATGGGTAACCTCGTCGCCGACGCGATGCTCGACCGCACCAAGGGGCAGGGAATTTCCATCGCCATCCAGAACGGCGGCGGCTTGCGCGCCTCCATCGGCGCTGGCGATGTCAGCATGGGCGACGTGCTGACCGTGCTGCCTTTCCAGAACACGGTTGCGACCTTCCAGCTGACCGGAGCCGACGTGAAGGCAGCTCTCGAAAACGGTCTCAGCCAGATCGACGAGGGCGCGGGCCGCTTTCCACAGGTTGCCGGCCTCAAATACAGCTTCGACAAGTCGAAGCCCGCAGGCAGCCGCCTAGTATCCGTCGAGGTACAGGAGGGCAAGGAATTCAAGCCTATCGATCCTGAAAAGACCTATGGCGTCGTCAGCAACAATTACATGCGCGCCGGCGGCGACGGCTACACCGTCTTCGCGAAGGATGCCAAGAATGCTTATGATTTCGGCCCCAACCTGGAATCGGTGGTCGCCGACTACCTTGCCGCACACAATCCCTACAAGCCCTATACGGACGGCCGCGTGACCGAAATCGCTCCCGCAGCTCAGGCCGCCCCTGCCCAGACTGCCGTACAGCCGGAACCGGCAAAACCCGCCGATAGCAAGCCGCAGGCCACGCCGGAGCAAAAGCCGGCACCCGCCACAGCCGAAGGCACAGCTGCCTCGCCCGCGGCGAAGGCGCCCGCATCTTCGCCTCCTGCCGTGACCGCGCCAAGCGCGGCCGCGCCGGCGAACCCGACGCCGGCACCCTCCGCCCCGGCAAATTCGGAATCGGCAAAGCCCGCACCTGCGACATCGGCCCCTGCAGCTGAAATCCCGGCGACGTCAGCACCGGCCGCGACGCCACCTTCAGCCACCGCAGCGGAAACCAAGGCAAGCGAACCGCCGAAGACACCGACGACCCATGTCGTCGTCGCCGGCGACACGCTATGGGATATTGCCAAGACCTACTATGGCAACGCCAAGCAATGGCGCAAACTCGTGGCCGCCAACCGCAACGTCAAGCCGCATCATCTGTCGGTCGGCGAAAAGTTGAGGATTCCGGCCAAGTAACGACGATTTGTTTCGTATGTCACAGCCGGTCCGGGCTTTCCCGGGCCGGTTTTTGTTCCTATGTGAGGGGCGTCGTATCTTGAGAGGAATTCAACCGATGACAGCAAATCAGACCGCGTTTCCGTCCGATCATCCGAGCGTGAAATATGGCAGGGTTGGGGTGCTGCTCATCAATTTGGGAACGCCCGATGGCACTGACTATTCCTCGATGCGCCGATACCTGCGGGAATTCCTCTCCGATCGCCGCGTCATCGAGTGGTCGCGCTGGAAATGGTATCCGATCCTCTTCGGCATCGTGCTCAATACCCGTCCGCAAAAAGTCGGCAAGGCCTATGAAACCATCTGGAACAAGGAAAAGAACGAGAGCTACCTGCGCACCTATACGCGCAATCAGGCCGACCTGATGACTGAGCGGCTGCGCGACCTGCCCAATGTCCATGTGGACTGGGCCATGCGCTACGGCCACCCCTCGATTGCCGACCGTATCCAGGCATTGAAGGACGAAGGCTGCGAGCGCATCGTGCTCTTTCCGCTCTATCCGCAATATGCGGCAGCAACGACGGCGACCGTCAACGACAAGGCATTCGAGAAGCTCCAGAAAATGCGCTGGCAGCCAGCGATTCGTACTGTGCCGCAGTATCACGACGACGAGACTTATATCGAAGCGCTTGCCAACTCCGTGACCCGGCACCTCTCGACGCTGGACTGGCAGCCCCAAAAGATCATCGCATCCTTCCACGGCATCCCGATGTCCTATTTCAAGTCGGGCGACCCCTATTACTGTTTCTGCCAGAAGACTGGCCGCCTGCTGCGCGAGAAGCTTGGCCTATCCGAGGATCAGTTCATGGTCACGTTCCAGTCCCGCTTCGGTCCGGAGGAATGGCTGCAGCCCTACACCGACAAGACGGTGGAAGAACTGGCCAGGAGCGGCACCAAGCGTATCGCCGTGCTCAATCCGGGCTTCGTCTCGGACTGCCTGGAAACGCTGGAGGAGATCGCCGAACAGGCAGCCGAATCCTTCCATCACAATGGCGGCGACAAGTTCGCCCATATCCCCTGTCTCAACGACAGCGAAGACGGCATGAACGTGCTGGAAAAGGTCGTGCGGCGGGAACTGCTCGGCTGGGCCTGAGGGGATCGCTGGGTCGATCCCGGCGACATCCGGCCTATTGAAGCTGCGGTTTTTTGAGGAAGCTTGCACGGTCGGCGGATTTGACCCGCAGCCAGGCCTCGCGGCCGTCGCGCAGCACCCGCATGGGAATCTCGGCGCCGGCCGGCCCGCTCTGCCATACCTTGCGGTAGAAATCTGCGAGTCCGTCGACTTCGCCATCGCGGATTTCGGAAATGACGTCGCCCCGGCGCAAGCCAGCTTTGGCTGCCGGCCCGCCTTCGGTGACGCTCATGACAACGACCTCGCCGTTGCTTTCGGCAGAGAAGGCGCCGAGCCAGGGCCGCGGCGGCTTGTTGACATGGCCGCGCTTGATCAGATCGTCCAGGATCGGCATCAACAGATTGATCGGCACGATCATGTTGATGTCGGCACTGTCGCCATTCTGGGTCGCCATCTGCAGGTGCAATGAACCGATGCCGAGAAGCTTGCCGTCTTCGTCAAGAAGCGCCGCTCCGCCCCAGGAGGGATGGGCCGGTGCCGTGAAGATCGCCTCGTCGAGCAGATATTCCCAATAGCCAGCGAACTCCTGCTTGGCGACA
>JBCNPI010000367.1:0-5647 GCA_039593415.1 Rhizobium sp. | reverse complement strand
GAGAAATGAATGCGCCCCTGAGAGCCGAAGACCTGCCCTACCGTCCCTGCGTCGGCATCATGATTTTGAACAGGGAGGGCCTGGTGTGGGCCGGCCGCCGCATTCCGGATGGCAATTCCGAATATGATGGCTCGCCGCAGCTCTGGCAGATGCCCCAGGGCGGCATAGACGAGAGCGAGGATCCGCTGAAAGCCGCCTATCGCGAGCTTTATGAAGAAACGGGCATGAAAACCGTGACGCTGCTGGCGGAAGCGAAGGATTGGATCAACTACGATCTGCCGCCGCAGCTGATCGGCATCGGCTTGAGAGGGAAATATCGCGGCCAGACCCAGCGCTGGTTCGCCTTCCGCTTTGACGGCGACGAGAGCGAGATCGCCATCAATCCGCCGCCTGGAGGCCACGAGCCGGAATTCGACGCATGGGAATGGAAGCCCATGGCGGCGCTTCCTGGCTTGATCGTTCCGTTCAAACGCTCGGTCTACGATCAGGTCGTTTCAGAATTCAGCCACCTGGCCGGCCTGATGGCCGAAGACTGAACGAAGAAAACCGGCCGCTTTGCGGCCGGTCGTAAGCCGCTGGTTATTCTGCGGAATCGGCGGAATCAGCATTGAGCTGGCCGTACTTGGCCTCGCCGATCTTTCCAAGCAGGTCGAGCTGGGTTTCGAGGAAGTCGATATGGCCTTCCTCGTCCGCCAGCAGCTCCTCGAACAGCTTCATGGAAACATAGTCGCCGGCGTCGTGGCAGATGTCGCGCGACTTCTTGTAGGCCGTGCGGGCGTCGTATTCGCCGGCAAGATCGGCTTCCAGCACTTCCTTGACGTTCTGACCGATGCGCAGGGGTGCGAGCGTCTGCAGATTCGGGTGTCCTTCAAGGAAGATGATACGGGCTACGAGGCGATCGGCATGCTGCATCTCTTCAATGGATTCCGCACGCTCCTTCTTGGCAAGCTTGGTGTAGCCCCAGTCTTCGAGGAGACGATAGTGAACCCAATATTGATTGACTGCGCCAAGCTCGAGAAACAGCGCCTCGTTAAGCCGCTCGATGACTTTTTTGTCGCCTTTCAATGTCCGCTCTCCTGTTGTCTTCATGGAATTTTTTCAGGCGGGACATGAAATCAAATATTTCAGTTTCCGTCGAGTGACGACGGGCATGATAATCCTCGGTTGTCTTAATAATTATATCAACCACATTCGGGAAACAGCCGCAGCAGCGGCCACGCTTCGACATGGCATGATAAACCTTGGCTGGAACGATGAGCTGCCAGCAGTCCTGATCGAGGAGTTCGGTGATGACCTCCCGGATTTCCTTGTCGGTGATGTAATTACAGCTACAGACCAGCATTCTTCGATCAGCCCGTCAAACATGACATCTGCTGTCTTGTTATCTGCTAAAGAAGATGCCCTTTGTCAAGAAAGAAACGATTCGAATCTCGTCAGCCGGCCGAGCTGCGAAGCCCTTTGCCGGCATGACCTCCGTAATCTAATGGAAATTGCGGCCCCGTGGCATGACTTTCGCCGTTTCGGCGCCATGGCTGCGGCCTTCCGCCGGCTCCCCCGCACCGGAAGAGGGTGCCAGAAAGACGGACTTCCGCTTCTGCCTGTGATCCATGGTCGGGCGCAACGCCTCATCCGCCCGGTCGTTGATACCGAAACGCCTTGCTTCCCGCTGCAGGATACCGAGCGCCGGGGTCATGTCCTCGATATGATCGACCACCACATGGATGACGCCGCTTTCGCTCTGCAGTCGGCCGCGGATCTTCACCAGTCGCGCACCCATCACAATGGCGCGGTATTTCTCGAATTTTTTCCGCCAGACGATCGCATTGGCCACGCCGGTTTCGTCCTCCAGCGTCATGAAGATCACCCCCTTGGCCGAACCTGGACGCTGGCGCACCAGCACCAGCCCGGCGATCGTCACCATGCGCCCGCTGGCGATACCGGGCAAATCCCGGCTTTGTATGACTCCCTGCCGTGCGAAATCGGCACGTAGGAAGGAAACCGGATGTGCCTTCAGCGATAGCGACAGATAGCGGTAATCCTCGATGACCTGTTCACCAGGCAGCATTTCCGGCAGAGAAACCACCGGCTCGACCTGCAGCTCCGTATGATCGTTGCCGAGGTCGAAGAGAGGGAGCTTTTCGGCAGCACTGCCGGCATCGAGCGCCCGCACCGCCCAAAGGGCCTCACGGCGGCTGAGGCCTATGGAGCCGAACGCATCCGCATCCGCCAGGCGCTCGATCTGCGCCTTGGCAAGCCCGGAGCGCAGCCAGAGGTCCCGAACGGATCTGTAGCCATCGCCGCGGTACTCGACAAGCTGCTTCATCTCATCCTCGGACAGGCCTTTGACCTGCCGGAAGCCGAGACGGACGGCACATTGAGTCTTGATGATCCCGCGCATCGACGCGTGACGCGGCTCGACCGAACTGCGGTCGAAAGATGTCTTCTCCAGCAGGCAATCCCAGTCGGAACGATTGATATCCACCGGCCGAACCTCGACGCCGTGCTCGCGTGCATCGCGCACGAGTTGCGCCGGAGCATAGAAGCCCATCGGCTGCGAATTGAGGATCGCCGCACAAAAGACATCGGGGTAATAGGCCTTGAGCCAGGATGAGGCGTAGACAAGCAGGGCGAAGGACGCCGCATGGCTTTCAGGGAAACCATATTCGCCGAAGCCTTCGATCTGGCTGAAACAGCGTTCGGCAAAGTCCTGAGGATAGCCATTCGCAACCATGCCCGAAACCAGGTCCTTCTTGAATTCGTCGACCCTCCCCGTCCGCTTGAACGTCGCCATCGACCGGCGCAGCCGATCGGCCTTGGCCGCAGAAAAGCCGGCCGCGGTGATGGCGATCTGCATCGCCTGTTCCTGAAACAGAGGCACTCCTAATGTTCTTTCCAAGACCGCCTTCAATTCCGGACGATGATATTCGATCGGCCGATTGTGAAGATCGTCGTCCCGCCGCTTGAGATAGGGATGCACCATATTGCCCTGAATAGGCCCAGGCCGGACGATCGCCACCTCGATAACCAGATCATAGAATTTGCGGGGCCTCAGACGCGGCAGCATGCTCATCTGCGCCCGACTTTCGATCTGGAAAACGCCGATCGTGTCGGCGCGGCAGATCATGTCATAGACCGGGAAGCGGTCGGGGTATTCACCGCTGCCAAGGTCAGCAAGCTGCTTCTTCACGTCGTAATGCAGCAGCAGCAGGTCGAAAGCCTTGGCAAGGCAGGTCAGCATGCCGAGCGCGAGCACGTCGATCTTCAATATGTTGAGATTGTCGAGATCGTCCTTGTTCCACTCGATCATGTAGCGATCGTCCATCGCCGTATGCATGATCGGCACGACTTCATCCAGCCGATCCCGGGTAATGACGAAGCCGCCGACATGCTGGGTCAAGTGCCGCGGAAATCCCATCAGCGTCGAGGCATAGGAAAGGACGTTCTGTGTCGTCTTGTTCGTGAGATCGAGACCGGCAATCTTCGCCTCGCGCTCGGATAGTTCTTCCGTCGACCAGCCCCAGACGCCGCTTGCAAGAGCGGACTGCACGTCCTCCGACAGTCCGAAGGCTTTCGCCACTTCGCGGCCGGCCGAGCGCGCCCGATAGCTGGTGACCGCCGCCGTCAGCCCGGCATGCTCCTTATGGTAGTGCCTGTAGATGAACTGGATGACCTCTTCCCGCTTCTCATGCTCGAAATCGACATCGATGTCTGGCGGCTCCTCGCGCTCCGTCGAGATGAAGCGCTCGAAAAGCAGGTTTGTTATTTCCGGATTGACCTCGGTAATCCGGAGGCAATAGCAGACTGTCGAATTGGCGGCCGATCCGCGTCCCTGACACAAGATATTCGCATTGCGGGCAAACTCCATGATGCGGTGCACCGTGAGGAAATAAGGCTCATATTGCCGCTCCCGGATGAGCTTGAGTTCATGTTCGATCTGCATCGAGACCTTTGGAGGAATCCCTTCGGGAAAGCGCCATCTGGCACCCTCCCAGGTCAGTCGCCTCAGCGTCTCCGCAACGGGCTCGCCGTGATTGCTTTCGTCAGGGTAATTATGCTTCAACTCATCCAATGAGAAAGACAGCCGGCTGAAAAACTTTTGAGTATTGGCGATAGCCTTCGGATAATCCCGAAAGAGGCGCGCCATTTCGGTGGCATCCTTCATATAGCGCTCGGCATTCGCTGCCAGTTTGAAACCAGCCTCGGCGATCGGCACATGCTCGCGGATGGAAACGACAATATCGGCAAGCGGCTTGCGCTCGGTCGCATGATAGAGCGGCTGGTTGCTGGCGATCAGCCGCACACCATTGCGCTGCGCCAGGATGGAAAGCGTGGCAAAGACCATCCGGTCCCTCCCGTCATAGGCCGGCGACAGGACCATGTGGAACTTCCGACCGAAGCGCATCCAGAGCCGCTTCAGGCATTGCTCCAGCTTTGCCTGCTCCTCCGGTATTTCGACATTTTCAGCATGGGGAACGAGCGCCAACATCATCTCGTCACCCCATTCCACGAGGTCGCTTTCACTGAGGATGCATGTGCCTTTTTCACCGCGCAGATTACCGGCGCTCAGCAGCCGGCAGAGATGCCCCCAGCCCTTTCGGCTTTCCGGATAGGCAAGAATGTCAGGCGTACCGTCCGAAAACACGAGGCGCGCGCCCGGCTGGAAAGGGACCGGCTTCAGAAGCGGCTTTTCTGGTTTGCCCTGCGCTCGAAGTTCCAGATTCTTCTCAATGCCCTCCTTATATTTTTCCCAGAGAACCTTCGTATGCGCATGCGCCTTGACGACGCCGGCAACCGAATTGCGGTCGGCAATCCCAAATCCGGACAATTTCAGGATGGCCGCCTGCGCCACGATTTCCTCCGGATGCGACGCACCTTCGAGAAAGGAAAAATTCGTTCTCATCCCGATCTCGAAGAAGGATACGGGTTCGTGAAAGCTCGGGCGCGCGTTCATGCGAAGACCCCGTGCATGTACCAGTCCGGCGCCGTTCCGCCGCGACCATAAAGCCCCTTGCGGAACAGCCAGAAGCGATGGCCTTCTTCATCCTCGATCTGGAAATAATCGCGGGCAGGCTCTTCCTTTTCTTCGAGCCACCATTCCGCCGAAAGCCGCTCCGGGCCTTCCGCCCGGCGGACCCGATGCATGACACGCCGCCAGCGAAACTGCCGGGGAGGCCCGTCGGGCACTTCGGCGGCAATGGTTTCGATCGGCTCCGGCATGCGAAACAGCCGCAGCGGCCGCTCGCCACGGAAGAAGCCATGCCCGGCATCCTGCTTACCTATGCGCTGCATCGAAGCGAGGAGGGTCATGGCCGGCAGCGACCGTACGGCCCGCTCGGGGATATGGCTCTGCCGCAATTCGAAGCCCTGTAGGCAATCCGGTCCGAGCCGTGCGGCAACCCGGTCGACAAAGGCTGAAAGCGAACTATCTTGACGGCCTTCTCCGACGAAATCGCTCTGCGTTGCATCGAAAGGTGCATGCTGAAGTACATTGAGACGGACGATCTCGAAGCCGTAGCCGACATCGAGATCGTCATGAATGGCGCCGAAGCGCTCCGTGAACAGGCTGGCGATCCGGCTCGGCTCCCGCAGCGGCTGCGACGCGCCGGCGGCGATGCGGAAGACCGCGCCATCCACACGGAAGAGCAGA
>JBCNPI010000366.1:0-5683 GCA_039593415.1 Rhizobium sp. | reverse complement strand
TGCGGCCTTCATTGTGGCTTTGGGCCTCCTTGGCTGCATGGTACTCGGCATTTTCGGAGAGGTCGCCATGGGCGCGTGCTTCCGCAATTGCCTCGATGATTCGCGGGCGCTCTTCCTGCTGACGCCAGCGCAGTTCTTCCTGCAGCTTGACGAACCCGTTCTGTGTCATCGGTACCTTTTCAACCATTTGCCTTGTCCTTCACTCCCAGCGCTGCTCTTCCGCACACACAAAAGAAAACAGGTTCCGAAGCGGTACTTCGGAACCAGTAGAGCCATTATTTTGTCATCTATAGCAGATTGCGACCGCCGATTTCCAGAAAATTCGATGCTTTAAGGAGTGCGGCTCCCCAGTCACGGAGACACGAACACCGCCGCCAGTCCTCGGCGGCGAGGCGTTTCGACGCTTGCTGCGCCGTGTGCCGGGGCGTCACGATGAATATGAGCTGGCTATCGTTGCCGCGTTCACCGTGACCCGGATCGTGATCCTCAGAAGTAGCTCTGCAGCGGCTGGACTTCGAGATTTCCGGCCTTCAGAGCCTTGATCGCCATGGCGGCTGCTTCGGCACCGGCCATGGTGGTATAGTAGGGCACTTTCTGCATCAGCGTCGCGCGGCGAAGCGACTTCGAATCCGAGATCGCCTTGTTGCTGTCGGTCGTGTTGATGACAAGCTGGACCTGACGGTTGCGGATCGCGTCCTCGATATGCGGACGTCCCTCAAGAACCTTGTTGATCTTGGCCGCCTCTATGCCGTTTTCAGCGAGGAAGCGCTGCGTTCCGCCGGTTGCGAGCACCTTGAAGCCCTGTTCGACCAGCATGCGGATGGCGGGCAGCACGCGCGGCTTGTCATCGTCGCGGACCGAGACGAACACCGTTCCGTCACGCGGCAATTCCACGCCGGCGCCGAGCTGGGACTTGGCGAAGGCGAGCGCGAAATCCGTATCGAGGCCGATGACTTCGCCGGTCGAGCGCATTTCCGGCCCGAGGAGAGTGTCGACGCCGGGGAAACGGGCGAAGGGGAAGACGGCTTCCTTGACGGCGATATGCTTCAGCTTGCGCGGATCGGGCTTTTCGCCATAGGCCGCGAAGGTCGCATCCAGCTTCTCGCCGGCCATGACGCGAGCAGCGATCTTGGCGATCGGCGCACCGATGGTCTTGGCGACGAAGGGCACCGTACGCGAGGCGCGCGGGTTGACTTCGAGCACGTAGACCGTGTCGTCCTTGATGGCGAACTGCACGTTCATCAGGCCGCCGACGTTCAGAGCCTTGGCCATGGCTTTCGCCTGGCGTTCCAGCTCGTCGATCATGGCCGGAGAGAGCGTGCGAGGGGGCAGCGAGCAGGCGGAGTCGCCCGAATGGATGCCGGCCTCTTCGATGTGTTCCATGATGCCGGCGACATAGACGTCGGTGCCGTCGGACAGGCAATCGACGTCGACTTCGATGGCGTTCGTCAGATAACTGTCGAACAGCAGCGGGTTCTTGCCGA
Source organism: Rhizobium sp. (assembly GCA_039593415.1). Taxonomy (GTDB): domain Bacteria; phylum Pseudomonadota; class Alphaproteobacteria; order Rhizobiales; family Rhizobiaceae; genus Rhizobium. Next base: position 4,199 of record JBCNPI010000366.1, on the reverse strand, counting down.
GCAGCGTGTTGATCTGGCCGGTCTTGTCGTTCGGATAGCGCTGCTTGATGTCTTCCGGCACCAATTCCGGAACCGTGTCGAGGAGATAGCCCTGCAACTGGCCTTCCGAATGGATGATCTGCATGGCGCGGCCGCCGAGAACGTAGGACGGGCGCACGACCAGTGGGAAGCCGATTTCGGAGGCGACGAGGCGTGCCTGTTCGACGGAGTAGGCAATGCCGTTGTTCGGCTGGTTGAGATCGAGCTTCATCAAAAGTTTCTGGAAGCGGTCGCGGTCTTCGGCAAGATCGATCGCGTCCGGAGCTGTGCCGAGGATCGGAATGCCATTCTTCTCAAGCGCTTCGGCGAGCTTCAGCGGCGTCTGGCCGCCGAACTGGACGATGACACCGACGACTTCGCCGCTTTGCTGTTCCGCCTTCAGGATTTCGATCACGTCTTCCGCCGTCAGCGGCTCGAAATAGAGCCGGTCGGAGGTATCGTAGTCTGTCGAGACTGTCTCCGGGTTGCAGTTGATCATGATCGCTTCATAGCCTGCATCCTTCAGGGCGAAGGCGGCATGGCAGCAGCAATAGTCGAATTCGATGCCCTGGCCGATGCGATTCGGGCCGCCGCCGAGGATGACGACCTTCTTGCGGTCGGAAACCTGGGCTTCGGAACGAGCAGCGCCGACGAAGGGCGTCTCATAGGTCGAATACATATAGGCGGTCGGCGAAGCGAATTCGGCGGCGCAGGTGTCGATACGCTTGAAGACCGGGCGGACATCCAGCGAATTCCGGAGTTCGGCCACTTGCTTCGGTCGCTTTCCAGTCAGCGTCGCGAGACGTGCGTCGGAGAAGCCCATGGCCTTCAGCATGCGCAGATTGGCGGCATCCTCAGGCAGACCATGCTCGCGGATGCGGACTTCCATGTCGACGATATTCTTCAACTGCTCGAGGAACCACGGATCGATCTTGCAGCCTTCATGCACTTCTTCGATGCTCATGCCCTGGCGCAGCGCCTGTGCCACCATACGCAGGCGGTCAGGCGTCGGCGTGCCGATGGCGGCGCGAATGGCATTCTGGCTGCCTTCGCCTTCCTCGATGCCGGGGATCTCGATCTCATCCAGGCCTGTCAGGCCGGTTTCGAGGCCGCGCAACGCCTTTTGCAGCGATTCCGCGAAGGTGCGTCCGATCGCCATGACTTCGCCGACGGACTTCATCGCCGTGGTCAGAACCGGGGAGGCGCCGGGGAATTTCTCGAAGGCGAAACGCGGGATCTTGGTAACGACGTAGTCGATCGACGGTTCGAAGGAGGCCGGGGTCGCGCCGCCGGTGATGTCGTTTTCCAGTTCGTCCAGCGTGTAGCCGACGGCGAGCTTGGCCGCGACCTTGGCGATCGGGAAGCCGGTGGCCTTCGACGCAAGAGCGGAAGAGCGCGATACGCGCGGGTTCATTTCGATGACCACGAGACGGCCATCCTGCGGATTGACGGCAAACTGCACGTTCGAGCCGCCGGTTTCGACACCGATTTCGCGCAGAACCGCGATCGAGGCGTTACGCATGATCTGGTATTCTTTGTCCGTCAGCGTCAGCGCCGGCGCGACGGTGATCGAGTCGCCGGTATGGACGCCCATCGGGTCGATGTTTTCGATGGAGCAGATGATGATGCAGTTGTCCGCCTTGTCGCGGACGACTTCCATCTCATACTCCTTCCAGCCGAGAACCGATTCTTCGATCAGGACTTCCGTGGTCGGCGAGGCATCGAGGCCGCCGCCAACGATCTCGAAGAATTCCGAGCGGTTATAGGCTATGCCGCCGCCGGTGCCGCCGAGCGTGAAGGAAGGGCGGATGATGGCGGGCAGGCCGACATGGTCGAGCGCCTGAGCGGCAATCGCCATGGCATGGCTCATATAGCGCTGCTTGCGGTCGCTTTCGCCCAGGTTCCACTGGTTTTCAAGTTCGTCGAGCGCCTTGTCGAGTTCGGCGCCGGAAAGCGATGCTTTGAGCTTGCTGCGTTCGGCCTCGTGGGTCTTGCGGTCGGCATCCTTGATGTCGGTGGCGTTTGCCAGCATCGAGCGCGGCGTTTCAAGGCCGATGCGGGCCATGGCTTCGCGGAAGAGCGCGCGGTCCTCGGCCATGTCGATCGCGGCAGGCTTCGCGCCGATCATCTCGACATTGTAGCGATCCAGCACGCCCATGCGCTTCAGCGAAAGCGCGGTATTGAGCGCGGTCTGGCCGCCCATGGTCGGCAGCAGCGCGTCCGGGCGCTCCTTGGCGATGATCTTGGCGACGACCTCAGGCGTGATAGGCTCGACATAGGTCGCGTCCGCCAGCCCCGGATCGGTCATGATCGTTGCGGGGTTGGAGTTGACGAGGATGACGCGGTAGCCTTCCTCCCGAAGGGCCTTACAGGCCTGCGTGCCGGAATAATCGAATTCGCAAGCCTGCCCGATAACAATCGGTCCTGCACCGATAATGAGGATCGATTTGATATCTTGGCGCTTCGGCATGGGCTCTCATCCGTTTTTTCGTTGCGCGAAAAACCGGCCAGGGTGGGAGATCACCGGCCGGGGGCGCATGGGCAAATATTTTCAGGCTAGAAGCGGCTTATAGGCAAATGTATTTGTAAACGGAACCCCATAAATGGCGGAATCGACATGAATTCTGCAGGCTTTGGCCACATTAGCCGAAACGATGCCGAACGGCCTCGACGTAGGAGCGGCTGACGGGCACCGCCGCTCCATCGCGCGCGATGACGAAAAGCTTGCCGTTGTCGCGTTTCAGGCGGGCGACATGTTCGGCCGCAACCCAATGGGATCGATGCACGCGCATGCCGTCGATATTGCCGATTTCCGTCAGAGCATCGCCAAAGCGCAGCAGGACGAGTTCGCGACCGCGTGTCGTTACGACCTCGGTATAGTGATCGCAAACCGTGAGCCTTACCAGCGCTCCCCGGTTTTCCGGTTTCAAGCGTGAGAGGATCGGCGGCTGCGGTGTCCGCAGGCGAATCTCGGTTGCTGCGAGCATATCGCCTGTTGCGATAGCCGTTGTTTTCGTCTCCGCGAGGTCCGATCCCGCGACTGCTATCTGCCGATGCATTGTCAGATAGGACAAAATGCAGAAGAGAATACAAAGCGGTATTGCGCCAAGCGATTGATGCAGGCTGTCGGCCACCGTGGGCGTTGTTCCGAAAAATGCGAAGTTGACGACTGAGATGCCGAAGCCGATCGGCAATGCGGCGGCGATCGAACCAATCATCATGCGGGCGAACATGCTCGCCACACGCCCGCGCAGGAGGATTTCGGCGGCGATGGAAAAGACGATCGCGACGGACCAGGCCACGGCCTGAAGGAGGAGCCAATAGCCGAAGCGCGGACCGAGCATCAGCCGAGCAAGCGTGCCGTAGGGGCCGGTTATGGCGAAGATCAGGACGATCGCCAGGAAGGTTGCCCAGAGCCGCGGCGAGCGCCAGGCGGCCTGCAATTCGCGAAGCGTGGATTGCAGAAAGGTGTGATCCACGAATTTTCCCGTTTTTCCAAGCAATTTCGATTGAGAGAACAGCAGTATCACGGAAAGGCTCGACAAACTCAATCGGATACGGATCATGACTTTCGAGCCGCTTCTTAATGCCCCAATCGCAATCCAGATTCATGTCGCGGCGGTCATTCCGGCCGCCTTGCTGGGAGCCTATCTCCTTGCCTGGCCAAAAGGAACGCCACGGCATCGCCTGCTTGGCAAGATATGGCTGGCTCTGATGGTCGTCACGGCGCTGTCGAGCTTCTTCATCCATCAGATCAATATGTTCCACGGTTTCAGCCCCATCCACCTGCTCTCCATATTGGTTCTCTTCGGTTGCTGGGGAGCGATCGCGAATGCCCGCAGGCGCAATATCGAGGCGCACAAGCGCAGCGTCAGAGGCCTCTACCTGGGAGGGATCGTCGGTGCGGGCGCTTTTACTTTCCTTCCCGGCCGCATCATGAACGAAGTGGCGTTCAAGGGTGACGAAATAGCACCGCTTCTGATCGTGACAGGTATAGCCGGCGCGCTTCTATGGCAAATGTCTAAAGAATTATGGCGGCGTCGCCGTTTAAGCTGATGTTCTGTCGATACCCAACTGGCATTGTTGCTCTTCCTGGATATATAAATGCCTCAAGGGACTTTGGTTTTGGGCATCGCCAGGAGGTGCGCTATGGATTGGAAGGGGCGTCGGCAATCCGACAA
>JBCNPI010000365.1:0-5743 GCA_039593415.1 Rhizobium sp. | reverse complement strand
CCAGATGCTAACGCGCCTTGAAGGCATCATTCCGGCGCTCGAGCCGAGCCATGCGCTCGCCGAAGTGATCAAGCGCGCCCCGAAGATGGGCAAGGACGAGATCATCCTGATGAACCTCTCCGGCCGCGGCGACAAGGACATCTTCACCGTCGGCAAGATTCTGGGAATGTGAGTTAGACGCCATGACCGCACGTATGGACAAACGCTTCGCCGCTTTGAAGGCTGAAGGCCGCCCGGCACTCGTCACCTATTTCATGGGCGGCGATCCCGATTACGAGACCTCGCTCGGCATCATGAAGGCGCTGCCGGAAGCCGGCGCCGACGTCATTGAGCTCGGCATGCCTTTTTCCGATCCGATGGCCGACGGCCCGGCGATCCAGCTTGCCGGCCAGCGCGCCTTGAAGGCCGGCCAGACGCTGAAGAAGACGCTGCAGCTCGCCGCCGATTTCCGCAAGGTCGATGCCGGTACACCGATCGTGATGATGGGCTACTACAATCCGATCTATATCTACGGTGTCGAAAAGTTCCTAGACGATGCATTGGCCGCCGGCATCGACGGCCTGATCGTCGTCGATCTGCCGCCGGAAATGGATGACGAGCTCTGCATTCCGGCGATCCGCAAGGGCATCAACTTCATCCGCCTGGCCACGCCGACCACCGACGACAAGCGCCTGCCGACGGTTCTGAAGAATACGACTGGCTTCGTCTATTACGTCTCGATGAACGGCATCACCGGTTCGGCCCTGCCGGACCCATCGCTGGTGTCGGGCGCTGTCAAGCGCATCAAGCAGCACACCGAGCTGCCCGTCTGCGTCGGTTTCGGCGTCAAGACGGCCGAGCATGCCAAGCTGATCGGCGCTGCCGCTGACGGCGTCGTCGTCGGCACCGCGATCGTCAATCAGATCGCCACCAGTCTCACCAAGGACGGCAAGGCGACCGCCGATACCATCCAGGCCGTGGCGACCCTGGTGCGCGGCCTATCGACAGGCACCCGTTCCGCCCGCCTTGTTGCCGCCGAATAGTTTTCCCATATAGGCCTCTCATCAATCCCCTGCGGATTGAGGGAAAAGCCCTATGGGCATTTGGTGACGTCTGGGTTATCGATACATTCGGTCGATTAGGAGTTTCGAATTGAACTGGATCACGAACTACGTCCGCCCGCGGATCAATTCCATGCTGGGCCGTCGCGAGGTTCCGGAGAATCTCTGGATCAAGTGCCCGGAAACGGGCGAAATGGTCTTCCATAAGGATCTGGAAGAGAACAAGTGGGTCATCCCCGCTTCCGGTTTCCATATGAAGATGCCGGCCAAGGCTCGCCTTGCCGATCTATTCGACAACGGCGAATACGAAGCCCTGCCGCAGCCGAAGGTCGCGCAGGACCCGTTGAAGTTCCGCGACTCGAAGAAATATACCGACCGCCTCAAGGACAGCCGCTTGAAGACCGAGCAGGAGGATACGATCCTTGCCGGCCTCGGCAAGGTTCGCGGCCTGAAGCTCGTAGCCGTCGTACATGAATTCAACTTCATCGGCGGTTCGCTCGGCATGGCTGCCGGCGAAGCCATCGTGAAGGCTTTCGAGCGTGCCATCGCCGAAAAGTGCCCGCTGGTCATGTTCCCGGCTTCGGGCGGCGCTCGCATGCAGGAAGGCATCCTGTCGCTGATGCAGCTGCCGCGCACGACAGTTGCCGTGGACATGCTGAAGGAAGCCGGCCAGCCCTACGTCGTGGTTTTGACCAACCCGACGACCGGCGGTGTCACGGCCTCCTATGCCATGCTGGGCGATATTCATCTGGCTGAACCGGGCGCGGAAATCGGCTTTGCCGGCAAACGCGTAATCGAGCAGACGTTGCGCGAAAAGCTACCCGAGGGCTTCCAGACCTCGGAATACCTGCTGGAGCACGGCATGGTGGACATGGTCGTCAAGCGTCACGACATTCCCGACACTCTGGCGACGCTTCTGAAGATTCTGACGAAGGCGCCGGCAAATGACGTGTCGGTGAAGAGCAAAAACGGCGCGGCACTGGCGATAGCAGCGAGCGCCTGACATCATCGATTGCCGACAGGCGGAGGTGCGGGATGACGTCTATGGATCAGTCCGCAATGAGCGAGGCAGCACGCGAGATCGAGAAGCTCATGGGGTTGCATCCCAAGGGCTTCGACCTTTCCCTGGAGAGAATAACCCGGCTGCTCGATGCCCTCGGCAACCCTCATCAGAAATTGCCGCCGGTGATCCATGTCGCCGGCACCAATGGCAAGGGGTCTGTGACGGCCTTTTGCCGTGCCCTCCTCGAGGCCGGCGGCTATAGCGTGCACGTCCATACCTCGCCGCATCTGGTCAATTGGCATGAGCGCTACCGCATCGGCGTCAAGGGCGGCCGCGGCAGGCTCGTCGACGATGCCGTGTTTGCCGATGCTCTGAGACGCATCGCCAAGGCAAATGACGGGCAGAAGATCACCGTATTCGAGATCCTGACGGCGGCGACCTTCCTCCTTTTTGCCGAGCATCCGGCCGATGCGGCTGTTATCGAGGTCGGCCTTGGCGGCCGGTTCGATGCCACCAATGTCATGTCCGACCCGGCTGTCTCGGTCATCATGCCGATTTCGCTCGATCACCAGCCCTATCTCGGCGACCGCGTCGAGCTGATCGCCGCCGAAAAGGCCGGTATCATGAAACCGGGCCATTCGGTCGTCATCGGCCACCAGGAATATGATGCGGCACTGGACGTGCTGATCTCGACGGCGGAGCGGCTCCGTTGCCCGACTGCGGTCTTCGGCCAGGATTTCTCCGCTCACGAGGAATACGGCAAGCTAGTCTATCAGGATGAGTTCGGTCTTGCCGACCTGCCGCTACCGCGCTTGCCCGGCCGCCATCAATATGGCAATGCCGCTGCCGCCATCCGTGCGGTCAAGGCCGCCGGCTTCGTCGTCACCGAAGCGATGATGGAAGAGGCGATGACCTCGGTCGAATGGCCGGGACGCCTGCAGCGGCTGACGGAAGGCGAGCTGATGCAGCATGCGCCCGAGCGCTCGGAGATCTGGGTCGATGGCGGCCACAATCCCGGCGCTGGCGAAGTCATTGCCGAAGCCATGGCGAATTTCGAGGAGCGTCAGCCGCGGCCGCTGTTCCTGATCGTAGGTATGATCAACACCAAGGACCCTGTGGGATACTTCAAGGCTTTTGCCGGTCTTGCTGAGAAAGTCTATTGCGTGCCGATCCGGGGCAGCGAAGCCATGGTCGATCCAGTCATCCTGGCGAATGCCGCCTATGACGCCGGTCTTATTGCCGAGCCCATGTCTGATGTCGTTGAGGCGCTGGATGCGATCAAGGCCGTCTCAGGGTCGAATTCGCCCGCACCACGCATCCTGATCGGCGGCTCCCTCTATCTGGTCGGCGATGTCCTTGCCGACAACGGCACACCGCCGCGGTGATTCTGGTCGGGTGGTCAACCACCCGCCCTCGTGCTTCGAGACGGCCTGCGGCCCCCTCAGCATGAAGGCTGACCGTTGCGCCCAGGCGCTACGGGTTCATTCTTCGTTGCCTCTGGGTTGCCATGGCGACGAGCCTGCTCCATCCTCGCCCTGAGGTGCGAAGCGTCGAAGGGCGAGGATAGCCCGCTCTCTCCGGACCAACAAAAAACCCCGCCGAAGCGGGGCTCTTGTTCCATGCGATCGATACCGATCAGGCTGCGCTGGAGATCCAGTTCTGCAGGGCCGTCTTGGGGGCAGCGCCGACCTTGATGTCGGCGACTTCGCCGGCCTTGAACATTGCAAGCGTCGGGATCGAGCGAACGCCGAACTGGGCGGCCAGTTCCGGGTTTTCGTCGATGTTGAGCTTGGCAACCTTGACCTTGCCTTCGAACTGCACTGCGAGTTCTTCGAGAGCCGGAGCGATCATCTTGCACGGACCGCACCATTCGGCCCAGAAATCAACGACGACAGGCTCTGCAGACTGCAGCACTTCGGTGGCGAAGTTGGAGGTATCGACTTTAACGGTAGCCATAGGCTGCTCCTTACCAGGATTTGCGGGTTGCTAGATATGTGATGGTGCGGTGCCCATATGTCAATATTTGGTATTTCACTTTGTCTCGAGCTCCGCAAGCGCCGATGCAAGCGCCCTGTCGGACAGCGTGTAGATCGACGCATTTTCGGTATAGACCAGCATGCAGTCGACCCGCTTTCCCGGATAAAGCGGCGAAAGGATTTCCCGATAGATGGCAAGCTGGGCTTTGTGCGCGAAGGGAATGCTGCTTTCCTCGCCGGGCGGCACGCGATTCGTCTTATAGTCGAGAATAACGACGCGATCGTCCAGGTCGGCCAGCCGGTCGATGCGGCCGGAGACGGCATAGGATTGGCTGCCGAGCTTAAGTGTGCCCATGATCGAGACCTCCGCCTGCGCATGCGTGCTGAACGTGCCTTGCAGATCCGGGTGCGACAGCAGCGCCATGACGGACTTCACCAGCGCCTCTTGCTCAGCCTGCGGCCAGAAGCGCGCGGCCCGCTCGGCATAGCGCCGAGCGGCATCGGCCCGCTCCTCGGGCGCGATCTCAGGCAAGGTCTGCAGCATTCGATGGATGAAGCGGCCCTTTTGAAGGGCGCGGTCGGATTTCGACTTCTCGCCGAAGAGCGCCGAAGTCACCAGCAGATCGTCGGCTTCCTCATCGATGACGGTGCCGATGCCGGAGGGGCTGAGTGGCCGCGGCAGGCTTCTTTGCGGCGGCAGCGGGCGGCTGAGGCTGTCGGGTAGGCTAGAGCGTTCAGAGCGCTTTTCATGCTCCCTTGCAGTCTCGAATTCGAGCTGGACCTGGGCAACCCGCCAGCTCAAGCCCTGCCAGTCTCCATCGGGGCCGGAGAAGGTCTTCTGCGTGCAATGCAGCTCGGCCGCGCGCAGCGCCGCGGAAATCATGGCGTGCCAGGTATCGGTATTTTCTCGGATGCCGCGGTAGCCGCAAATGATCAGGCGGTCGGCGGCGCGCGTCATGCCGACATAGAGCAGCCGGCGATATTCCTCCTCCGCCAGCGCCTGCAGCCGCACTGTGTCGGCCTGCGTCAGCGAATTGGCGAGCGCCGACACCGGCACCCAGACCGGTAGCGGGATCTCGTCTCTGCCGGTTTCGATCAGCCGCAGCTTCGGCAGATGCGTATGGGTGAAGGCCTTGCCGCCGCCATCGACGAGGAAGACGATCGGCGCCTCCAGCCCTTTCGAGGCGTGTACCGTCATGATCCGCACCTCGTTGCGGCCCTTGTCCTGCTCGCGCTTGACCGTCGGCGCTTCCAGCTCCAACGTCGAGATGAAGGATTGCAGGCCTGGCAGGCCGCTCGTTTCATGATCGAGCGTGAAAGTCAGGAATTCGTCGAGGATATCGCTGACCTCAGTGCCGAGCCGCGCCAGAAACTGGCGTCGGCCGCCGAAGCTGCCGAGCACGCGCGCGTAGAAGTCATGGACAGGAAGGCTCTTCGACAAGGCAAGGAAGGTTCTCAGCCGTTCGACCACTTGGTGGAAGCGTTCATGACCATCTGCGGCAAATCTCCGCAGGTGGCTCCAGACGCTTTCCTCGTCATCGCGATAGGCGGCAACGGCAAAGACATCCTCTTCGCTCAGGTCGAATAACGGGCTTTTCAGCAGGGCGCAGAGCGAAAGATCGTCTTCCGGCAGCAGCAGAAAGCGGCCGAGCGCCAGAAGATCCTGAATGGCGATATGGCTCGTCAGCACCAGACGATCGGCGCCGGCAACGGGAATGTTGCCA
>JBCNPI010000364.1:0-5779 GCA_039593415.1 Rhizobium sp. | reverse complement strand
CGAACGCATGCTCGAGCGTTTCGATTGCCCGCCGGTGCACGGCGCCGCGCGCGACAGCGGCGATTTTCATCTGATCGGCACTTCGGGCACGGTAACGACACTTGCCGGCGTCCATCTCGATCTGCCGCGCTACGATCGACGCCGGGTCGATGGCGTCTGGCTTTCGGACGATGAGGTGAGCGTAATGCAGGCCAAGCTGCTGTCCTGGGATTTTGCCGGCCGCGCCGCCAATCCCTGCATCGGGCCGGACCGCGCCGATCTGGTTCTGGCCGGATGCGCTATTCTGGAGGCGATCCGCCGCCGCTGGCCGAGCCCGCGCATGCGCGTTGCCGATCGCGGTCTGCGCGAGGGATTGCTGACCGATATGATGGCAGACGACGGCGTGTGGCGGCGGGGCCGCTCGCGCAGGGGTCATCGACCGAGGGATATGAAGGGGCCGCAGACGTGACAAAGCCAACCATCGCCGGCAACCGCACGGGCCGCAAGCTCGGCCAGCGCGTCAAGAAAAAGAAGCTGAAGGCTTCGTCGCGGCAATGGCTGCAACGGCATATCAACGATCCCTATGTGCAGCGCGCCCAGCTCGAAGGCTACCGCGCCCGCGCAGCCTTCAAGCTGCTGGAGATCGACGAGAAGCATCACATCCTGAAGGGCGCGCGCCGCATCATTGACCTAGGAGCTGCTCCGGGCAGCTGGTCGCAGATCGCCGCCAAGGTGACCGACTCGACCGAAGAGGATATCCGTGTCGCCGCCATCGATTTTCTCGAGATGGCGCCGATCCCCGGCGTCAGCATCCTGCAGCTCGATTTCCTTGACCCGCAGGCGCCGCAGCGGCTGATCGATGCCGTCGGCGGCACGCCGGATCTCGTCATCTCCGATATGGCGGCGCCGACGACGGGTCATCATCGCACCGATCACTTGCGCACCATGCATCTCTGCGAAGTCGCGGCGCATTTCGCCGTTGAGGTGCTGGCGGAAGGCGGGCATTTCCTTGCCAAGACCTTCCAGGGCGGCACGGAGCGCGATCTGCTGACTTTCCTCAAACAGAATTTCCGTCAGGTCGTTCATGTGAAGCCGGGCGCATCCAGAGCCGAGTCGGTGGAAATGTTCCTGCTGGCGAAAGGCTTCAAGGGCCGCAAGCCGGACGCCGAAACGGCAGAAGAGCAATCCGTCGCCGGGCGCTAAATCCGGCAATCCTCAATCGATCGATTGACGAAACCCTCATTGAGCTTCGGCTTGGCTGACGCGCAACGGGTTGAATCGTCACTTGGCGGCTGGCTGCTGCACCTGCGGCTGCAGTGCCGCCACACGCTTGAGACCAGCCTTGTGGCCGGAAACCATGGCGCCGGCGCTGCGATCCATCCGGATGAAGGGGATGGTCGCAAGCACGGTCAGCACGGAGATACAGAAGAAGGCGATGTGGAAATCGCGTACCTGCAGTTCCGTACCACTGAAGAAAGTCGAAGCTTCCAGGATCATGGCAGCGACGGCCACACCGAGCGCAAGGCTGATCTGCTGCATGACGGAGCTCATCGAGGTTGCCTGGCTTGCTTGCTTGTCGCTGATGTCAGCGAAGGCGAGCGCATTGATGCCGGTGAAGAAGAACGAGCGAGAGAAGCCGCCGATCAGCAGGATGCCGACGATGATGAGATGCGACGTCCAGGGCTGGAAAAAGCCGGTGCAGATCGTGGTGATGGTCGTAATGGCTGCCGCCGAAAGCAGTGCTGCCTTGAAGCCGACGGCGGTGAAGACGCGGCGGGCGATGAACTTGGTGGAAATCGCGCCGATCGCGCCGGCAAAGGTGATGAGGCCGGACTGAAACGGATTGAGACCGAAGCCGAGCTGCAGCATCAGCGGCGTCAGGAAGGGCATGGCGCCGATGCAGATACGAAACAGCGTGCCGCCGGTCACCGAGGCGCGGAAGGTCGCATTCTTCAGCAGCGACAGGTCGAGGATAGGTGCCGGATGCCGGCGCGCATGGCCTATGTAGAGGAAGCCGCAGACAAAGCCGATGACGACGGCAGAAATGCCGACGATCGGCGGCAAGGCCGGCAGACTGATGACGGACATGCCGAAGACAACGCCGGAGGCGGCGAATGATGTCAGCAGAAAGCCGATGACATCGAGCTTCGGTGGCTTGGTCGCCTCCACTTCGGGCAGGAAGATTGACGCCAAGATCACGCCTAGGATGCCGACAGGCACGTTGATCAGGAAGATCCAGTGCCAGGAGGCGTAGGTGGTGATGAAGCCGCCGAGCGGCGGACCGGCGAGCGGGCCGACCAGTGCAGGAATGGAAAGCAGCGCCATGGCCGAAACCAGATCGCTCTTCTGCGTGGTGCGCACCAGCACAAGGCGCCCGACCGGCGTCATCATCGAACCGCCGACGCCCTGCAGGAAGCGGGCGAAGACGAATTCCAGCAGGCCCCCCGAAAAGGCGCACATGATGGAACCGATGACGAAGACACAGATGGCGACGCGGAAAATGTTCTTCGCGCCGAAGCGATCCGCCATCCAGCCGCTGATCGGGATGAACACTGCAAGCGACACCATGTAGGAGGTCAGCGCCAGCTTCAGCGTGATCGGACCGACATGGAGGTCGTTGGCGATCGCCGGCAGCGCTGTGGCGATAACCGTGGAATCCATCTGTTCCATGAAGAGTGCGACGGCGAGGATCAACGGAACGATGCGATTCATAGGCATCCGCCTTGATAGGTCTGTCTTCGGGAAGGCTGCCGCTCAGGGCGCGATCAGCCGGTCTGTAGTCCTATGCGAGGCTGCTGCCAATCCCGGATTTTGCTCCGTGAAGGCTTCAGGATCACGTCTTCGTGATGTCCATTGCCACACGGAACGCGTCGCAGGATTGACATATGCTAAGAGCATGGAAATGCTAAGCGCATAAAACGTCGTCCGGTCTATTAGCGGATTCGGATTGTCTTGTCATGACCAAAATTCCGGCCGAGGACCGCGATCTTCCGGGCCGTTGCGGCTGCCGGCGACGATAGGCGCAGCTTACGCTGTGCATCAACACAAGGAGTGAGTTCATGACTGCCGTCCTGCCCCCGGATACGCACCAGTTCAAATTGGGATCCTGCACTATCACTGCCGTCAAGGACGGCGCCACCATCATGGACAATCCCTGGGAGACCTTCGGTTCGAACCAGACGCCCGACACCGTCCGCAAGTTGCTGGAACAGAATTTCCTGCCGACGGAAAAACTCGTCAACAGTTATACGCCGGCCATCATCGATAACGGCTCCGACGTGATCGTCGTCGATACGGGCTTTGGTGCAGCCGGCCGTGCCCGTGGCCTCGGCCGCTTTCGCGAGGGACTGAAGGCTGCCGGCTATATGCCGGAGCAGGTGACCGTCGTCGCGCTCACACATCTGCATGGCGATCACATCAACGGGTTGATGGAGGAGAGCGGTCCTGCATTTCCGAACGCCCGCTATGTCGCCGGCGAGATCGAATATGGGTTTTGGACCGACACGGCGCGCCAGGGGACGCCGGCGGAAGGCGGCCACAAGGCCGTGCTCGCCAATGTCGTGCCCTTCGCCGAAAAGATGACTTTCCTGAAGGATGGCGACCGCGTCGTCAGTGGCATGACCGCCATGCTGGCTCCGGGCCACACACCCGGCCATCTCGTCTTCCATCTCGAATCGGACGGCAGGCAGCTTGTCATGACCGGCGACACCGCCAATCATTACATCCTGTCGCTCGGCCGTCCGGACTGGGAAGTGCGTTTCGATTTGGACAAGGCGCAGGCCGCAAAGACCCGCCGCCGCATCTTCGACATGATTGCCGCGGACCGCATTCCCTTCCTCGGCTTCCACATGCCTTTCCCCGCCGTCGGCTTCGTTGAAAAGCAGCCGGAAGGCTTCCGCTACGTTCCGAAAACCTATCAGCTTGACGTTTGATAATTGAGGGACTGAGAAGAAGCTTGCGCGGCCGGCATATCTGCCCATCGTTTTTTCTATTCCCTTCCTGTCATAGACGTGTTACCAGCCCTCGCCAACTTCCAAGCAACACTTGCAAGATCGCCCGGTAGACGATTCGTTCCGGGCTTTCCTGTTTTTCACAGACGAAGGAATTGGCCATGGCACGCATCATTGAAACGTCAACCGGGTTGGATGCTCTGACATTCGACGACGTGCTCCTGCAGCCGGGACACTCCGAGGTCATGCCCGGCCAGACGAACATTGCCACCCGAATCGCCCAGGACATCGAGCTCAACCTGCCGATCCTCTCCGCCGCCATGGACACGGTGACGGAAAGCCGCCTTGCGATCGCGATGGCTCAGGCCGGCGGCATGGGCGTTATCCACCGCAATCTGACGCCGGTGCAGCAGGCCGAAGAGGTCCGCCAGGTCAAGAAGTTCGAAAGCGGCATGGTGATCAATCCGGTCACCATCGGTCCGGACGCAACGCTTGCCGAAGCTCTTGCCTTGATGAGGGCCCATGGCATTTCGGGCATCCCGGTAGTCGAAAAGTCGCATCGTCTCGTCGGCATCCTCACCAACCGCGATGTCCGCTTCGCCTCCGACCCCTCGCAGAAGATCTACGAGCTGATGACTCGCGAGAATCTGGTCACGGTCACGGACAGCGTCCAGCAGCACGAGGCCAAGCGCCTGCTGCACAAGCACCGCATCGAAAAGCTGCTGGTTATCGACGGCGATAGCCGTCTGGTCGGCCTGATCACGGTCAAGGATATCGAAAAGTCGCAGCTCAACCCGAACGCTTCGAAGGATGCGCAGGGCCGCCTGCGTGCCGCTGCCGCCATCAGCGTCGGCGATGACGGCTTCGAACGCGCCGAGCGCCTGATCGAAGCCGGCGTGGACCTTCTTGTCGTCGATACCGCCCACGGTCACTCGCAGCGCGTTCTCGATGCCGTCACCCGTGTCAAGAAGCTTTCCAACTCGGTCCGCATCATGGCCGGCAATGTCGCCACCTATGACGGCACGCGGGCGCTGATCGATGCCGGCGCCGACGCCGTCAAGGTCGGTATCGGCCCCGGCTCCATCTGCACGACCCGCATCGTCGCCGGTGTCGGCGTACCGCAGCTGGCAGCCATCATGTCGGCGGTGCAGGCAGCGCAGGACCAGAACATCCCCGTCATCGCCGATGGCGGCATCAAGTTCTCCGGCGATCTGGCAAAGGCGATTGCCGCCGGCGCATCCGCCGCCATGATCGGCTCGCTCCTGGCCGGCACGGATGAAAGCCCGGGCGAGGTCTATCTGTATCAGGGCCGCTCCTTCAAGGCCTATCGCGGCATGGGCTCGGTTGGCGCCATGGCGCGCGGCTCGGCCGATCGCTATTTCCAGGCCGAGGTCCGCGACACGCTGAAGCTCGTACCGGAAGGCATCGAAGGTCAGGTTCCCTACAAGGGCTCCGTCTCCGGCGTGCTGCATCAGCTCGCAGGCGGCCTCAAGGCTGCCATGGGCTATGTCGGTGGCGCCGATCTCAAGTCCTTCCAGGAGCGCGCGACCTTCGTGCGCATCTCGGGTGCGGGCCTGCGCGAAAGCCATGCTCATGACGTTACGATCACCCGCGAAAGCCCGAACTATCCGGGCGCAGGCGGCTGATCGATGGCGGATTGCGCTCAGGGCAACGCCAGGTCCCTACTGCATAATTCCTTAAATCCTGATCGATTTAAGGATAAAATTATACAGCAGATTAAAAGTGCTACAGCGACCTTCGCGTGTCACATATGACACGCGGCGCTGTAGAGCGCCTGGCGGCGACCCTGGCAGCTCTTTCCCTGGCACTTTTCGCCTGGATCTATGCCG
>JBCNPI010000363.1:0-5795 GCA_039593415.1 Rhizobium sp. | reverse complement strand
CATCATGATCCGTGCCACCATTCTTGCTGCCGCGCTGCTGCTGAGCGCGAGCGCGGCCTTTGCCGAAGAGCCGATCGTCGGCAACTGGAAAACCGTCGAGGGCGATACCGCCGCCATCATGCCTTGTGCGGACAGCTACTGCGTAACGCTGAAGACCGGAAAATATGCCGGCAAGCAGATCGGCAAGATGCAGGGCAAGGGCGGCAGCTATACAGGCGAGCTGACAGATCCCTCCGAAGATAAGACCTATAGCGGTTCCGGCACCGTGAGCGGCAATAGCGTGAGGATGAAGGGCTGCGTGCTGAAGGTATTCTGCAAATCGCAGACCTGGACGAGACTTTAAAAAGGCGTTTGCCTCTTACAAAATGCATGTCAGGCCTGCCCGCTATCAGCCGGCAGGTCTTTTGTTATTTGCCTGCGGATAAAGGCGGGCGACCATTCGAAACCGGTAATATTTCTGAACGCCGGATGAACCGGTATCTCAGCACCTGTTCAGCCTGACCATGGCAAAACAATGTCCAGTATAGGGCACTGGTAGGGCCAGGAACATGGACTCGATGATTATCGCACGGCGCTTTGTTGTTATCATGCTGTTTGCCGCCGTCTTTGCATTCAGCTTCTCGGTTGCGGTGGAGCATGCGGGCCGTAGCGGTGCGCAGTCGCATTTCGGGGCAAGCTTCACTTGCCTGCAGACCGGCACCCCTTACTGCACGACTGTACAGTAATGGAATGTCTCCGCGTGTGACGCGTAGTAGCCGCGGTGCGGCAGAACTCTCGATGTGCACGCAAAAATAGCTGCGAGAATCCGGCCCGCCTCATGCAACGTCGTTTGCTTGTAACTAACGACACTCTATAATGGCGCATGAGCAACAGAATCTCTCCCTTTTCACCCCTCGACATCTCCTCCCCCAGTCCGTTTCAGCCGCGGACCTTCGATGATCCGGGCAAGGCGGTGGAAGCGCTGACCGAGCTTTACGAGCGCAACACTGCGTTCCTGATCGGCAATTTCAGCAAGCTTGCCAAGGGCGCCCCCATTACAGCGCGCTACCGGGCCTTCTATCCGCAGGTCAGCATTGAGACCACGAGCTTCGGCCATGTCGATTCGCGCCTCTCTTACGGCCATGTCACCGCGCCCGGCGTCTACACGACGACCATCACCCGCCCGCAGCTCTTCAAGCATTATCTCAGGGAACAGCTGACGCTTCTGATGCGCAGCCATAATGTTCCCGTGGTCGTGTCGGAATCGACGACGCCCATTCCGATCCATTTCGCCTTCGGCGAAGGCGCTCACGTCGAAGCATCCGCCACCGTCTTCGAAGATATTCCGCTGCGCGACCTTTTCGACACGCCGGACTTGAACACCACGGACGACGAAATCGCCAACGGCGAATATATCCCGCCACCGGGCGAGCCCTCGCCGCTTGCACCGTTCACAGCGCAGCGCATAGACTATTCTCTAGCCCG
This sequence comes from Rhizobium sp., assembly GCA_039593415.1. Classification (GTDB taxonomy): domain Bacteria; phylum Pseudomonadota; class Alphaproteobacteria; order Rhizobiales; family Rhizobiaceae; genus Rhizobium. Next base: position 4,331 of record JBCNPI010000363.1, on the reverse strand, counting down.
CCTCGTCCATTATACGGCGACCAGCGCGGCGCATTTCCAGAATTTCGTGCTGTTCACGAACTACCAGTTCTATATCGACGAATTCTGCACCTGGGCGCGCGATCTGATGGCTAAGGGCGGCGACGGTTATACCGAGTTTGTCGAACCGGGAAACGTCATCACCAAGGCTGGCTCCAGTCATCCCGAAGGCGACACCACGCCGCCGCGGCTGCCGCAGATGCCAGCCTACCATCTGAAGAAAAAAGGGCATGCCGGCATCACCATGATCAATATCGGCGTCGGTCCCTCCAACGCCAAGACGATCACCGACCACGTCGCCGTGCTTCGCCCGCACGCCTGGCTGATGCTCGGCCATTGCGCGGGCTTGCGCAACAGCCAGCGCCTCGGCGATTACGTGCTGGCTCATGCCTATATGCGCGAGGATCACGTTCTCGACGACGATCTGCCGGTCTGGGTGCCGATCCCAGCGCTCGCCGAAGTGCAGGTGGCGCTAGAAGCCGCAGTCGCCGAAATTACCGGCTATGAGGGCTTCGAGCTGAAGCGGATCATGCGAACGGGTACGGTCGGCACCATCGACAACCGCAACTGGGAACTGCGTGATCAGGCAGGCCCGGTGAAGCGGCTGTCGCAGGCCCGCGCGGTCGCGCTGGATATGGAATCGGCAACGATCGCCGCCAACGGTTTCCGTTTCCGCGTTCCCTACGGCACGCTGCTCTGCGTTTCGGACAAGCCCTTACATGGCGAGCTGAAGCTGCCGGGCATGGCAACGGCCTTCTATCGCACGCAGGTCAACCAGCATCTGCAGATCGGCATCCGCGCCATCCAGAAACTGGCCGCCATGCCGCCGGAAGCGCTGCATTCGCGCAAGCTGCGCAGCTTCTTCGAAACGGCATTTCAATAAGCAATAAGCCAGCAAGGTAATGGGGCTTCACCCTATTGCTTTTCTGCCGACACCGATTGCATCTGATAAGCGGCCGCGACTTGCGGCCGCCCGTCGTTTGGCGCTGCCCACAAATTCAGACCAAAGATCATCATGGCAAAAATGGCAAATCCGATCGCTGTGCGAGCAATCACTTCGCGGGGATTTGACATTTGCAATAACTCCTCGTCCGACATGGTCTTCTTGTGCCAGTGGTAAATAAGGGCTGCTTCAAGGTTGTACATGTCCGTTTCTCCTTTTTGAGATGACGGAACTGGTCGACCGGGCTCAGGCTTTTTCGACAGCATCAAAAATTTTTGTCATGCTGCAGATCGGGATGTCGATTTGCTTGGCAGCCGCTCGTCTATGGCTGTCAGCAAATTGAAGAGGAGACGCTGCGATGAAATATCTCTGCCAGGTCTGGTTCGATGGCGCGAGGCTCGACCTCATGACCAAGGATGAAAAGCACAAGCTCGATTCGGATTCGCTCGGCTATGACCGCCATCTGATGGCGAGCGGCAATATGATCCAAGCCGAAGCGCTGCAATCGCCGAAATCCGCAGTGACGGTGCGGGTCCGCAATGGCGAGACGGCGGTCACCGACGGCCCCTTCATCGAAACCAAGGAATATCTCGGCGGCTTCATTCTGGTCGAGGCGAAGGATTTGAACGATGCCATCCGGATCGCCGCCGGCATTCCGCTCGCCAAACTCGGCGCCATCGAGGTGCGGCCGATCTATAATTTCAGCCCGGACGTTTGAGGAGGTTACCATGAAATTTCTTTGCCAGGTCTGGTTCGAGAGCGCAGAGATCGCCAAGATTTCCGAAGAGGAAGGGCGAAAGCTGACGCAGGATTCGATCGACAACGACAACCGGCTGCGCGACAGCGGCCATCTCATTGTCGCCAATGCTCTGCGCGAACCGGAGACTGCGAAAACAGTTCGCGTGCGCAGGGGCGAAACCGCAGTGACCGACGGCCCCTTCGCGGAGATCAAGGAACATCTCGGCGGCTTCGTGCTGATCGAGGCCCGGGATATGGAGGAAGCGACCGCGATCGCCGCCACCTTTCCCGTTGCCCGTTACGGCATGATCGAGGTTCGCGCCGCCTTCGATATCCGCTTTCCGAACGAATAGCAGCGAGAGGAGAAGACATGCGGTTTCTATGCCTGATCTACACATCCGTCGATGTGGACGGACGATTGACGCCGAACGAGATGAACCATCTGATCGGCGAGCACTTCGTCTTCGACGAGAGCTTGCGGCGAGACGGCATCATGATCGTTTCGGAAGCGCTGGCGCTTCGAGATAAGTCGCTTGTCGTCCGGCCGGACGGCGGTGACGGATTTTCAGTCACGGACGGCCCGTTCGCGGAGACCAAGGAGCATCTGGCCGGCTTCTATCTCATCGAAGCCCCCGACCTCGATGGCGCTGTCGATATCGCCAAACGCATTCCCTCAGCGCGCTATGGCGCCGTCGAAATCCGTCCGGTTCGTATCCTGACCCTTCGTGGAGATCTAGCGGAGAATAATTGACGCCCGTGTCGCTGAACCAAACCATCGAAAGCATCTATCGCAGCCATTCGCGCCGCGTGCTGGCAACGCTGATCCGTCTGCTTGGCGATTTCGACCGGGCCGAGGAGGCCCTTCACGATGCCTTTGCAGCAGCGGCGCAGCAATGGACGGAGGAGACGATCCCGGCCAATCCCTATGCCTGGCTCGTCTCTGCCGGGCGCTTTCGTGCCATCGATCACATCAGGCGCCGAACGCGCTTCGATGCTGCGCAGGCCGATATCGCCGACAGCCTCTATCCGGAGGGCGGGATAATGGAGACATCGCAAAGCGAGGAGATCGAGGACGACATGCTGCGGCTGATCTTCACCTGCTGCCATCCCCTCATTCCTGCCGAGGCGCGGATGGCGATGGCCTTGCGGGAGGTCTGCGGCCTGACGACGGAAGAGATCGCCCATGCCTTCCTGATCCCGGCTCCGACAGTCGCCCAGCGCATCGTCCGCGCCAAGAACCGTATCCGTACAGCCCACATTCCTTATGAGGTGCCCGATAAAGCCCATCTGCCGGAGCGGCTCGCACAGGTGCTGCACGTCATCTACCTCGTCTTCAACGAAGGCTATTCGGCATCCTCTGGCTCTGCGATCGTGCGCGCCGATCTCGCCGCGGAGGCCATACGACTCGGCAGGCTGTTACTACAGCTATTGCCGGATTCGGAAGTCGAGGGGCTGCTGGCAATCATGGTGCTGCAGGATTCGCGGCGGCATGCCCGCACCGATACCTCCGGCGATCTCGTATTGCTCGTCGATCAGGATCGTGCGCTGTGGGATCATGGTCAGATCCACGAAGGTTTGGCGCTGTCAGCAAGGGCGATGGCGGCGGAAAGCGTTGGCAGTTACGCCCTGCAGGCCGCAATCGCCGCGGAACATGCTCGCGCCGTGACCGCAGAGGATACCGACTGGCGAAAGCTGGTGATGCTCTACGACCTGCTGCTGACAGCGAGCCCCTCCCCGGTGATCGAGCTTAATCGGGCAGTCGCCGTCTCCATGTGCGATGGTCCGGCTGCTGCACTCTCCATCGTCGATGGGCTGCTGCAAGAGGAACGGATGGCGCGGTATCACCTCACCCACGCCGCAAAAGCCGACTTTCTTCGCCAACTTGGCCGGATGGACGAAGCGCGGCAATCCTATCAAATGGCGCTTTCGCTATGCCAGCAGGCGCCGGAGCAGGCATTCCTGCGCAAGCGATTGGCCGAGCTTGCTGAGATCGCTCGGTAATATCAGCGATTAAGCGCGTTTGCGCGAGATCAGCAATCCGATTGCCGTCCCTGTCAACGCGGAAACCACGATCAGCAGGTGGGCGTTGATGCTCGCCTGTGCGAGATTTTCGATTGCCTCCTTGGCGCTCGAAGCACCGAAGGCCATCGCGCCGGCGGTGATGCCGGCGGGATAGGTGCCGACGCCTCCGGGCGCATGCACCGGCAGGACTGATGATAATTCGCCGCCGAGCGCACCGCCGAAGCTTGCCGAGAGCGGCGTCACGTTCATGAGGCCGAGTGCCCAGGCAAGCACCACGACCTTGACCAGCCAGTTGACGATGGTCGTCAGCCAGGCGCGGCCAAACGCGCCGATATCGACCGGCAGGCCGCGTTCCAGCTCATGCACCAACCCTTGCGCCTTCTTCGGCAGGATGCGGGCGGCAAGGAGGATCAGCGGCCGGCGGGATGCGAAGCCTGCGACCGGCAGCAGCAGGAAAGCCGCCCATAGGACCCAGGCCAGAACATGATAGGGCGAGGCAAGCGCAAGGCCGATGCCGGCCGCGGCCAGCAGCGCGTGCAGATCGAGGACGAGCAGGGGCCGCAGCAGAGCTATCTGCTGCTCAGCGAGCGACTGGCCGCGGTCGCTCCTC
>JBCNPI010000362.1:0-5797 GCA_039593415.1 Rhizobium sp. | reverse complement strand
GCGTGGAATTCGACACTGCGCTCTGCCTTGGGGTCTCGTCTCGGGCTGGAGACTACACAGACTTACGTGGAGGTCAAAGGTAACCGCGAAATTTTGTACGATATCCAATGATGTAAACCTTTACACGGTCTATGTAAAGGTTTACATACCATGGAAAGCGGGTGGGACCGCAGGGAGGATTCAATGAGTTCGGAAGCCGTCGACGGTGCGGTCGTGCTGTCTGCGAGAGGGATATCGAAATCCTTCAACGGCGTGCAGGTGCTGTTCAGCGTCAACTTCGATCTTCGGGCCGGTGAGATCCATGCGCTCATGGGCGAAAACGGCGCCGGCAAATCGACGCTCGTCAAGGTCCTGTCCGGTTTCGAGCAGCCGACCTCAGGCGAAATCCTCCTCGACGGCAAGCCGGTAAAACTGCCGCCGAACGGCGCTGCCGAGGCGCTCGGCATCGTCATCATTCACCAGGAATTCAATCTTGCGGAACATCTGACCGTCACCGAGAGCCTGTTCCTCGGCCGCGAGGTCACGCGCTTCGGCGTGCTCGACCGCAAGCTCATGCGCGCGGAGACGCGGCGCGTACTCGACCTTCTCGGATCGCATGTCGACGAGAATGCCATGATCAGCTCGCTTTCCATTGCCGATAAGCAGATGGTCGAGATCGCCAAGGCGATCAGCCGTGATGCGCGCATCGTCTTCATGGACGAGCCGACCGCCGTCCTGTCGCGCGAGGAGACCAATTTCCTGTTCAAGCAGGTGCGCAAGCTGCGCGACCAGGGAACGAGCTTCGTCTTCGTCTCTCACAAGCTCGATGAGGTCATGGAGCTGACGGATCGCGTCACCGTTCTGCGCGATGGCCAATGGGTGAAGACGTCGCCGACCTCGCTGCTCGACGGCGAATCGATCGCCCAGCTGATGGTCGGACGCGAACTCTCCAGCCTCTATCCGGCCAAGAGCGAGCCCGATGTCGACGAGAAAGTGGTGCTAAGCGTCAGTTCGCTTTCGACCGGTTATGTCCGCGATGCGAGTTTCGAGCTGCGCAAGGGCGAGATATTGGGGTTTTCCGGCATGATCGGTTCGGGTCGGACCGAGCTGATGGAGGCAATCGTCGGCCTGCGCTCGCGCGCATCCGGCGAGGTCGTCGCCAACGGCCAGACGGTGCCGCCGCATGATGTGCATGCCGCCATCGATGCCGGGCTTGCCTATATGACCAAGGACAGGAAATCCAAGGGCTTGCTGCTAAACTCGGGCATGGCCGTCAACCTGACACTGCAGTCGCTCGATCGGCACGGCAAATTCGGTTATCTCAGCGCCTCCAGCGAGACGAAGGCGCTGATACGAGCGCGTCGCCGTTTCGATATTCGCGTGCGTGACGGAAACATCGTCGCCGGCCGCATGTCCGGCGGCAATCAGCAGAAGCTGCTTCTGGCGAAGATCATGGAGACCGAGCCGCAGATCATCATCATCGACGAGCCGACGCGCGGCATCGATGTCGGCACGAAGCAGCAGATCTATCATTTCATTTCGGCGCTGGCACGCGACGGCCATTCGATCATCGTGGTTTCCTCGGAAATGCCCGAGGTCATCGGACTTTGCACGCGGGTTGCCGTGATGCGCGAAGGCCGGATCGTCGGCGTGCTCGAAGGCGAGGAAATCTCCGAGCAGGAAATCATGCGTTATGCGGCGGGCCTGAAGAAAAAGACGGCCGCCTGAAAGGGCGGCGGAGAGCAGGGCGAATTCCCAGCAATCATGGGACGGGAGGTTGGTTTTGGTTATGAGCGTGGGTGAAGACAGCAGCGGCAAGGCTAGCCGGCGAGGGCGCTCCTGGCGGGATGTCGATCTGAGGGCCGTTGCGCCGTTTGCAGCGCTGGTGCTGCTTCTGATCGTGGGCGCCTTGGTCAATCCGAACTTCATCGGCATTACCAATCTCGCCAATGTCGCAACCCGAAGCGCCTTCATTGCCATAATCGCGGTCGGCGCCACCTTCGTCATCTCGGCAGGAGACCTTGATCTTTCGGTGGGATCGATGGTCGCCTTCGTGGCGAGCTTGATGATCCTGCTGATGAATTCCGGCGTCATTGCCGATCCCACGCTGATGCTGGCTGCAGCCGTCGCCTTCGGGATCGTGGCGGGTGCGCTGTGCGGCCTTGCCAATGGCCTGATTACCACCGTAGGCAGGATCGAGCCCTTCATCGCGACGCTCGGCACGATGGGCGTCTATCGGGGTCTGACGACCTGGCTGTCGCAGGGCGGGGCGATCACGCTGCGCTCGCCGGAGCTGCAGGCGCTCTACCGTCCGGCCTATTTCGGCTCCATTTTCGGCGTGCCGGTCCCGATCATCGTGATCCTCGCGGTTACAGGCATCGCCGCATTCATTCTTTATCGCACTCGCTACGGACGCCATGTCGTCGCCGTCGGCTCCAACAGCGACGTTGCGCGCTATTCCGGCATCGCGGTCAACCGCGTGCGCACCATCGCCTTCGTCATCCAGGGCCTTTGTGTCGCTATCGCCGTGCTTCTTTACGTGCCGCGGCTCGGCTCGACCTCGGCAACGACGGGCATTCTCTGGGAACTGCAGGCGATCACCGCTGTCGTCGTCGGCGGCACGGCATTGAAGGGTGGCGCGGGCAGAGTTTGGGGCACGATCTGCGGCGCCTTCATTCTGGAACTCGTCGGCAACATCATGCTGCTTTCCAATTTCATCAGCGAGTATCTGATCGGCGCCATCCAGGGTGCGATCATCATCATCGCCATGCTCGTCCAGCGCTCGCTCGTACGCAAATCATGAATAACCGGGTCAGGGGGCGCCCGGTCCTTAATGACAAGGCCCTGTCTCTATCTGGGAGGAAGAACATGCGTAAAAAACTATTGGGGCTCGCGGTGGCGATGGTGGCTTTGGCCGGTGCCGTTCATGCCGCGGACAAGAAGGTGACCATCGGCGTTTCCATTCCGGCCGCCGACCATGGCTGGACATCGGGCGTGGTGTTCCATGCCGAGCGTGTCGCCAAGCTCTTGATGGCGGAGCATCCGGGGCTCAACGTCATCGTCAAGACCTCGCCTGATGCCGCAAGCCAGGCCAATGCGGTCCAGGATCTTGAGACCCAGGGCATCGACGCTCTCGTGATCCTGCCGTCGGATCCGGATCCGCTCGTCAACGCCATCAAGGAAGTCAAGGACAAGGGCAAGTTCGTGACGCTCGTCGACCGTGCGCCGAGCAACAACGACAATTCCGTCCGTGATCTTTATGTCGCCGGCAACAATCCGGCGCTCGGCCAGACGGCAGGCGAATACATCAAGAAGAATACGCCGGATGCTCAGGTCGTCGTCATCCGTGGCTTGCCGATCCCGATCGACCAGCAGCGCCAGGACGGCTTCGACAAGGGCATTGCCGGCTCGAACGTCAAGGTTCTCGACCGCCAGTACGGCAACTGGAACCGCGACGACGCCTTTAAGGTCATGCAGGACTATCTGACCAAGTTCCCGAAGATCGATGTCGTCTGGTGTCAGGATGACGACATGGCTGTCGGCGTACTGCAGGCGATCGATCAGGCCAAGCGCACCGATATCAAGTATATCATCGCCGGTGCCGGCTCGAAGGACATGATCAAGAAGGTCATGGATGGCGACAAGCTGATCCCGGTAGACGTGCTCTATCCGCCGGCAATGGTCGGCACGGCCATGGAGCTGACGGCTGCCAATTTCTACAATCAGGTTCCGGTTCGCGGCAGCTATATCCTTGATGCGACGCTCGTGACGAAGGATAATGCCAAGGACTTCTACTTCGCCGATTCGCCGTTCTGATCGGTTGATTCAAACGGATGCGCCCGCCGGTTTCGGCGGGCGTTTTTTATGCTGCTACCGCTTCGTTTCGCGCGCCACGGCAATTTTGCGCTACGTACCTCTTGCCGTCGGCGGCTGGCCGTGATTAGGTCGCAAGGCATTCGACTTTCATCCTGAAGACCCTATAGTTTTTTGCGGCTAAGGCATTCTAGCCGCCTCGGATATGGGTCCGAAAGGCATCGGAAACGTTTACAGAACGCGATTAGGGAGGAATTACTGATGAAGACGATCAAGGGGCCAGGCCTGTTTCTCGGCCAGTTCGCCGGTGATGCGGCGCCGTTCAACTCGTGGGATTCGATTACGAAATGGGCCGCCGATGCCGGTTATATCGGCGTGCAGGTTCCGACCTGGGCAAGCCAGCTCATCGACCTGAAGAAGGCGGCCTCCTCCAAGGATTATTGCGACGAATTCGCCGGTGTCGCTCGTGCCAACGGCGTCGAGGTCACCGAACTTTCCACCCATCTTCAGGGCCAGCTCGTCGCCGTGCACCCTGCCTATGACGAAGCTTTTGACGGATTTGCCGCGCCGGAAGTGCGCGGTAACCCGAAGGCGCGCCAGGAATGGGCGGTCGAACAGGTGAAGATGGCGCTGACCGCTTCCAGGCATCTCGGCATCAAGGCACATGCGACCTTCTCCGGAGCGCTTGCCTGGCCCTTCATCTATCCCTGGCCACAGCGCCCGGCCGGCCTCGTCGAAACCGCCTTCGAGGAGCTTGCCCGCCGCTGGACGCCGATCCTCAACCATGCCGACGAAAACGGCGTCGACGTCTGCTACGAGATCCATCCCGGCGAAGACCTGCATGACGGCATCACCTTCGAGATGTTCCTCGAGCGCGTGAAGAACCATCCGCGCGCCAACATGCTCTACGATCCCTCGCACTACGTCCTGCAGTGCCTCGACTATCTCGAGAACATCGATATCTACAAGGACCGCATCAAGATGTTCCACGTCAAGGATGCAGAGTTCAATCCGACCGGGCGCCAGGGCGTCTATGGCGGCTATCAGGGCTGGGTCGAGCGCGCCGGCCGCTTCCGTTCGCTGGGCGACGGCCAGGTCGATTTCGGCGCCGTTTTCTCGAAGATGACCGCCAATAATTTCGACGGTTGGGCCGTGGTCGAATGGGAATGCGCACTGAAGCATCCCGAGGACGGCGCCCGCGAAGGCTCTGAATTCGTCAAGGCGCACATTATCCGCGTCACGGAAAAGGCCTTCGACGATTTTGCCGGCAGCGGCACGGACCAGGCGGCGAACCGGCGCATGCTGGGTCTGTCATAATTTCTCTTCTCCCCAGCGGGGAGAGAATGCTGCCCAGGCCGCCCTCGTCCTTCGAGGCTTCACTCCTTCGCAGAGCTCAGGAGGCTCCGCACCTCAGGATGAGGGCGGAGCGGACTCTCGCGAAACTCCACGAGAGCTATCTTTGGCATCGCTAGGTGGAAGAGGGTAATCCTGGCGTAGTGGATCAGCCTCACCCTGAGGTGGCCTGCAAGGCCCTCGAAGGGCGAAGCGGGTGGCTTCGAACGACAGGCACCAAAAATGCGAATCCAATTTTATTTAGGAGGACAAAATGGCAATCGAAGGATCATCGGAACAGACGCGCGAGCCGCGCATTCGGCTTGGCATGGTGGGCGGCGGCGCCGGCGCATTCATCGGCGCGGTGCATCGCATTGCCGCGCGCATTGACGACCAGTTCGATCTCATCGCTGGCGCGCTCTCGTCCTCGCCGGAAAAGGCCGTAGCATCCGGTCGCGATCTCGGTTTAGATCCGTCGCGCACCTATTCCAGCTATCGCGAGATGGCGATCCGTGAAGCCAAGCTGAAGAACGGCATCGAGGCGGTTTCGATCGTCACGCCGAACCATGTCCATTATGACGCCGCCAAGGAATTCCTGCGCCGCGGCATCCATGTCATCTGCGACAAGCCGCTGACCTCCAATCTCGCCGATGCCAAGAAGCTGAAGAAGGTG
>JBCNPI010000361.1:0-5809 GCA_039593415.1 Rhizobium sp. | reverse complement strand
CGAATGGGAAGCCGCTCACACGATCTGGCTCTGGGCCGATCTGTCGCCATCCATGATGTACAAGTCGACCTACGGCCATGCCTCCAAGGAAGGCCGGGCGCTCGTCATCATGCTGGCGCTTGCCGAGATCCTGTCCCGCTCCGGCGAGCGCATCGGCTGCCCCGGCATCATGGAGCCGGTAGCGACCCGCAACGCCGCCGAGCGTTTGGCCGCTGTGCTGATGCATACGCCGCTCGAAGGCGGCCTGCCGCAGACCTCGATGATCCGCGGCTGGAGCGATATCGTGCTGATCGGCGATTTTCTCGATGATGCCGATAGCGTCATGGGCAGGATCGGGCCACTCGCCCGCCGGGGCTTGCGCGGTCATGTGATCGAGGTTGCCGACCCCGCCGAAGAACTCTTTCCCTATAGCGGACGCACTGAATTCAGCGATCCCGAAACAGGTTCGAAGCTCATTGCCGGCCGCGCGGAAAACCTGCGCGAGGACTATCGGCGTGCCTACCTCGCCCGCCGTGAAAATCTCGGCCAGTCGCTGCGCCATCTCGGCTGGACCTTCGTCAGCCATCGCACCGATCACCTGGCCTCCGAAGCGCTGGTGGCCGTGCACATGTATCTTTCCGGCATGCCTGCACGCGTAGCGTCCGGAGGGCAGCCATGAGCGGTCTCTCCTTCGCATTCGCCTCGCCGGCCATTCTCGCAGCGCTCATTCTGCTTCCTGCGATCTGGTGGCTGCTGCGCCTGACACCGCCACAGCCGCGAACTGAAGTGTTCCCGCCGTTACGCATCCTGGCGAGCATTCTCAAGCGCGAGGAAACGCCGGCGCGCAGTCCGTGGTGGCTGACGCTGCTGCGCATGATGCTTGCGGCTCTCGTCATTCTTGCCATTGCCAATCCCATGTTCAATCCGCGCACCAATACGCTCTCCAGCGGCGGTCCGCTGGTGCTGATGATCGACAATGGCTGGGCGAGCGTTTCTGATTGGGAACAGCGTGTGCGCACCGCCGACGCGCTGATCGACGATGCCGATGCCAAGGGCATTCCAGTCTCGATCGCCTTCACCGCCGAACAGACCAATGATGCAACGCCTGGCGCCGCGGCAGCAGCCCGCGACAAGCTGCATGCGATGAACCCAAGGCCGCTTGTTCCGGATAGGCAGCGCGCAGCCGACGCAGTGAAGGCGGCGCTCAACGCCAGCAAACCCGGCACCATCGCCTTCATCTCCGACGGCATCGAGAGCAGGGAAAAGGACGATATCCTCAGCCGCCTCTCCGCGTTGCAGCCGGGCGAACTGCGTCTGATCGAAGGCAACGGCCAGAACATCGTCGCAATCACCGGTGCGGCGAACACCGCCAATAACATGACCGTCACCGCGACTCGGCTGAACGGCAGCGGCCCGATGCGCTTCGGACTGACCGCGCAGGACAATCAGGGCCGGCCGATCGCCGCCGGCTCGCTTGATTTCGCGGGAGGGCAGACGGTTGCGACCGGCTCCATTACCGCTCCCTTCGAAATGCGCAACGATTTTGCCCGCATCAGCATCGACCGTCAGGCAAGCGCCGGCAGCGTCTATCTGCTCGACGATGGTTTTCGCCGCCGCCGTGTGGCGCTCCTCTCCGGTCAGGCTGCCGACGAATTCCAGCCGATTCTGTCGCCGCTCTACTATATCCAGCGTGCGCTCCAGCCCTATGCCGATCTGACCCAGCCGAACAGCGCCGATCTGGCGAAATCGATCCCGCAACTGCTCGCGGGCAATCCTTCCGTTATAATCATGGCCGATGTCGGCCGCCTGCCGCAGGAAACCTATGCGCCACTGCAGAAGTGGATCGAAAATGGCGGCACGCTCGTCCGCTTTGCCGGACCGCGCCTTGCCGCCGCTCCTGCCGACGATCCACTTGTTCCCGTCACCTTACGGCAGGGTGAGCGCACTTTCGGCGGAGCCCTCTCCTGGGCCGAGCCGCAGCCGCTTGCCGATTTCCCCCCATTCGGCCCCTTCGCCGGCATGCCGAAGCCGAACAATGTCCTGATCAAGCGGCAGGTTCTGGCTGAGCCGACACCGGATTTGGCCGAACGCACCTGGGCCAGCCTTGCCGACGGTACGCCGCTGGTGACCGAAAAGCAGATGCAGGCCGGCCGCATCGTGCTCTTCCACGTGAGCGCCGAGCCGCAATGGTCCGATCTGCCGATATCAGGCGATTTCGTCGAGATGCTGCGCCGCATCGTGCAGCTGTCGCGCGCCGGCGGCGTCACCTCGGAGCAAGCGGCTGCCAAGGCAAGTGAAGCAATGCCGCCCTACCGGCTCCTGACTGCCAAGGGCGTGCTGACCAGCGAGATCGGCAGCGCCCGCCCGTTGGAACCAAACAGCAAGGGAGCTCCAGTCGCAAGCTTCGACAACCCGCCCGGCCTCTATGGTTCCGAAGAGGGCTTTAGCGCGCTCAATACCCTGCCGAGCGGCGCAGCGCTCAAGCCGCTGGACACCTCGGCAGCAGGTGCAGTCGCACGCGAGGGCCTTATCGGCGGCGAGGCCTGGTCGGCAAAACCGATCCTTTTCACACTTGCCTTCCTTCTCCTGCTGGCAGACAGCATCATCGTTCTGTTCATGAACGGTGCCTTCCCCCGCTTGGGCAGATCGGCAAAGACGATCGCGGGCGGTGCGGCCATGCTGCTGCTGGCCGCCTCGCTTGCCATGTTCCTGCATCCGACAGGTGCGCTCGCCGACGATTCCAAACCGGGCGACGACGCCATCTTCTCGCGGCTGGACAAGACGCATCTTGCCTATATCGTGACCGGCGAAACAGACGTCGACCGCATTTCCGAGCGCGGCCTTGCCGGCCTCTCCGAATACCTCACCTATCGCACGACGCTGGAACCCGGCCCGCCGGTGGGCGTGGATCCTGCCAAGGATGAGCTGGCCTTCTATCCGCTTATCTACTGGCCGGTCTCAGCAACGGCGCCGATGCCGTCCAACGACGCCATCAATCGCATCGACGCCTATATGCGCAATGGCGGTACGGTACTCTTCGACACCCGCGACGCTATCGACACCATGGGCGACACGTCGTCGCCGAGCCCGAACGGCCAGCGGCTACAGCAGATTCTTGCCAATCTGGACATTCCTCCTCTGGAGCCCGTGCCTGCCGGACATGTGCTGACCAAATCCTTCTACCTGCTGTCGAGCTTCCCCGGGCGCTATGCCGACAGCCCGCTCTGGGTGGAGGCGCGTCAGGACGCGCGACGCGATGCGAATGCCGTTGCCACCTCCGACGGGGTGACGCCGATCATGATCACGGGCAATGATTTTGCCGGTGCCTGGGCCGTGGACGACAACGGTTCGCCGCTGCTGCCGACCGTGCCCCCGGACGAGACCCAGCGCGAATATGCCTACCGCACGGGCGTCAACATCATGATGTACATGCTGACCGGAAACTATAAATCCGACCAGGTCCACGTTCCCGATATCCTGCAGCGTTTGGGGCAATAACATGAATATCGGTTTTGCCCCCTTCCTCCCCTGGCCCGTGCTTGCCGTTTTGGCGGTGCTGACGCTCGCCATAGTAGCGCTCGCGATCTACAGGCGCCTGCGCGGCGGCTGGATTCGCGCCTTAGCGGGCATCGCCCTGCTGGCGGCACTCGCCAACCCGGTGCTGATGCAGGAGGATCGCGATCAGCTGTCAACGATCGTTCCCGTCGTCGTCGACCGCAGCCTGAGCCAGCAGACGCCGGAACGCACGAAGATGACGGATGAGGCCCTGGCGATGCTCAAGGATCGGCTGGCGCAATTCCCGCACATAGAGCCCCGCATCGTTGAATTCCGCGATCCGGCTGAATCGGAATCGCCGTCGACACGGCTTTTTTCTGCCCTGTCCTCGTCCATCGCCGACGTGCCGCCAGCCCGCATCGGCGGCGCCATCTTCCTGACCGACGGTCAGATCCACGATATTCCCGGTCTCAACCAGCAGCTCGGCTTCGATGCCCCTGTCCACGGGCTGATAACCGGCAAGCCGGACGAATTCGATCGCCGCATCGAAATCGTCCGCGCGCCTCGCTTCGGCATCGTCAACGACGAACAGCAGCTGGTCTTTCGCGTCGTCGACGACGGCAAGAGCCCGGGCGGCACCGCGGCGGTAACGGTCAAGATGAACGGCGACGAAATCGCCACGCTGCAGGCTACACCCGGCCAGGACACGCCCTTCAGCTTCAAGGTGCCGCGCGCCGGCAACAACGTGCTCGAATTCGCCGTGGCCGAGGTTCCAGGCGAAGTTACTGGTATCAACAACCAAACGGTCCAGCTGATCGAAGGCATCCGCCAGAACATGCGCGTCCTGCTCGTCTCGGGCGAGCCGCATGCCGGTGAGCGCGCCTGGCGCAACCTGTTGAAATCGGACGCCTCCGTCGATCTCGTGCATTTCACCATTCTGCGCCCGCCGGACAAACAGGACGGCACGCCGATCAACGAGCTGTCGCTGATCGCCTTCCCTACACGCGAGCTTTTCGTCGACAAGATCAGCTCTTTCGACCTCATCATTTTCGACCGCTATCAGGATCGCCAGAACGTCCTGCCGACGATCTATTATGATTACATGGCGCAATATGTCGAAAATGGCGGCGCCCTGCTGGTGGCTGCCGGTCCCGAGCACGCCGGCGGCAGTTCAATCGCGCTAACGCCGCTAGCCTCGGTGCTTCCCGCCGAGCCGACTGGCCAGATGATCGAAAAGGCATTCTATCCGCGCCTGTCGGACCAGGGCCGCAAACATCCGGTGACGCGCGGCCTGGACGGCTCCGAAACCGAGCCGCCGCATTGGGGCCGCTGGTTCCGCAGCGTCGATGTCGAGAAGCCGCAGGGCCAGACCGTGATGGTCGGCGCCAACAACAGTCCGTTGCTGGTGCTCAACCGCGTCGGCCAGGGCCGCGTCGCCATGCTGCTCTCCGACGAAGGCTGGCTCTGGGCGCGCGGTTTCGAAGGCGGAGGGCCGCATGTGTCGCTTTATCGCCGCATTGCCCATTGGCTGCTGAAGGAGCCGGCGCTGGAAGAAGAAGCCCTCACGGCCAATGCCGCCGGGCGCACGCTGCAAGTGACGCGCCAGACGATCGGCAACGATCCCGGTCCCGCCACGATCAAAACGCCATCGGGCAAGACGGACACCCTGCCGCTGAAGCAGACGCAGCCGGGCCTTTATCAGGCAGAGAAGCATATGGGCGAGATCGGCCTCTACCAGATCGCCAACGGCAATCTGTCGACGCTGGTCCATATCGGCGCCATCGATGCTCCGGAATTCAAGGCGATGATCTCCACCACCGAAACGTTGAAACCGCTGGCACAGAAGTCCAAGGGTCTGGTCACCCGTGTTGCCGGTGCCAATGGGGGGGTGACGGTGCCGCAGGTCCTGCCGGTGCGCGGCGCCGTTCGCGTCGCCGACGGCCAGCGCCTGACCATCCGCATGACCGACGAAACCGTGCTGAAGGGGATCAATAGTCTGCCCCTGTTTGCGGGCTTTGCCGGCCTTGCCGCCCTCCTCTTTGCTTTCTCCGCCACATGGTGGCGCGAAGGACGGTGACGATGAAGATCGATGTGACCGATATGCCATTGGAAAGCGACCTTGCGGCCATCAACGAGGGATTGACGGCTTTCAATACCGCCGATGTCGGCCCGTCCGGCCGGCAATCCCTGGCCGTTCTGATCCGCGACGATACGGGCAAGACCATCGGCGGGATTTCCGGCTACACGGCCTGGGGATGGCTGTTCACGCAATGGCTCTTCGTGCCGGAAAGCCTGCGCGGCCAGGGCATGGCCGGAAAGCTGCTGGAGGCGGCGG
>JBCNPI010000360.1:0-5868 GCA_039593415.1 Rhizobium sp. | reverse complement strand
CTTCTCGCGTTCGCCCTTGTTGTTGTCGAGATTGTTGTAGGACCACGACGTATAGGGGCTATGGATGACCATCTGCGTGGCGCCGATATTGGCGCAGACGTCGAGGGCCTGCAGCAGGCGCTTGGTGACGACGGCGCGAATATCCGGATCCTGCGAGGCAATGACGAAGCCCCAGAACGGGCCGTGGATGCCGAGGCGGCCCTGATGGCCGTCGAGCAGCTTACGGGCACGCTCGGCAAGCGGCTGCCAATCACCGTTGAGGATTTCGGCTTCGACGAAGCTCTGCAGCTCCAGGTCGCGCGGCTTTTCGAGCAGCCAGTTGCGATGGATTTCGACGTCGTCGAGCGTCATGGCGGCGCCGACAATGGGAAGGGAGGTCATGGAGAGGCTCCATTGCGTGGAGAAGATTAAAGGGCGGGAGAGAGGCCCGAAGGTCTCGGCACGTCTGTATGGACCCCCTTCTTGTCGATCGTATTACAGCGGGTGGGAAAGATGGTGTCTTTTTTCGGCATGAAAAAAGCCGGGCACAAGGCCCAGCTTCGAAACATGCGATAATGATAAAACCGATCAGGCGGCCCAGGGGCGCGATGCGGCATTCGTCTTTTCGAAATCGCTGATCGCGGAGGATTTTTCCAGCGTCAGGCCGATATCATCGAGGCCATTCAGCAGGCAGTGGCGCTTGAACTCATCGAGTTCGAACTTGAGCGAGCCGCCATCCGGGCCGGTAATTTCGAGGTTTTCCAGATCGACGGTCAAGATAGCGTTGGAGCCGCGCGAGGCGTCGTCCATCAGCTTGTCGAGATCTTCCTGGCTGACCTTGATCGGCAGGATGCCGTTCTTGAAGCAGTTGTTGTAGAAGATGTCGGCGAAGCTCGTCGAGATGACGCAACGGATGCCGAAATCAAGGAGCGCCCAGGGGGCATGCTCACGCGAGGAGCCGCAGCCGAAATTGTCGCCGGCGACGAGGATCTTGGCGTTCTGATAGGCCGGCTTGTTCAGCACGAAATCCGGGTTCGGCGAACCATCTTCATTGTAACGGGCTTCAGCGAAGAGCCCCTTGCCGAGACCGGTGCGCTTTATGGTCTTCAGATAATCCTTCGGGATGATCATGTCGGTATCGACATTAACGACCGGGAGGGGCGCTGCGACGCCGGTCAACTTCACGAACTTGTCCATGGGGTCCTGCCTTCATTCTCGTCTAAGCACGAATTATCCTGCCAATAGAGCAAATCCGGCCTGAAATGAAGGAGAATCTTGGAAATGCTCTAAAGCACGGCACCATTGGCCGTCCTTGCCCTTCATGACGCGACCTGAATCGGGCACGTCGGCCGGCGGATCACCGCATTGCCTTCAATCTCAGAGATCGATGATGGTGCCTCGGCCGTCGTTCCAGATGCGCATTTCGCGCTGGCCGTTCGCCTTTGCCTTAGCATGCACCGGCGCCGGCTTCATGCGCAGCGAAATCGCACGCGCTGCCATGAGCACGGTCAGGATACCGCCAACGGCAAGCGTGACCGAAACGGTAAGCAGCGCCATGGCTGCAAACACGGTAATACCGGCAAGCGCGATGAACAAGGAACGGATATTCTGCATGGTCAAGACCTCTCTACTCCCAGGAATGTGGTCTTCTTCCCTGTCATCTGCAAGAGGAGCATGGCTTTTTGTTGACTTGCCTGCCGATTAAAAGCGCGGCAAAACGGCATAATGAGCCAAAATTCCGCTTCCCGCCCTGCTCGCCTGCGCCGTTCGGTCCTAAGCGTTCCAGCTGTCAACCGCCGCGCGCTGCACAAGCTTTCCAGCCTCGATTGCGATGCCGTCATCTTCGATCTCGAGGATTCCGTTTCGCCGGAGAAAAAGGCCGAGGCGCGGGAGAACTTACG
Organism: Rhizobium sp.; assembly: GCA_039593415.1. Classification (GTDB taxonomy): domain Bacteria; phylum Pseudomonadota; class Alphaproteobacteria; order Rhizobiales; family Rhizobiaceae; genus Rhizobium. Next base: position 3,988 of record JBCNPI010000360.1, on the reverse strand, counting down.
GGCGTTCTTTACGGCCTCGCCGCTATCAGGCAAGGAGCGGATCATCCGCATCAACGCGCTTTCCTCCAATTTCGGTGCCGAGGACATGGCGCTGGTCGCGGAGCTGGAGCCGGATGCGGTCTTGCTGCCGAAGGTGGATGAACCGCAGGACGTGACTGCTGTCAGTGATCGGCTTGCGGAAGCCGATGCGCCGGAAGACTTGCGTATCTGGGCGATGATCGAGACACCGCGCGGCATCCTGAATGCGGCTGCGATCGCCGAGGCCGGACGTACCGCCGGCAGCCGGCTCGATTGTTTCGTCGTCGGCCTCAATGATCTCAGGAAGGAAACGGGCGTCCTGCCGCAGCCCGGCCGCCCCTATCTCGTTCCCTGGCTGATGCAGGTTATATTGGCCGTCAGCGCTTACGGTCTCGAGGCGATCGACAGCGTCTTCAACGATTTCAAGGATGCCGAGGCATTCACGGCCGAATGCGGCCAGGGTGTCGCCATGGGCTTTGCCGGCAAGATGCTGATCCATCCGAGCCAGATCGAAGCCGCCAACCGGCATTTCGGTCCGGCTGAAGCTGCCATCGCCGAGGCCGAAGCCATCATATCGGCCTTCGCGGAACCAGGCGCCGACGCCCTGAATGTCGTGAACCTTGGTGGACGGATGGTGGAACGGCTGCATCTTGTCCAGGCGGAAAGACTCGTCCATAAAGCTCGCCTGATTGCGCAGCGCTCCTCAGGCGCCGCCGCAACGCCCCGGAGCGATGTCTGATGGCAAATACACGAAAGATGCCTTGATGAAACTCTACCGCTTCCTCACCGGTCCCGATGATGCTTCCTTCTGCCACAAGGTGAGCGCGGCGCTGAACAAGGGCTGGGAGCTATACGGCTCGCCGACCTATGGCTTCAATTCTGCAAGCGGGCGGATGGAATGCGGCCAGGCGGTCGTCAAGGACGTGGCCGGCGAGGATTACGATCCGGATATGAAGCTTTCGGAGCAGTGATCAAATAAACTGGGTGGAGCGGATCGAATGGATATGTTGCCATTCAGACCGCACTAGCCACGATCAATCTCGTCTTTTACTTCGCGCCAAATCAAAAACCAAATTGTTGGGAATGCTTTTATAACTCTTTGGTCTTCTCCTCTTCTGAAAGACCAAAGTGAGGAAATACTGAGGCTGCAACTTGCGATGCCAAAGAAAAATAATATAAACATAGAGATCGTGTATAACATTTCCATCCCTACGTCTGTTTGTGGCTTTAGTCCTGCAGTATTCAGGTAATTTCCTACGAATAATAATATAACGAATAAAGCGCTACAAAATAAGCTTACTCTCATCGTCATTTATTTTATCCTGCGCTTTGATATTCCTTAATGCATTGGATAATAGTAGGCTTTATTGACGAGATATATCAGCGATCCGTCGCTTCCTCGGCGCTGGCTTCGATACGCTCCATATCCTCGTCGCTCAGGCCGAAATGATGGCCGATCTCGTGGATCAGGACATGGGTGATGATGTCGCCGAGGGTTTCCTCGTTTTCAGCCCAATAATCGATGATCGGCCGGCGGTAGAGGCGGATCTTGTTCGGCATATCCCCGGTCTGGGCGGTGAAACGCTCCGAGATGCCCCGACCCTCGAAGAGACCGAGCAGGTCGAAGGGCGTTTCCAATGCCATGTCCTCGAACACTTCGTCGTCGGGGAAATCCTCGATGAGGATGACGAGGTTGCCGGTAAGCGAGCGGAATTCGTCCGGCAGGTGGCTGTAGGCCTCCATAGCCAGAGATTCGAATGTGCTGATTGAGGGCGCGTGGCGGTCCCGCCAATCTTCGCTCTGGTCAATGCGAGCCATGAATATTCCTTCCTTGGCTGGTCATATAGAGAGTTTGCACTGCTTTTACGAGAGTAGATTAGAGCATGATGCCGAAAAGTGTTTGAGCGGTTTTCGGATGACATCATGCTCTACTTCTTTGATTCTAGAGCGGATTCAGATTTTAGGTCGAACAGAGCTAAAATCATCCGACTTTAGGCAGAGGAATATTTTCTCATTAAAGGGTGTTGACTCTTTCTCCGAGCTCTGGAATCCATAAGAACATAACAGGAACATTGTCGATCTGGAGTGAACGTCATGGCCGAGGCTGCCGTGGCGCGGGAAACGCTTTTTGCCCTGCGTGAAACCATTGCCCGACTGGAAGGCAGGCCGATCCCGGCGCTGGCAGCCGCGGCGCATGAGACGCTGGCAGACAAGCCGGCGAGGGAGAGAGCGGGTATTGCGAAGTCCCTGCCCGCTCAGCCTATGCTTGAACAGTCGCTCCTTCCGATCGGCGTCGACGATCTCGATGCCGCGCTGCAAGGCGGCCTGCCGCTCGATGCGCTGACGGAAATCCGATCGCTAGGTTTGCGTGATGCTGGCGCGGCGAGCGGTTTTGCCCTTGCGCTTGCGGCGAGGCTGCATGCGCAAGCATCGGCCACGGCCGCGGCGAAGTCTCCGGTCCTCTGGATCGGCGATACGGTCGCGACGATGGAGGCTGGTCTGCCCTATGCCATCGGCATCAAGGATTTCGGGCTGGAGCCTCAGGCTTTCCTGCAGGCATCGCCGCGAAAGCTCGACGATGCGCTCTGGGTGGCGGAAGCAGCTCTTGGCAGCGCTGCCTTTGCTGTCGTCATTCTGGAAGTACGTGGCAACCCGGCCCGCTTCGGCCTGACCGAAAGCCGGCGGCTGGCGCTGAGGGCCAAGGCGGCGGGGCGGCCCTTGTTTCTGTTGCGACAGGGAGGCGAAGAGGAAGCAAGCAGCGCCCTCTTCCGCTTTTCCGTCGAACCCGCGCCGGCGCAGGCGCGGCCGCTGCCGGACGGATCGGTGCTTGGCGGCAGCATCGGTCACCCGGCCTTTCGTCTGACCTTGGAAAAGAGCCGAAACCCGGCGCCCCTTTCCATAACCCTGGAGTGGAATGCCCATGACCGCCGCTTTACCCCTGTCTCCGATGTTCAGCACCCTGCCTTTCCCGGCGAACACGCAGCGCATTCTGGCGCTGACCTTCCCGCATCTGCCGACCGACCGGATCGCGCGCAAGCGCTGGGGTCTGTCCTGGCGTTCGACAGGCAGGCTTGAAGCGCCGCCGCTCGCCTGCGCCGGCAAGCTGAACAATGCCATGCGGCTGACCGCACTCAACGAGCGGTCGGAGATGATCGGCTTAAAGCAGGGTCAGGGCGTGGCCGAGGCGAAGGCGATCTGTCCCGATCTCGATGTCGTCGAGGAGGATGTGGCAGCGGATCGCAAGCTTCTGGAAGCGATCGCCGACTGGTGCGATCGTTATACGCCACTGGTGGCGATCGACGGTAAGGATGGCCTGTTTCTCGATATTACCGGCTGCGCCCATCTCTTCGGCGGCGAAGAGGCGCTGCTCGAGGACATCTTGATCCGGATTTCCCGGCTGGGCTTCGATGTGCGGGGTGCCATTTCCTCGGCGCCCGGCCTCTCCTGGGCCGTCGCCCGCTTCGACGAAAGCCGCAACATTCCGCCGGAAGCCATGGAAGAGGCACTGGCACCGCTCCCGGTCGCATGTCTTCGGCTTGGCGAGGAGACTGTTGCAGCCTTGCAGAAGATGGGTCTGAAGCAGGTGGGCGATCTTCTGGCCGCACCACGCGCGCCGCTTACTCGTCGTTTCGGAGCGCAGCTGCTGCTGCGGCTCGATCAGGCCGTCGGCCTCGCCGAGGATCCGATTTCGCCGCGCCGGCCGGTTGCGCAATTGTCGGCCGAGCGCCGGCTGGCCGAGCCGGTGCAGGCGGAAGAGGATATTCTTCAGCTTGCCCGCCAGCTTGCCGAAAGCCTGAAGCCGGGGCTGGAAGCCCGCGGCATCGGCGGTCGCTCCTTCGAGCTCCTGCTCTTCCGTGTGGATGGCGCGGTCTTCCGCATCGCCGCCGGCGCGTCGCAGCCGCTGCGGGAGCCGAGCCGGATCGCCAGCCTGTTCACGGAGCGCTTCGGCGCCATTCATGACGATCTCGAT
>JBCNPI010000036.1:0-28881 GCA_039593415.1 Rhizobium sp. | reverse complement strand
CCGGAATGCCACGCGCCAGCAAAGCCCGTGTGAACACACCGGTTCCCGGTCCAAGCTCAAGGATCGGACCCGTCAGCGGCTCGATCTCCTGCGTCATCAATCTGGCCAGACGCTCGCTCGAGGGCGCGACCGCCGCAACCCGCATCGGATCGCTCACCCAGGAGCGGAAAAACCGTACAAAGTCGGCGCATGAGGTTTTTGTCGTCATTCCGCGAATCCAATCTTCCGTTACGACCTCGAATGTGGCGAGATCTGGACTGACCAGCGTGGCAATTCAAAGGCATGCCACAGCGTCAGACCATCGAAAATCATTGATATGCAGGCATTTTGGCATTCTTGCCAGAGATAAATTTTCATTTATTGCAAACTTGCATTTAGTGTGGAAATTTCCAGATACTATAGGCAATGCCAAATCTCTTCACAGGAGCCCCGCAATGCCAGACTGGACAGTGAAAGATATTCCACCGCAGGCAGGCCGTATCGCAGTCATCACCGGCGCCAACAGCGGTATCGGCTACGAGGCGGCAAAGGCTCTGGCAGGGGCGGGCGCCAAGGTTGTCATCGCCTCACGTAACGAAGCCAAGGCCCATGAGGCTCTCGCCAAGATCCGTGCAGCGACACCCGGGGCGGACGTGACCTTCGAGGCGCTCGACCTTGCCAGCCTTGCTTCCGTCGCTCGCACGGCCCATCGCATCGCCGATACGCTGCCGCATATCGATCTCCTCATCAACAATGCCGGCGTCATGGCCATCCCGGACCGGCACGAAACCGAAGATGGTTTCGAGATGCAGATGGGCGCCAATTACATCGGTCATTTCGCCTGGACGATGCGGCTGCTGCCGAAGGTTTTCGCGGCGGAAAATCCGAGGGTTGTCACGGTCAGCAGTCTTGCGCATCGCAGCGGCAGGATCAATTTCGACGACCTGCAGTGGCGCAAACGCTATCGGTCCTGGCCCGCTTATTGCCAGTCGAAGCTGGCAACGCTGCTTTTCAGCCTGGAGCTCGACCGCATCGCGCGCGCAGAAGGCTGGAAGCTCAAGAGCATTGCCGCTCATCCGGGCTACGCCGTCACCGGTCTGCAAACCACAGGTCCGCGCATGGGCCGGGACAGGGCAAGCCTGTTCGAATTCGTTATAAAGTGGATGGAACCGCTGGCCTCGCAGTCGGCAGCAGCCGGCGCCCTGCCGACGCTCTTTGCCGCCACCGCGCCGGAGGCGGAAAGCGGCAGCATGTATGGCCCGAACGGTTTCTATGAACTCAAAGGCCCGCCGGTGCAGGCCAAGATCGCCGCTCATGCCCGTGATCAGGCGATCTGGCGGCGGCTATGGGATGTCTCGGAGCAGCTGACGGGTTGATGGCGCTCCTCCCCCGCGGCCGTTCAATGCGCTTCATATCATGGGCTGACGGACTTAATGGGCTGACGCACTGACTTGCGCAAGTACATCCGGCGCGATAGATAGGAAGCCTACCTATATATTCGCCGCGAGGCCCTATGAGCGAAATCGACCGCCCTCATGTGAGCGAAGATGCCTATGAATTGGCCGAGGCGCTGCGCCCCGCGCTCCATCGTCTGTACCGGCAATTGCGCCGCGAGAGCGACGAAGCCGGGCTGTCGCCGCTGCATGCCCTGCTGCTTGCCGCCGTCATGCGCCAGCCAGGCATCGGCGTTGTCGAGCTTGCGCGGATGGAGAGGCTGCGCGGACCGACGATTTCAGGCCATGTGAAGGCCATGGAGCGGGATGGCCTCATTGCCCGCTCGGAGCCAGATCCAAGCGACCGGCGCCGCATCGGCCTTGTGGCGACGGAGAAGGGGAAGGAAGTCATCCGCCGTCTGAAGCAGCGCAGAACCGACTGGCTCGCTTTCGAACTCGCCAAACTTTCGCCCGCGCAGCGTGACGCCATCCGCGCCGCAATCGCGCCGCTCATGGAGATCGGACAATGAATACGGCTCGGCTGAATACCCTCCCGTCATCCGCCCCCGCGGCGGTTGACCCGCCCGATCGTCGCGAGATTCGCGCCGTCATACTCGGTCTGATGATCGTTCTCGGCCTCGGCGCCATCGACCAGAGCATCGTCGCGACCGCGCTGCCGCGTATCGTCAGCGATCTCGGTGGGCTGACGCATCTCTCCTGGGTCGTCAGCGCCTATGTGCTCGCCTCCACCAGCACCATGCCGCTCTATGGCAAGCTCAGCGACCAATATGGCCGCAAGCCGATGATCTACACGGCGATCCTTATCTTCCTTCTCGGCTCGGTGCTGAGCGGCATGGCGCAGACGCTGATGCAGCTCATCATCTTCCGGGCGATCCAGGGTATCGGCGCCGGCGGGTTGCTGCCGCTGGCGCAGATCATCATCGGTGACATCGTGCCGCCGGCGAGACGCGGGCGCAATCAGGGCTCGATCGCGGCCGTCTTCGCCGTGTGCAGCGTCGTCGGTCCGATCGCCGGCGGCGTCATCACCGATCTCCTGTCGTGGCACTGGATCTTCTACGTCAACCTGCCGATCGGCGCCGTCGCCCTCGTCATGATCGGCCGTGCACTCAAACGTCCGCACCATGCCCGCAGCCGCCGCATCGACTATCTCGGCGCGGCCCTACTGACGAGCTGTACGACCAGCTTCCTCCTGGTGCTCGCGCTCGGAGGCAATGAATGGGCTTGGAACTCGCCCGAAATTTTCCGCTTATCCGCCGCCGCGCTCGTTCTCTTCGTCTTCTTCATCCTGCATATCCGGCGTGAACCCGAGCCGGTACTGCCGCCCGATCTCTTCCGCAACCGGCTCTTCGTCGTCGCCTGCATCGTGCTGGCCCTGACCTTCATGGGCATGCTCGGGGCGAGTCTGTTCTTTCCGCTGTTCTTCCAGATGGTCATGGGGGTCAGCGCCTCGCATTCCGGCCTGCTCACAGGCCCGCTGATGATCGGCGTCGTCATCTCCTCCATGGTCAATGGGCGCGTGCTGCTGCATCGTTTCGGACGCTACAAGCCGGCGCAGCTCTGCGGCCTCAGCCTTGCGACCGCTGCCTTTGCGGTGCTCGCCTGGGCCGCAGCCACCAGCCGGGGCTTCGAGATCATCGAACCGACGATCTTCGCCCTCGGCCTCGGACTTGGGCTGGTGATGCCTACTATGACGATTGCCGTACAGAATGCTCTGCCCCTTGCGCATCGCGGCGTGGGAACGGCGACGCTCGCCTTCTTCCGTTCGCTTGGCGGCCTCATCGGTGTCACCGGCTCAGGCGCAATCCTCGCCTATCGCGTACAGACTGCCGGCGGCCCATTGGATGGGATGCATGCATCGTCCTTGACCGAAGCCGGTATGAAGCAGCTCGCCACCGCCTCCCCCGAGGCCCATGCCGCGGCGATAGCCCTCTATCGTCATGCGATTGCTATGACCTTTGCGACTGGCACGGCCATCGTGGCATTGGCGCTGATCGCACTGCTCTTTCTGCCGGAATTGCCGCTGGCGACGGATCATGGAGCGGAAGCCAAGCGTGAGGGCTGACTGGCGCCACTTCAGGAAAAGTGCGTTTTCCGTCCGGAGCCCCGTAAGAACGAAAGGATGAGAAGTTTTCGGGATTCGAAGGAGAGCAGAAATGCCTTAACGCGGAGAAGGGTCAGAATGCTTAGCTGCACGCGCCGGGCATCGAACGTCCCGAGCGAAGTAAACGGCTGCACCGAGGCCGATAGGCAAATCAAAATCTACATGAATGAAATGGCGCACCCGAAGAGATTCGAACTCCTGACCCCCAGATTCGTAGTCTGGTGCTCTATCCAGCTGAGCTACGGGTGCGTGGCCGAAACGGAAGAAACCGTTGGCGTGGGCGGTTCTCTAAAGCGTCCCTTGAGGGAATGCAAGTGGATTTCTGAAAAAGATCGAAATTTTCGTGCATATTGACGTCAAGCGGCTGAAAACAATCAGCTTTCTTGCAAGCTTCTGCTGCGATAGTCATCGAGGGATACCGGCCGGTCGGGAATTTCGATGCGGAACTGGGTGCCGGCGGCCGGTTTTTCGACGAGTGCAATGGTGCCGCCATGAGCGAGCACGAGTTCACGGGCGATCGCCAAGCCAAGGCCCGTGCCGCCAGAGCGGGCCGAGCCACGGAAAGCCGTGAAGAGATTTTCACGCGCCTTTTGCGGCATTCCAGGTCCGGTGTCATCGATGGTGATGCTGACAACGCTGCCGATCCGATGCGCCGAAACCGTGATTCGCCTGACGCTGTCGGGCTCCGCCTCACCAAAAGCGATCAATGCCTGATGGGCATTGCGGCAGAGATTGTGGATGACGCGGAAGAGCTGCTCGCTGTCGGCATCGACCTCCAGATCCGGGCTGAGCTGTTCGATGAACTCGATGCCGCTGTCCGGATCGATCGCCAGGATATCGCGCACCTCTTCGATCAGCTCGAATATGCGAATCTTGCGCCGGCGCGGAGCCGATTCGGAGGTCTGGCCATAGGAGAGGACCTCGGTCGTATAGCCGACGGCGCGATCGATGGTGCGCAACAGCTTCGGCGCAAAACGCTTGACCATCGGGTCGTCGACATCGACCAGCCGATCCGACATCAGCTGTGCGGCCGAGAGGATATTGCGCATATCGTGATTGATCTTCGACACGGCAAGGCCGAGTGCCGCCAGGTTCTTCTGCTGCTTCAGCGTCTTCTGCAATTGCGACTGCATCGTAGCCAGATGGCGACCGGCCACGGCAAGCTCGTCACGTCCCTTATCCGGCACAAGAATGCGGCCAGGATCTTCAGGGTCGTCCGAATAGGCCTGCATGCTGTCCGTCAGACGGCGGATCGGGCGGATCATCATGCGGTTGATCGCAAAGAAGATCAGCGTCGCCGTGAACAGCGAGATCAGAATGGAAACGAAGAACACGCTGACCGAATAGGCGAGCATTGCATTGCGCAGGCGGGTATCCTTCAGCACCACCTCGATGCCCGTATTGGCGTCGCCGCCGACCGGGCCGAAAACGCGGATGATGCGATTGCCGCCAAACAGCAGCGTATCGAGCGCATCCTTGATCGCGGTGAACTGGGACACGTCGCTAAGATCGTATTTCTCATCGACGGAGGCCGGCATTTCGGCTGTTGCCAGCAGCCGTGACGTACCGTCCTTGCGCAGAACGATGGCCCGTGTGCCCGTGGCCATCAGCGTTTCCTTCTGCAGAGCGCGCGGCAGTTCGGCCGGCTGCAGGCCGTCGATGACGATAGCGGCAGCAGCAGCCGTGTTCAAACGATCCTCCAGCCAGCGCAGCCGCATGTTGGCAACGGAGGGCACGAAAATCAGCACCTCCGCCAACGAAATGAAAACGACGGTGAGGATGAGGAGCTTGCCGGAAAGGCCGCCGAAAATACCGGTTGGCCGGCAAAGCTGGGACAGGCGGCCCTTCTCGACCTTGCCGTCCTTTGCGGCGCCGTTGTCCTGCGCACTGTCCATTTCAATTGTCCCGCATCGCTGAAAGCGACCTAATGCAACCCGATCGAAACTAAATAATAGGCGATTGTGAGCTTTTTTCCAATCGGTCGAGGATTTTGGCAAAAAGAAGAAGGCCGGCAGCGGCGCTCAGGCGCCGCTGCCGGCCTCACAAGCCGACTTCATATCTGCAGGATCAGAATTCTTCCCAGCCCTGCCTCGCGGCAGCCGGCGCAAGCGCTCCGCCGCCGAAAGCGGTCGCGACCTTGTTGATCATGCTTCGTGCCGGCGAAACGGCCGGACGATGCGTTTCGGCACGTGCGGGAACCGGCGTCGAAACATTGACAGCATCGACCTTGAAGCGGGAGACGAGGTGGACAAGCCCGTCCGCTTCGGCCGCTAGCCGATGGGTCGCCGCCGAGGTTTCCTCGACCATGGCGGCATTGCGCTGCGTGACCTCGTCCATCTGGTTGACGGCGTTGTTGACCTCGGACAAGCCGGTGGCCTGTTCGCGCGCTGCCGTTGCGATCGAGTGGATATGATCGTTGATCTTGAGGACCCGGGCTTCGATGGAAGACAGCGCCTCACCGGTCGCCTGCACCAGCTTGACTCCGACCTGCACCTCGTCACCGGACTTGCTGATCAGAGCTTTGATATCCTTGGCGGCCGTCGCGGAGCGTTGAGCGAGTTCACGCACCTCCTGGGCAACGACGGCAAAGCCCTTACCCGCCTCACCGGCGCGTGCGGCCTCCACGCCGGCATTCAGCGCCAGCAGGTTGGTCTGGAACGCGATATCGTCGATCACGCCGATAATCTGGCTGATCTCGCCCGATGCCTGCTCGATACGGCCCATGGCGTCGATCGCGTTGCGAACAACCGTGCCGGAGCGTGCGGCATGGTCCTTCGCCTCACCGACCATGACGCTGGCCTCACGCGCTCGTTCCGTCGAATTCTGCACGACGGAGGTGATTTCATCGAGCGCCGCCGACGTCTCTTCCAGCGCCGCCGCCTGCTGTTCGGTGCGCTTGGAGAGGTCATCGCTGGCATGACGCAGTTCGTTGGTGTTGGAGTTGATCGAGCCTGTGGTCTCCCGTACTTCGCGCATGGTGCTCTTGAGCGTGGCGAGGGTCGCGTTAACGTTTTGCTGCAGCTCGGCGAAAGCGCCCTGGAACTCGCCTTTCATGGCTTGCGTCAGATCACCCTCCGCCAGGCTCGCGATGACGCGGCGGACCTCGCTGATGCCGGTATCCACGCTGACCAGCAGCTCGTTCACATTGCGGGCGAAGCGATTGAGATTGGCATCGCCGTAGTCCTTCTCGATGCGCCGGCTGAAATCGCCGGCCGCAGCAGCCGAGACCGCCAGAGACATGCTCGACTGAAGCTCGTCGCTTTTGGCGCGCATGGCCGTTTCCTCGGCATTCATGCGGCGCACAGCATTGCCGTTTTCCTTGAAAATATCGACGGCAGCAGCCATTTCACCGATCTCGTCGGGACGCCCGGCAAACGGCACCTCTATATCGAAATGGCCTTCCGCGACCTTCTTGATCGCCTCGGTTACCTTGCGGATCGGACGGCTCAGGTGGACGGTTCCGATGTAGGTGCCCAATCCGATACCGGCGCCAATGCCGGCGATCATGATGCCGAGGACGAATGTCAGGACGCTGTTGTGGAAACTCGTGATCTCGGCTTCCGCCACGGCGAGCTCAGCCTTGTCCGTCTGGACGACCGCATCGATCTCAGCCTGAAAGGCCTTGCGATTGGCACGGTTGGCTTCGTTGTTGCCCTGCTTGCCGGCCGCCTCGGGGCCATCCGTCACACCGAGCCTGGCTGTCTCAGTGCGAAAGGCCCGAAACTCCTGGGCGCGGGCCTGCAATTTGGCAAAACTCGGCTTCTGCATGTCAGGAACAAGAGGCGCCCAGGCCGCAAGCACCTTGTCGATCTCGTCGAGATCAACCATCAGCCCATCGGCAAAACTTTTGGAATCCTTTGCCGAGGCGGCCGCGTAGATACCGCGTGCTTCCATGACGACCGCGGTCACGTAGCGATTCAGGCGCTCGCCCATATAGGCGCGGCCGGCCGTTTGCTCGTAGCTCTGCATTTTCTGGTCGTATTGATGCAGCGCATAAAGGGCTGTTGCCCCGATCAGAAGCGCTGCCCCGGTCATGACTGAGACAAGCAGGTTAATTTTGCCGCGAATTTTCACGATATCCCTCCGGTGCTGACACCATCCCCCAAAATTGACGGGTTCCCAGCATTGAATTAGATATCGACTAAAATCATTAACGTTCGCTTGAGGTATTTTCAGCCCATATACGGGTTGAAAATACCAGATATTTTACGCCTTACTTAATTTCACCTTGTGAACTAGTGGACCCGCGGCAAGAAGCAGCAAGTGATGGTCGAAAGCCTGAACACGCGTCGAATTTACCGGAATTCAAGGAATCTGCGCTCCTATAATTGACTTCCGGAGGCTTGATCCGTATAAGCCCGCGCACGTCCGGTCATGGAGCCTGCATTTGCGGGCCAAGTCCGTTCGCCATAATCAACAACGCTCCTTGCTACTCAAAGCAAAGCTCAAGAAGGGCCGCACTCCGCGGTGTTTAAATAAATGAAGCGTACCTACCAACCATCCAAGCTTGTCCGCAAGCGTCGTCACGGCTTCCGTGCGCGCATGGCCACCAAGGGCGGCCGTGCGGTTCTTTCCGCTCGCCGTAACCGTGGCCGCAAGCGCCTTTCGGCCTAAGGGCCGAAGTGCCCGATAATCCAGGATGGCGGGCAAATTGACGAATGAACGACCAAAAAAGACTGTCGGGCGGCTGAAAAGCCGGCCGCAGTTTCTTGCAGTCCGCGAAGGCGAGAAGCGCAGAGGCGGCTTCTTCCTGATAGAGGTGCTGGACCGCAAGACCGCCGACGCCGAACCCCGCGTTGGATTTACCGTTACCAAAAAACATGGCAACGCGGTGGAGCGCAACCGCATGCGGCGCAGGCTGAAAGAAGCCGTGCGGCTTCATGCAGGGTTTGCAATGCAGCCCGGACACGACTATGTGGTTGTCGCGCGGCGCGATGTGCTGACCGCGCCTTTCGAAAAACTGGCAAGCGAACTCGTAAGCCGCGTCGAAAACAGGCCGAAACATCGGCGGTCCGAAACGGATCGCTCCAGGAAAGTATGATGGAAAACAACCGCAATTACTTCATAGCAATTGCACTGTCCGTGCTGATTGTTCTCGGCTGGCAGTTTTTCTACATGAATCCGCGCCTCGAAGCGCAGCGTCAGGCCGAGCAGGCCGCCAAGCAGCACCAGCAGGCGCAGCAGGCCCAGACGGCGCAGCCAGCTCCCGCAAGCACTGCGGTAAACGGTTCGCTGCCGGCGAACGGCCAGACGACACCGACGGTCCTGACCCGTGACCAATCCGTGGAAAAGACTGCTTCTGCCCGCGTCGTCATCGACACGCCGGCCCTTGCCGGCTCCATTAACCTGGAAGGTGCCCGCCTCGACGATCTCCGTCTCAAGAGCTATCACGAGACCGTCAACAAGAGCAGCCCCATCATCACGCTGTTCAGCCCGGCCGACACCAAGGACGGCTATTTCACCGAACTCGGCTATATCGGCAGCGACGCGACCGGCGCCGTCCCAGGCCCTTCGACCGTGTGGAAGCTTGCAAGCGGCGATAAGCTCACCGACAAGACGCCGGTGACGCTCTCCTACACCAACGACAAGGGCATCACCTTCACCCGCACGATTTCGGTCGATGATCGCTACATGTTCACGATCAGCGACAAGATCGCCAATAGCGGCCAGGCACCGGTTGCGCTGTCGAGCTATGGCCGCGTTACCCGCTACAACAAGCCCGAGACGCCGTCGGCTTACGTCCTGCATGAAGGCTTTATCGGCGTCATCGGCGACGACGGCCTGATCGAGACCAAATATGCGTCCACCGAAAAGGAAGCCACGGCCCCCGCCAAGGCGACTGGCGGCTGGCTCGGCATGACGGACAAGTACTGGGCCGCAACCATCGTGCCGCCGCAGTCGACGGCATATGACGCCCGCTTCTCGCACTTTACCGATGGCACGCCGCGCTACCAGGCCGATTACAAGGAAGACGCCGTAACCGTTGCCCCCGGGCAGTCGATCGAGCTGAAGAATCTCGTCTTCGCCGGCGCCAAGGAAGTCCCGGTCATCGACCGCTACGAGACCAGCTACTCGATCCCGCGCTTCGACCGCCTGATCGACTGGGGCTGGTTCTATTTCATCACCAAGCCGATGTTCAAGCTGATGGATTTCTTCTTCCGCTACTTCGGCAATTTCGGTGTCGCCATCCTCTGCACCACCATCGTCGTCAAGGCGCTCTTCTTCCCGCTCGCCAGCCGGCAATATGCGTCCATGGCGAACATGAAGCGCGTGCAGCCGAAAATGGAGGAGCTGAAGGCCAAGTTCGGCGACGACCGCATGGCCCTGCAGCAGGCGACCATGCAGCTCTACAAGGAAGAGAAGATCAATCCGATCGCCGGCTGCTGGCCGGTGCTCCTACAGATCCCGATCTTCTTCTCGCTCTACAAGGTGATCTACATCACCATCGAGATGCGCCATGCTCCGTTCTTCGGCTGGATTCAGGACCTTTCGGCCCCGGACCCGACCTCGATCGTCAATCTTTTCGGCCTGCTGCCCTTTGCGGCCCCGACCTTCCTGCATCTCGGCGTCTGGCCGCTGATCATGGGCGTTACCATGTTCTTCCAGATGCGCATGAACCCGACGCCGCCGGACCCGACCCAGGCGATGATCTTCAATTGGATGCCACTGGTATTCATGTTCATGCTGTCAAGCTTTCCAGCCGGCCTCGTGATCTACTGGGCCTGGAACAACACGCTCTCGGTCATCCAGCAGTCGATCATCATGAAGCGCCACGGCGTGAAGGTAGAACTCTTCGACAATCTGAAGAACCTATTCAAACGAAAACCGGCGCCCTCGAAATGACGGCAAGCCCCGCTTCGGCGGGGCTTCTCTTTTGGGGCTGGCATTCGATGCGAACAGGGCCGGCGATCCAGCGATCTTCTCAGCTCTTGCGCTCAGGTGCGAGGTTTCGCCGAAAGAATTCGAGAACGTCCGCATCGAGCAATCCGTGAAATGCGGCCCGATCAAACCCCGACTGATCCGTGCAGATTTCCGGCAGCGACTTGGCCAGGCCTGGCGGGCATGGCGCCAGAAAGGCGAAATGGGCCGAACCGGGCACGACATGGAAATCCGGCTTGTCAGGCAGATTAACCGCCAGTGCCGCGACATTTTCCGGCAGCACGCCATCACCGCCATGTTCCGAACTCCAGAGCTGGATCGGTGCATTGACCGCCTTCAGGCTTTCCTTCTTCGAAAAGAAGCTCAACGGATCAGCCAGGACGAAAGCTTTTATGCGCGGGTCACGGGCAAGTGGCCCGACGGGTATTTCGTTGCGGCGGATCTCGCCGCAGATCGGCGCGGGCTCCGGGCATGGCACGGTCGCATCATGAAAATCCGGGACGGCGCCCGCAAGCACGAGCCCGGTATAGCCGCCACGCGAGAAACCGAAGAAGCCGATGCGGTCAGGATCGATCTTTTCCGACTGCTGCCAGTCACCCAGCAGGAAATCGATCAGCCGTTTGATGTCCTGCGGCCGCTGAAACATGGTCGAGATATCGCCGGAGCGGCTGAGATCGGAAAAATTATCGCCAGGATGGTTGAGCGCGACCACCAGAAAGCCGGCATCGGCGAGCGTTTCCGCTACATCGTGATGATTGAGGGAGCCGCCGCCATGTCCGTGCGAGATGACGACCAGTGGCAGCTTGCTTCCGCCAATTGGACAATTGCGGACCGCGGGCACCGTCACTGGTCCAAGCTGCACGTCCTCGGGCGGCGTCGCGCAGGGCGACCAGACGAAGGCGCTCAGGGCCGGCTTGTCCGCACTTTCAGGGACCTTGATGGACGCCAGACCGGCCGCTTGAGTTGACGAGGCAGCCAGGCCTATGGCGAAGAGAATTCCAGTCTTCGTGAAATGCATTTTCTTCTCCGGGAGCAAAATCAGGCAAGAGAAAGACAAGTGATATCGACCCGCCGGCCTTGACGGCGGGCATGGCAAATTCTGAAATCTGCCTTCAGACGGCTCAGGCTGCCGTACGACGCAGCGGGATCAGGAGATCGGTGGCTACTTCCTGCTCCATCACCTTGGCGGGATGGTTAAGATAGGCTTCAATCACCGGGCGGTCATCAGGCTCGTAGCCGCTCTGCGGCATCCAGCCGCCGAAGAGCGTCTGAAAGGTCGGCGAAATAAGGGTATACGACCCCATGAGCCGATAGCAGGCATAGAGGCCACCGGCCAGATCACGCTGCTCCAGCCCTTCCGTCGCGGCATCATCCGGCGGCAGCACGACGCCCGCGAAATACCAGAACCCCTCTCCCTGCTCCGGGTCGCCGGAACCGATGCCTATGCGGGTCATATCGTGCCAGGCGCAGCCGAATTCCGCCAGCCTTTGCGCGAGCCGGCGAAAAGTGTGCGGTATCGTCTGGGCCGGCCCTTCATGACTCAACCCAAAGACCTTTGCGGGCTCCCGGTCACTTACCGCAACGGCGGGCAGATTTGCGGTGATCGCCTGCTGCTGCAGCTGGAACGCAGACGGGGTAAGGCCGGTCATACCACGAAAGGCGCGGGCGAAGCTTTGCGAGCTGTCATAGCCCGCCTCCAGCGCCGCCTCGGTGACGGAGGCCGGGCTGGCAGCCAATTGATTAGCGGCCTGCGCAAGCCGCACCCGGCGGATCGTGGCGGCAACGCTTTCGCCTGTCATCGCCCGATATAGCCTGTGAAAATGGAATGGCGAGAAGTGAGCGATCGCCGCCAGGCTTTCGACGGAATGGGGTGCCGTGGGATCGAGCATGATCGCTTCGATGACGCGGGCAATACGCCGACGATAATTCTGTTCTGTAGCGGTTTTCATGGGCGCGAGATCTAGCACGGCTTTGACATATTGGCGGTGCAGTAATTGCGGATTTTACTCTCGTGCTGCCGATTGGCTGATCGAAACTTGACTTTCATGGGCAAAACCTTGAAGCCAGACCATCAAACAAGGCAAAAGACCGAGCAAATGGCAGACCAGACAGCAAAAGATGACAAGCCGCTCTTCGGGCGACCGTGGATATTCATCCGCGGCGTGCCGTCGATGAAATTTCTGCCGCCGGAAGGGCCGCCGGAAATTGCCTTTGCCGGCCGCTCCAATGTCGGCAAGTCGTCGCTGATCAATGCTCTGGTCGGACATAAGGGGCTGGCACGTACATCGAATACGCCAGGACGCACGCAGGAGCTCAACTATTTCGTTCCCGATGGCTTTTCCGGTGAGGCCGGCGACCTGCCGCCGATGGCTCTGGTCGACATGCCCGGCTACGGCTATGCCGAGGCACCGAAGGATCAGGTCGATGCCTGGACGAAGCTGGTATTCGACTATCTGCGCGGGCGCACGACGCTGAAGCGCGTCTATGTACTGATCGACAGCCGGCACGGTATCAAGAAAAACGATGCGGAGGTCCTGGATTTGCTCGACAAGGCCGCCGTCTCCTATCAGATCGTGCTCACCAAGACCGATAAGATCAAGGAAGCAGGCCTGCCGAAGCTCCTTGCCGACACCGCCGAAAAAATCCGCAAGCGCCCCGCCGCCTATCCCGGTATCCTCGCCACTTCGTCGGAAAAGGGTGCGGGCCTTCAGGAACTGCGTGAGGCTATCGGCCTCACAGCCGGCATTCAGGTCTGACATCATACCGGCGAACGAGGCCGCCGCCCCTGATCCCGCATCAGGAGACGACGGCCGTATCGCGGTTGAGAATTACATCTTTGGCAGCAGCACCTTGTCGACGACGTGGATCACGCCGTTCGACTGCTTGACATCGGCGATGGTGACGCGAGCCGTACCGCCGGCCTCGTCGGTGAGCGTCAGTTTGCCGCCCTTGTCCACGGCCTTGATGGTGCAGCCGCCAACCGTCTTCAGATCGTATTCGCCGCCTTTGCTCATCGCCCACTTCCTGAGGGCGGCGGCCATGTCATCGCCGGCCACGACATGGCAGGTCAGCACCTTGACCAGCTTCTCCTTGTTCTCGGGCTTCAGCAACGTTTCGACGGTGCCGGCCGGCAACTGCTTGAAGGCCTCGTTCGTTGGTGCGAATACGGTGAAAGGGCCTTTGCCTTCAAGCGTATCGACGAGACCGGCTGCCTTGACAGCCGCAACAAGCGTCGTGTGATCCTTCGAATTCACGGCATTCTGAACGATGTTCCTGCTAGCATACATCGCAGCACCACCCACCATCGGGTCCTTGGCATAGGCAAGGCCGGCTGCGGCCGACAACATTGCGGCAGAGGCAGCAATGCAAAATACAGTCCTGATCATAATGTCTCCTATTCCTCTTTGTTGCCCCGTCAAGCGGGACCGGAAGGAGATACGGAGCACGCGGACAAAGAGTTTCGCCTGCGATTACTTTTCCCGGAATGAAATCCGTCAGGGCAAGTGGATCGTGCCGGATGCAACCACATCGCCCGTCGGCTTGCCGGTCGGCGAGCCACCGAAAGGCTCTATGCTGACGGCGATGATCGCGCCCTCGGTCAACTTAGCGTGAAGCTCCGGCGGCAGGACGATTTCGCCATCGCCGGTCTGCGGCAGGACGCCAAGCGCCTCGGCGGGATCGCTGCCTCGAATCAGCCAGAGCTCCAGCGATTTTTCCTCAGGCTTGCCGGCGGCGACCGGCGTTATCTTCAGACGCCCGTTGGCGACGTCGTAATTGGCGAGAAGATTGATCGGGCTGTTCTGGCCGGAAAGGGAGGCGGTCAGCTGCTTGCCGGCGGAAAATCTCAAGCCACCCTCGTTCGTGATGGCGAAGACGAGGACGCCGGCGGCCAGAAACAGCGAACCGAAGGCGACCGAACGCCAGAGCATGAGCGAATTCCAGAGATGTGCTCCGAGCGCGACTTCGCCGAAAATCCGCTTCTCGATCTTCGGAAATACGGCGGCCGCGGGCGCCGCCGCTTCATATTCCTCGTTGAATTCAGAGAGATTCTGCTCCCAGCGGCTGACGATGGCGGCAAACTGGCGGTCGCTGCGCATACGGCGCTCGACCTTCTGCCGATCCTCCAATGAAAGCACGCCAAGCACATATTCTCCGGCCAGGACTTCGTCGCGGGAGCGGCCTCCCTTGCTTTGATCGGGCGTACTCATCGGTCCATGCACTCTCTCAGTCTGATCAGGCTTCGGCGCAGCCAGGTGCGCATAGTGTTCAGTGGCACAGCGTACTGGTCGGCGAGCTCCTGATAGCTCAAGCCCTCGACATAGGCGCTGCGAACTGCCCGCGCACGATCAGCTTCCAACTCTTCCATGCACCTGTCAATCCGCCTCCCCTCTCCCTTCACGATTGCTTGTTCTTCTGGGTCCGGTTCGAGGTCGGCGAGATCATAGGCGCTATCTATTTCGTCAGCCACGGGCTTGCGGGCGCGCACGAAATCGATGGCTCGATTGCGCGCGATCGCCGTCAGCCAGGGCATTGCCGGCCCTTCCGAGGCTGCGAACTGCTCCGCCCGCTGCCAAATCCTGACATAGACCTCCTGCAAAATCTCTTCCGCATCCGCCTTGTTGCCGACGATACGTAAGCAAACGCCGAGGAGCCTCGGGCTGGTGCGTTTATAGAGCACGGCAAACGCCTTTTGATCGCGCATCGCAATGCGACCGATCAGCGCTTCCGTCTCTTCATTCGCCATCCAAATCCCCGGTTGCGACGCCGTACCATCTTTAGAAGAAAACCTCTCCGCGGCCAACGTGCCGGCATCATCAATTTCGGCGACGCGAATGTGACATAGTATCAACTAATCCCGACATCATTATTCCCTCTGTCAAAAACTTGAGATAAAAGGCCGCGAACAATTCCGAAGGGTGCACCATGTCCGAAGCCCACAGCGAACTCCAAGCTAACCTGCTCGCACAGGCGCTGCCCTACATGCAGCGTTACGAAAACAAAACCATCGTCGTGAAATATGGCGGCCATGCCATGGGCAACGTCGAACTCGGCAAAGCGTTCGCCGCCGACATTGCACTGCTGAAGCAGTCAGGCGTCAACCCGATCGTCGTTCATGGCGGCGGCCCGCAGATCGGTGCCATGCTGACGAAGATGGGCATTGAATCGAAATTCGAAGGCGGGCTGCGCGTCACCGACCAGAAGACGGTCGAAATCGTCGAAATGGTACTCGCGGGCTCGATCAACAAGGAAATCGTCGCGCTTATCAACCAGACCGGCGAATGGGCGATCGGCCTTTGCGGCAAGGACGGCAATATGGTCTTCGCCGAAAAGGCGCACAAGACCATCAAGGACCCTGATTCCAACATAGAGCGCGTGCTCGATCTCGGCTTCGTCGGCGAGGTGGTCGAAGTGGACCGCACGCTGCTCGACCTGCTCGCCAAGTCCGAAATGATCCCGGTCATCGCCCCGGTCGCTCCAGGCCGCGATGGCGCGACCTATAACATCAATGCCGACACCTTTGCCGGCGCCATCGCCGGTGCGTTGAGCGCCACGCGCCTGCTCTTCCTGACGGATGTTCCCGGCGTGCTCGACAAGCAGGGCCAGCTCATCAAGGAATTGTCCGTGGCGCAGGCCCATGCGCTGATCGCCGACGGCACGATTTCCGGGGGCATGATCCCGAAGGTCGAGACCTGCATCGACGCCATCAAGGCCGGTGTTCAGGGCGTCGTCATTTTGAACGGCAAGACGGCCCATTCGGTTCTGCTCGAGATCTTCACCGAGCGCGGCGCCGGGACGCTGATCGTTCCGTAACGACGACGCGCGTTCACCTTGATGCAGAGGCGCTTCGTAGTTGGATTGCGGAGCGCCGACAGCCCGATCACGACGGCCGATAGATTGCTTCGGCCTCGCTTTTCAGCATTCCCATGACGGAGCGATAGGGCGCCGGGCCGTAACTGATGCGGCTGACGCCAAGGCCAGCCATGGTCTCGTTATCAGGCGTCGTGGGGCGCACCATGATATTGACGGGCAATGGGGAGCGCTCACACAGGGCCCCGATCAATTCGGCCTCGACGAGCCCCGGCGCGAAGAAGCCGTTGGCGCCTGCTTCGGCGAAGGCATCGGCGCGGCGATAGGCGTCGTCAAGCAGGATCTGATGATGCGCGGTATCGCTTTCCTGCAGGAAAAGATCGGTACGGGCGTTGATGAACAACGGTATCTCGCGGCGATCAGCCATTTCCCGGATAGCGCGGATGCGCGCCGTCTGCGCCTCGATGGGATGAACGCCCTGACCGCCGATCACCTGATCCTCGAAATTGATGCCGATGGCGCCGTGATCCAAGATCTTTTCGACATTGGCCGCGACCTCCTCGGGCTCGACGGCATAACCGCCCTCGAAATCGACCGACAGGGGCAGCGGGCTCGTCACCGAAATCAGCTTGGCGGTTACCGCCAGCAACGATAACGGAATCGCCTGGCCATCACTGAAGCCATTGGCGGCGGCGACCGACCAGCTTCCCGTTGCCAGCGCCTTCGCGCCGGCTTCCGTGACGGCCTTGGCGGATCCCGCATCCCAAATGTTGAAAAGGATCAGCGGCTCGCCCTTCTTGTGCAGCCGCGCGAATTCCTGCGCCTTTTCCACCTGACTCATCGCATCCCCTCCGAAAGTCCGGCCGGGCAATTCTTCTCCACGACCTGAAAGAGCGTAAGCCCTCACTCACAAGGGAAATAGAGTAAAACCCCGGAAATCAATAGTAAAATCCCAGCCCGTTAGAGCCGGATGATTTTAGATCGAAACGACCTAAAATCATCCGCTGCATAATCAAAGAAGTAGAGCATGATATCGTCCGAAACCTCTCACACTTTTCGGCGTCATGCTCTAAATTGACCTGCGACGTGTTCCCCATGGAGGCATGAATATTTCCCTTCCCCTCCTGGGAGAGGGCGTGTCATAAGACGCCATGGACAAGACAAAAACACTATCCGACCCATCCGATTTCTCCCATATCCGCGATTGGGTATTCGATCTCGACAACACGCTCTATCCGCATCATGTCGATCTTTTCGCGCAGATCGATAAGAACATGACAGCCTATGTCGCTGCCCTGCTGCAGATGGAGCGCGAAGACGCCCGCAAGCTGCAGAAGCGATATTACCTCGAACACGGTACGACCCTGCAGGGCCTGATGATCCATCACGGCATCGATCCCAACGACTTCCTGGAAAAGGCCCATGCGATCGATTATTCGGCGCTGACGCCCCAGCCGGAGCTCGCCGCGGCCATCAAGGCGCTTCCGGGGCGAAAGTTCATCTTCACCAACGGCAGCGTCAAGCATGCCCAGGCAACCGCCGGAGCGCTCGGCATCCTCGACGGCTTCGACGATATTTTCGATATCGTTGCGGCCGACTACGTGCCGAAGCCCGCCGGCACCACCTACGACAAATTCATGAGCCTGCATCGCGTGGACACGAACAGGGCCGTCATGTTCGAAGACCTGCCGCGCAATCTTACCGTACCCAAGGCGCTCGGCATGAAGACCGTGCTTCTCGTGCCTCAAAATCTTGAGACGACTGTAGTCGAATGGTGGGAACACACGACGGGCGAGGACGATCATATCGACTATGTAACCGACGACCTCACGCATTTCCTCAAGGCTTTGATTTAACCCTTCATCGCGGATGGGTTACGAAAGTTTCATCCGCCTTACAGAGGTTTAATTGGTCGTTTTCGACCGCCAGCCGTATCGTTTGACCATTCCTCGACACGAAAGGAAAAACGATGAACGGGAAAAAATTTCTTCTTGCAGGACTTTCCGCCGCCCTTCTGGTGGGGGCTGCCGCTCAGGCAAGTTTCGCTGCTCAAGGCGACGAAGCAGGGGGCGATCACCGTGGCGGACGTTGGCACGGACCACGCTTTTCACCGGAAATCGTCTATGTGCGGATGCTGAAGCAATTCGGCCAGCCCGGCGACACCAAAATCACCCGTGATGAAGTGAAGACCGGCGTCGATAAGATCTTCGACCAGATCGACACCAATCACGACGGCGAGATCACGCCCGGCGAGCTGCGCGCCTATCGTCAGGAACGCCTCAAGGAATGGAAGGCCGAGCAGGCCAGGGCGGACGGCGACCAGAGCCAAAATAGCCAGGCTCCGGCCGATCAGTCCAAGGGTGATCAAGCTGAGGCCGACAACAACGGCCCGCGCCATCACAGGCCACACGGCCGCTTCATGCACGAAGCAGGCTTCATGCGAGGCATGATGCTGTTCCATCGCATCGACAAGGATGAGAACGGCCAGATCAGCAAGCAGGAAGCCGAAGATGCCGCCAACAAGCTCTTCGACCGCATGGATCGCAACCATGACGGCGTGATCTCGCTGGACGACATGCCGAACCGGCCGCTGCTGTAAACCACCCGATCGAGCGATACTCTCTCGACCGAAGGCCCGCCCTCGCGCATGCGGCGGCGGGCCTTTCGCCGTCAGTGCCCGTTATCGTGCTCGTAGAAATCCTGAACGATCTTCCATGCCTCGTCGGCGGTATCGACGAAGCTGATGAGATTCACGTCGTCGGGCGCGATGGTGCCGAATTCGGCAAGCGCTTCGAAATTGATGATGCTGCGCCAGAATTTCTCACCGAAGAGAATGAGCGGCAGGCGCTCCATGCGGCCGGTCTGGATGAGCGTCAGGCATTCGAACAACTCGTCCATGGTGCCGAAGCCGCCGGGGAACACCGCGATCGCCTTGGCGCGCACCATGAAGTGCATCTTGCGGATCGCGAAATAGTGAAAGTTGAAGCTGAGTTCCGGCGTGACGTAAGCATTCGGCGCCTGTTCGTGCGGCAGCACGATGTTGAGGCCGATGGATGGCGCCCCTTCTTCGGCCGCACCGCGATTGCCCGCCTCCATCACGCCCGGGCCGCCGCCGGTGACGATAACATACTCGCGGAAATCCGACTCGGCGGAATAGCGGGAGCAAAGCCGGGCGAACTTGCGTGCCTCCTCGTAGTAGACCGATGCCGCTTCGAGATTGGCGCGCTGCACATCGTTGCGCGCGGCCCAGGCATTGGTACCGGGCGCTGGAATGCGCGCGCCGCCGAACATCACGACGGTCGACGTGATGCCGCGCTCGGTCAGATACATTTCTGTCTTCAGCAATTCCAGCTGCAGACGGATTGGCCGCAATTCCTCGCGGCAGAGGAAATCCTCGTCCGCATAGGCAAGGCGGTAGGAAGGCGACATCGATTGCGGGGTGCGCGGCACCGATTCGGCGCGCTGCTTGTCCGCCGAGCTCGTTTTCAAGGGGTCCCATACCCCATCCTTGCGCCTCAGCCTGCCGTTCTTCCCCTTGCTCATTTATTCATGCCTTTCGAATAGATCATGGCGAGCCGTTCCTGCCAATGGACAGGAATGGCCAAGCTCTTGCATATGCCCCTGCGACGCCTTGATTCCAAGCTTAATCGGCGCGGAAAAGACATTCCATTTTCGAACTCCATGCTATAGGACCAATCGACCGCTTCCGGACCATTCCGGAAAACACGATAGGCACTGACGTTTTAAGGAATTCCCATGAGCGCTAACGATCTCGCCTCCCTCGAAAAGTCCATCGAGGCTGCCTTTGACAATCGCGACAATGTGAACACGTCGACGCGCGGCGAGGTTCGCGACGCTGTCGAAATGGCGCTCAATCTCCTCGACAGCGGCAAGGTTCGTGTGGCCGAGCGCGGTGCGGACGGCAACTGGACGGTCAACCAGTGGCTCAAGAAAGCGGTTCTGCTCTCCTTCCGCCTGAACGATATGAATATCGTCGAAGGCGGCCCGGGCAATGCCACCTGGTGGGACAAGGTTCCCTCGAAATTCGAAGGCTGGGGCGAAAACCGCTTCCGCGAAGCCGGCTTCCGCGCCGTGCCCAACGCCGTCGTGCGTCACTCCGCCTATATCGCGCCCAACGCCATCCTGATGCCGTCCTTCGTCAATCTCGGCGCCTATGTCGGCGAAGGGACCATGGTCGATACCTGGGCGACCGTCGGCTCCTGCGCCCAAATCGGCAAGCATGTGCATCTTTCCGGCGGTGTCGGCATCGGCGGCGTGCTGGAGCCGATGCAGGCCGGCCCAACGATCATCGAAGACAATTGCTTCATCGGTGCACGCTCGGAAGTCGTCGAAGGCTGCATCATCCGCGAAGGTTCGGTGCTCGGCATGGGCGTCTTCATCGGCAAGTCCACGAAGATCGTCGATCGCGCCACCGGCGAGATCACCTATGGCGAAGTTCCGCCATACTCCGTCGTCGTCGCCGGTGCGCTGCCGAGCGGCAACACCATGGCGAACGGCCAGCCGGCCCCCAGCCTCTATTGCGCCGTCATCGTCAAGCGCGTCGACGAAAAGACCCGCTCGAAGACCGGCATCAACGAGCTGCTGCGCGACTAATCTGCTAGATTTCGGAAGCGCGGTTGCCATATCGCGCTTCCCTCATGCTTGCCGGGTGAGCATGCCTGTGCGATTGCTGGAATCGCGGCAAAGATTTTCGACTCGTCACCGATCCTTTGCCATCGCTTTGCCATTTCCCGCCGGATAAGTTGCCTCCGATGAACGTTACGAATCCCATCACAAATCTGCAGACCCTGATTCGCTGCGCCTCCGTCACGCCTGCCGAAGGCGGCGCGCTGACCGCGCTTGCCGACATGCTGGCACCGCTTGGCTTCAAAATCGAGCGCATGACGGCGAGCGAGCCCGGAACACCCGATATTGAAAACCTCTATGCGCGGCTCGGCACGGATGGGCCGCATCTGATGTTTGCCGGACATACGGATGTCGTCCCTGTCGGCGATGCCGCTTCCTGGAGCCATCCGCCCTTTGCCGCCGAAATTGCCGGTGGCGAACTCTTTGGCCGCGGCGCTGTCGACATGAAGGGCGGCATTGCCTGCTTCGTCGCCGCAGTGGCGCGCCATATCGAAAAGCATGGCAAGCCGGCCGGTTCGATTTCCTTCCTGATTACCGGCGACGAAGAGGGACCGGCGATCAACGGCACGGTCAAGCTGCTACAATGGGCGGCCGAGCGCGGCGAGACATGGGATGCGTCGCTCGTCGGTGAACCGACGAATCCGGAACGCCTCAGCGACATGATCAAGATCGGCCGCCGCGGCTCGGTCTCCGGCACCATCACCGTCCACGGCGTTCAAGGCCATGCCGCCTATCCGCACCTTGCGGACAATCCGGTGCGCAGCATCATCAAGCTGACGGAGTCGCTGCTCGATCCACCCTTTGACGCGGGCACGGACAATTTCCAGCCGTCGAACCTCGAAGTGACGACCATCGACGTCGGCAATACCGCAACCAACGTCATTCCCGCCAAGGCGACTGCCGCCTTCAACATCCGCTTCAACGACACCTGGACGGCCGATACGCTGAAGGCCGAAATCCTGGCACGCCTGGATGCGGCAGCTGCCGACCAGTCGCTGCGCCCGGGCCGCGAGCCGACCAAATACGATATCATCTGGTCGGAGCGCCCGAGCCAGGTCTTCCTGACGCGCAACAACGCGCTGATCGCCTCGCTCTCCTCCGCCATCGAAAACATCACCGGTCAAAGGCCGGCGCTGTCGACCACCGGCGGCACGTCGGATGCCCGCTTTATCAAGGACTACTGCCCTGTCGTGGAGTTCGGGCTTGTCGGACAGACCATGCATATGGTCGATGAGCGCGTGGCCGTATCGGATCTCGAAACGCTGACCGGGATCTATCAGACCTTCATTCAGCGCTGGTTCGAGAATGCCGAGCTTTAGGGAAGTCCAGTATTATCTGTCCGGCCTCTGGCTGCTGATACGCATGGATGCGCGCGGCTTCCAGTATCTGGACATTTCGGACCGCGGCATGCTGCGCTCCTTCTGGGCGATCTTCTGGAGTTTGCCGTCGATCGGCATTTCCTGGTTGTGGTGGCAGCAGGCCTATCTGCGTGCCATGCCGCCGGAAACATCGACCGGCCTGGCCTTTTTCCTGAGACTGGCGCTGGTCGAAGCGGCGAATTGGCTGATCCCGCTGGTTCTTGTCGGCGTATTGCTGCTGTTTTTCCGTTTTGGCGAGAAGTTCACGCCGATCGTCGTGGTGGTGAACTGGCTTGGGGTGCCGACATCATATCTCAATGCGCTGCTTATCGCCCTAATCGCCTTCGTGCCCGGCTCCAGCGGCTTGGCGGCGCTGCTATGGCTTGTCCTGATGGCGGCGATCATCTTTTCGCTGGCACGCATGCTTCGAATGATCTGCGGCACGCATCCGCTCTTCATCGGCACGCTGACGCTGGTGCTGTTGATCCCCACTATGCTGCTGACGGATTTCCTGCAACGCTTCCTCGGCGTCTATCCGCCGGTCTGAGACCTACGTCTAACGAATGACGACTTCGCCGTCTTCCTTGGTGAACGGGCCAATGTCCGGGTTCGGCAGAATATCGAGCACGAGTTCCGACGGACGGCAGAGGCGTACGCCTTTCTCGGTCACCACAATCGGACGATTGATCAGGATCGGGTGCTCGACCATCCGATCAAGCAGTTGATCCTCAGTGAGATCGGGATTGCCAAGGCCGAGTTCGTCATAGGGCGTCCCCTTCTGCCTGAGAATATCGCGAGCCGTCAGACCCATGGCGGCAATGAGCGCCGCCAGCTGTTCACGGCTCGGCGGGGCCTTCAGATATTCGATGACGTTGGGTTCCTCGCCGGATTGGCGGATCATCGCCAGCGTGTTGCGAGATGTACCGCAAGCGGGATTATGATAGATCGTCACCGTCATCGCTATTCTCCCCTTCGCTGCCGGCCGAACCGACGCCGTCGCGATAATCCACCCGCATGAAATAGAGCCCATCCGGCGGGGCAACGGGGCCGCAGGCCTTGCGATTCTTAGCATCGAGCGCCGCGCGCACATCATCGGGCGTCCACTTGCCCTCGCCCGCAAGCTTCAGCGTGCCGGCGAAGGAGCGGATCTGATTGTGCAGGAAGCTTTGCGCCGTGGCGCGAATCTCGATCAGCTCACCGCTGCGCGTCACATCCAGCCGGTCGAGCGTGCGCACCGGGCTATTCGCCTGGCAATGCGCCGAGCGGAAGGTGGTGAAATCATGCCGGCCGACAAGGGTCTGCGCGGCGGCATGCATGACCTCGTGATCCATGCCCTTCGGCACCCACCAGGCGCGTCCGGCTTCCAATGCAAGCGGCGCGCGGCGGGCGATGATGCGATAGAGATAGTGACGGCGGATGGCCGAAAAGCGCGCGTCGAAGCTTCCATCGACCTCCTCGATATCGAGAATGGCGACCCGCTCTCCCGTCATCTTCAGATGGGCATTGAGCGCATTGCGCAGCGTATAGGTCTTCCATTCCTTGGAGAGATCGGCATGCATGACCTGCCCCATGGCATGCACGCCGGAATCGGTGCGCCCCGCGCCGCGGATCGAAACCGTCTCGCCTGTCAGGGACAGGATGGCGCCTTCGATTGCGCCCTGCACGGAAGGGCCGTTTTCCTGGCGCTGCCAGCCGACATAGGGAATGCCGTCATATTCGACGGTCATTTTGTAGCGCGGCATCAGGCTTGCTCCGAGGCAAGCACGGTGCCCGGCGCAATCGGCGTGCCGCGCAGAAAATCGGCTGCCGCCAAGGGCTTGCCGCCGGCCTTTTGCAGCTTGGTAAGCCTGACGGCGCCGGAGGCGCAGGCGATGACGAGATCATCCGTCAGCACATGGCCGGGAGCTCCATTGCCTTCGGCCAATTCCGAACCCAGCGCCTTGATGCGCTCCGGACGGCCGGCGATTTCGGCTTCGAACCAGGCGCCGGGAAAAGGCGACAGGCCGCGAATGTGATTATGAACATCCGCTGCCGGCTTGCCAAAATCGATGCGCGTTTCGCCCTTGTCGATCTTGGCGGCATAAAGAACGCCTTCGGACGGTTGAGCAGTGAGCGGCAGCTCGTCATGCTCCAGCTTGTTCATCGCCTCGGCCATGGCTTTCGCGCCGACGAGCATCAGCCTGTCATGGAGCTCGCCCGCGGTCATCGTCCTGCCGATCTCAACCTCGCGTGTCAGCGCGACCGGCCCGGTATCAAGCCCCTTGTCCATCTTCATCACCATCATGCCAGTCTTGGCGTCGCCGGCCATGATCGCCCGCTGGATGGGGGCAGCACCGCGCCAGCGGGGCAGCAGCGAGGCATGGCCGTTGTAGCAGCCAAAGCGCGTACCTGTCAGAATCGCCTCCGGCAGCAGCAGACCATAGGCCACGACGACGGCGACATCGGCTTCCAGATCGCGAAAACGCTGGCGTTCGTCCGGGTCCTTGAAGTTGACGGGCGTGAAAACCGGCAGGCCCAGCAATTCGGCTGCCTGATGCACCGGCGATTTTTGCAGGTCCAGCCCGCGTCGCCCGCCTGGCCGCGGCGGCTGCGTATAAACCGCGCGAATCTTGTGCCCGGCATCGATCAAGGACCGCAATGTCGGCACAGAAAATTCGGGCGTTCCCATGAAAATGATGTTGAGCGACATGCGATCCATCCGGCTAAGATTATTAAGTTTCGAACGACCCGAACGGCAGCGACGCTATCGGAGATTAAATGTTAGCCGCCTTCAAACGGGTTTATGAGCTTGAGATCAAGCCCCTCGAAGTCTTTTGTGTTGCGCGTCGCCAATGTCGCACCGTTCGCAAGGCAGATGGCCGCGATCATGGCGTCCTTCGTTTCCATCCTTCGCCCGATTCTATGTCTGTGGGCAGAAATTATTCCATAATGGTGCGCCGCGCTGCTGGAAAACCCGAGAACACGGCCGGAAAACTCGAGCTCTATCGCTTCCAATTGCGCAATCAACGCCGTCTTGCGTTTCCCGTCCGCCAATAGCTCCAGGCCGAATCCAATCTCGCCCACGGTGACGGTCGTAACGAAAATGGTCTCGGCGGCGAAGCCGTCGAGCCATGACAATATCCGATCACTGTGCAATCGCCCCTGGAGTTCAGATACGACGTTGGTGTCCAGAACAATCATTCTGCATATCTCAGGGCGGGACTATTCGAACCGCGGCGGCTCGCGATCTGGTGCATGTCGGAAGGCGGAGATTGTATCGATCTCTTCCTCGCTCAGCTTTTCCTCGCCAAGAATGCTTCTCAGTCGCTGCCCTGCTGAACTATTGAGATCCTGCTGGCGCCCAAGAGATTGGCGCAGCAGATCAATCGCCTCGTCGGAAAGACTGCGGCCGTGTCGATTGGCATTTGCCTGCAACTGCTTCTTCAAGCTCTCGTCGATGCCGCGCAGCAACAGATCGCCCATTTACGCCTCCTTTTGATATCAATGATATCATAGGCGCTTCAAGCCAATCTTTCAACGGCTGGGGATCAGAGAACCTTGGCCTTGGCCGCTTTGGTGAACTTTTTGATCACCATATCCCGCTTCAGACGAGAGATATGATCGATGAACAACACGCCGTTCAGATGATCGATCTCATGCTGAACGCAGGTCGCCAGCAGGCCCTCAGCGTCCGTGAGCTGTTCCTTGCCGTTACGGTCCAGATGCTTGACCGTAACGCGCGCAGGACGCTCCACTTCTGCGTAGTAGTCCGGAATGGAAAGGCAGCCTTCCTCATAGACCGAACGCTCGTCCGAAGACGCGACGATCTCCGGATTGATGAAAACGAGCGGCTTCTTCTCTTCACCTTCGCGAGCAACGTCGATGACCAAGAGACGGCGGGGAACGCCGATCTGGATCGCAGCAAGGCCAATGCCCGGCGCGTCATACATGGTTTCCAGCATGTCGTCGGCGAGGCGCTGAATTTCGGTATCGATCTGCTCGATGGGCTTGGAGGCCTGGCGGAGCAGCGGATCGGGCAAAATGATGAGTGGCTTGATCGTCATGACGTTTCCCATAACGCATCTTGTTGTGGGATGGAATCGCCAAGATGGCGCTGAGGCGGTGTTTTTTCAACGATGGCCTGCCGCGCCAGTATAAATCGTGCCGAAATTTTGTTCACGTTTTGATCTGGATATTCGTGACGATTTTGCTATGCTACCAGCAAGAACTTCACCAGCATGCCAGGTTTCATGTCCTTCATCCTCTTCGGCCAAGCCATTTCCACGCTCCAGCTTCTGACCGGCCTCGTCATTCTGCTCGCGATTGCGGTGATCTTTCTTTTCGTGCGCGGCAGAGGACAAGCGGAAGAGGACGCGCTTGACGCCGAGCATACGATGGCCGCACTGCTGCGGTCGCAAGCGGAGATGCAGGGGCGGCTTGCCACCATGGCCGAAGTCTTCGGCTCCAGGCAGGCGGAGCTCAATCAGGCCATCGGCCAACGCCTGGACGGCATGTCGCAACGAATGACGGCGACGATCGGCGAGCAGACGCGCTCGACGCACGAAAATCTGCGCCGCCTGCAGGAAAGGCTCGCCGTTATCGACGCGGCTCAGACCAATATCCAGTCGCTGGCGAAGGATGTCGTCGGACTGCAGGCCATCCTCTCCAACAAGCAGACGCGCGGCGCCTTCGGCCAGGCCCGCATGGAAACCATCATCGCCGACGGACTGCCGATGGGCGCCTATGCATTCCAGGCGACGCTTTCCAACGGCTCCCGGCCCGACTGTACCGTGCGCATGCCGAACGGCACGCCGCCGCTTGTGATCGACGCAAAATTTCCATTGGAGGCTTGGAACGCCATTCGCAGCGCCTCCAGTCCCGAACACGGCAAGATCGCCGCACAACAGTTCCGCCGGGATCTGGAAATCCATATACGGGACATTGCGGAGAAATATCTGATCCCCGGCGAGACGCAGGATACGGCCTTTCTCTTCGTTCCGTCCGAGTCGATCTTCGCGGAGATCCACGAGAATTTCGAGGCGGTCGTGCAGAAGGCCCAGCGCGCCCGCATCGTCATCGTCTCGCCCTCGCTGCTGATGCTGTCGATCCAGGTCATTCAAGCCGTACTGAAGGACCAGCGCATGCGCGAGCAGGCCCATGTGATCCAAAGCGAGGTGGCTCACCTGATGGACGACCTTTCGCGCCTGGATGAACGGGTGCGCAAGCTTCAGGGTCATTTCGCCATGGCGCAGAAGGATGTCGACATGATCGTCACCTCCGCCGACAAGCTCGCCAGGCGTGGCGAAAGGATCGAGGCGCTGGAATTCGAGGCCGTGAAAGAACCCATCAAGGCGCGGCCGGAAGAGCGGCCCAAGCCTGTCGACAACCGCACGAGCCAACTCAAGCTCAGGGTAGTTGACGAAGACTGATCGCTTCGGCAGTGTCGAGCCCACTCGGCGCATGATCCGCAAAGACATAAGACGCTAGGATCATGCGAGACCAACACCCAGGGCAGGACATTGCATGATCACTATTTTCGGCTCCATCAACATGGACCTTATCGCCACCACGGATCGTTTGCCGAAGCCAGGCGAAACGGTTGCCGGCAACGGTTTTTCCACGGCCGCTGGCGGCAAGGGAGCCAATCAGGCGCTCGCCGCACGCCGCGCCGGCGCAACGGTACGCATGAACGGTGCTGTCGGCAATGACGGTTTTGCGGAGCACGCGCTGGATCTGCTTCAAGCGGCAGGCACAGATCTTTCTGCCGTCCGGCGGGTGTCCGAGCCGACGGGCACGGCCCTCATTCTGGTCGGCGGTGACGGCGAGAACATGATCGCCGTCGTTCCCGGCGCCAATGGCACGAATACGGCCGAACACGCAGCGGCTGCAGTGGCCGCACTGAATCCGGGCGATACGCTGATGCTTCAGTTCGAAATCCCGGTCGCAGCCATCGAAACCGCGCTAAACGCTGCAAAGGCAAAGGGCGTGCGCACCGTGCTCAATCTTGCCCCGCTGATTCCCGAGGCGGCCCGCCTCGGCCGGCTTGCCGATATCGTCATCGCCAACGAGACGGAATTCGAGAGACTGGCCGGCCAGAATAATATGTCGGCTGCAGAGCGTGAAGCTGCCCTCATTCGCCTGCATGGCGAGACCGGACAGACGCTGATCGTCACACTCGGCGGGGATGGTGTCATCGCCATCCGCGACGGCGAGATTTCGCATGCCAAGGGCCTCGTCATCGAGCCGGTCGATACCGTCGGTGCCGGCGACACGTTCTGCGGTTATTTTGCCGCCAGCCTTGATCAAGGCCTGGATTTTCATGCCAGCCTGCGCCGCGCCGCCGTCGCCGGCTCGCTTGCCTGCCTGAAGCCGGGCGCGCAGCCATCTATTCCGATTGCCAGCGAAGTCGCCGAAAAGCTTTAAGGATAAAATTCTGCAAGTACTGCGAAGCGCAATTAATTAAATTTTTGCGCTTCCATATCATTCTCCTCTGGCCTGGCGTGCATGGCCTTCCGGCCGCGGCAGGAATTTTCACGGCGGCCCCATGACAGGGCCATCCTGCGCCGACCTTGCATCCGGATAATGTGTATCCGACGCATCGCTTTTTCGAGGAAATGATGTTCATCTTTCGTATGAAGTCGCTTGCGGCCAAACTGATCTTGGTCACCGGGCTCGC
>JBCNPI010000359.1:0-5885 GCA_039593415.1 Rhizobium sp. | reverse complement strand
GCCGCTATTCGGACGGTCAGCACCAGGCCCTGGAAGCCAAGGAGCATGTGCAGATCCAGCCGGAAAACCAGACGCTGGCGCAGATCACCTTCCAGAACTATTTCCGCATGTACGACAAGCTCGCCGGCATGACCGGTACGGCGTCGACGGAAGCGGAAGAATTCGGCAACATCTACGGCCTCGACGTGATCGAGGTGCCGACCAACCTGCCGATCCAGCGTATCGATGAGGACGACGAGGTCTATCGTACGCATACCGAGAAGTATAACGCCATCATCAACGAGATCCTCGATGCACACAAGCGCGGCCAGCCCGTGCTGGTCGGCACGACATCGATCGAGAAGTCCGAACTTCTCGCCGATCTCATGCGCAAGCGCGGCTTCAACAATTTCCAGGTTCTGAACGCCCGCTATCACGAGCAGGAAGCCTACATCGTCGCCCAGGCCGGCGTTCCCGGCGCGGTGACGATCGCCACCAACATGGCCGGCCGCGGTACCGACATCCAGCTCGGCGGCAATTTGGAAATGCGGGTCGAGCGCGACCTGCACGAGATGGAGCCAGGTCCGGAACGCGACGCGGCCATTGCCCGCATTGCCGAAGAGATCAAGGAGCTCAAGCAGAAATCGATCGCTGCCGGCGGCCTCTACGTCATCGCCTCGGAGCGCCATGAAAGCCGCCGTATCGACAACCAGCTGCGTGGCCGTTCCGGCCGCCAGGGCGACCCGGGCCGCTCGAAATTTTACCTGTCGCTCCAGGATGACCTGATGCGCATCTTCGGCTCCGACCGCATGGACGGCATGCTGCAGAAGCTTGGCCTCAAAGAAGGTGAAGCGATCGTCCATCCCTGGATCAACAAGGCGGTTGAACGCGCCCAGAAAAAGGTCGAGGCCCGTAACTTCGACATCCGTAAGAACGTTCTGAAGTACGACGACGTGCTGAACGATCAGCGCAAGGTCATCTTCGACCAGCGTGTCGAGCTGATGGAATCGAAAGACCTCTCTGAATTCGTCGGCGACATGCGCCATGACGTCATCGAGGATCTCGTCGCCAGACATATTCCGGAGCGCGCCTATGCCGAACAGTGGGATGCCGACGGCCTGAAGGCCGCGGTTGCCAATTTCTTCGATCTCGATTTGCCGATCCACGACTGGGTCAAGGAAGAAGGCATTGCCGAAGACGACATCCGCGCCCGTCTGACGGAAGCCGCCGAAAAGGCCGCGGCCGAAAAGGCCGAGCGTTTCGGCCCGGAGATCATGACCTATGTCGAGCGCTCCATCGTGCTGCAGACGCTGGACAATCTCTGGCGCGAGCACATCGTCAATCTCGATCATCTGCGCTCGGTCATCGGCTTCCGCGGTTATGCACAGCGCGATCCGCTGCAGGAATACAAGGCCGAGGCTTTCGAGCTGTTCCAGGCGCTGTTGAACAACCTGCGCCAAGCCGTCACTGCCCAGCTTTCGCGTGTTGAACTCGTGCAGCAGCCGGCCGAGCCGGAAACGCCGCCGATGCAGGCCCGCCATATTGACGCGACGACCGGCGAGGATGAATTTTCACCCTTCGCGCTCGCAAGCGAAAGCTTCGTGTCTCCGGAAAATCGCGATCCGCGCAACCCGGCGACCTGGGGCCGCGTCGGCCGCAACGAGGCCTGCCCCTGCGGTTCCGGCAAGAAGTACAAGCACTGCCACGGCGCCTTCGAAAGCAGCGAAGTCGTCTAAGCCTCGTAAACCGCTGGCAATGAAGGGAATGCCGCCTGTGGGCGGCATTTTTGTTGCAGGATCTGACACCAGCGCCATCTGATAGGTGAATTCCTTCTCCCCTCGGGAGAAGGTGGCCCGAAGGGTCGGATGAGGGGGCTATCGATTTGAATTCATGGATTTTCCTGCTCTTGGCAGGCCCCCTCATCCGCCTGACGGCACCTTCTCCCCGAGGGGAGAGAAGGGGGACGCGGCGGCGACCTCATTTCATATGTAATTGCTGCCGGATGAGTGGAGCCCCGCAACGAAGAGCCAAACGAGCTCAGGCAGCAGAATGCGGATCCTCGCTGTAGAGATGGACCGGGTAGCCTAGTCCGATGACATCAAGCACACGATCGAGCCAAGCTGTGAACGCGGGATAATCGGCGAGATCGAAACCGCAATCGGCCGCTCTGTGGGCGTAGGCGTAAACCGCGATGTCCGCGATCGAGAACTCGTCACCAACGAGGAACGGCACGTTTTTCAGCCCGCGCTCGAGGGCTGCAAGCGCACGAAGACCGGCCGCACGCTTGGCCTCGACCAAGCCCGCGTTGAGCTCAAGCCGCCCCGTCAAGGTCCAGAATCGCAGCGTACCGATGACCGGCTCGACATGATACTGCTCGAAGAACAGCCATTGCATGACCTTGGCGTGCCGGTAGCAGTCCGCCGGAAGAAACTGCGTGCCTTCGGCGAGATAGGTGAGAATCGCGTTGGATTCGGCGATGGTGCGCCCATCCTCCAGTTCAAGGACGGGGATGCCGCCAGCCGGATTGAGATCGAGAAAGGCATCCGTGCGCCCCTCCCCTTCGAAGATGGACACCAGGCGGGTCTGGTAGGGAATACCAGTCAACCCCAACAGAACTCTGGCCTTCCAGCCATTCTGCGACGGCAGATAATCGTAAAGCGTGAACACGGAACCCTCCTCCTGCAGCCAGCCGATTCTGCATGTCGTCGCGGCATCCGCCACCCGTTTTCTGCATTGGTCGCATGGTTCCGTCAGCCACGAACCTGACGCATCTCACGGTTGCTTTTAAACGTTTCGTCAGACAACTTACCACCATCTGCAAAGTCGCTTTTACAGATCGAAAGAACCGATTCTTAACTCTCCTCTGCCAAGACTAACGCAAGTTTGGGATCATACTTAAAGTATTGCGTATCGATCATGGCGGTCTTTCAAACAGCGGAAAGAATGATGCCGGCCGCATTGCGGGCCGCGTTGTCGCCGTATCTGCGCAAGATCGCGCCCCTCTTCAATGGTCAGGACGAGAAGGCTGTTTCGCAGCGCATGGCGCTCACGGCCTTCATGATCCGTGTCGCGGGTGCCGCCCTCGCCTTTGTCTCGCAGGTCATTCTTGCCCGTCTGATGGGACGGTTCGAATACGGCGTCTTCGTCTTCGTCTGGGTGCTGATGATCCTGTTCGGCAATCTCGCCTGCTTCGGCTTTCCGAGCGCCATCATCCGCTTCCTGCCGCAATATGACGCCAGCGGCAATCATGCCGCCATTCGTGGCCTTAACGCCGCGGCACGTCTTTTCGTCATAGCGGCCTCCGGCACCCTGGCACTGATCGGCACGCTGTTGCTCTATGTCTTCCGCGGCATGATCGAACATTATTACATCATGCCGGTCTTCCTCGGCCTGATTGCCGTGCCGATGATCGCGTTGGGAGACGTTCTGGACGGCACCGCCCGTGCCAAGCACTGGCCGGTCATGGCCCTGAGCCCAACCTTCCTCATCCGCCCGACGCTGATCTTGCTCTACATGGTGGCTGCCATCCTCGCCGGCGCGCCGCACGACGCCGTCACTGCCATGACAGCGGCCCTGGCCGCCGCCTTCACCAGCGTCGTGCTGCAATATCTCGCCGTGACATTCCGCTTGCGCCGCCATTATTCGAGCGGCCCGAAGGCCATGGAATTCAGCGCCTGGACAGCAGTCGCCCTGCCGATCTTCCTGGTCGAAGGTGTCGGCTACCTCCTGACCAACTCGGACGTCATTGTCGTCGGCATTTTCCTCGATCCGGATGAAGTCGCCGTCTATTTTGCCGCTGCCAAGACGATGGCCCTGGTGCTTTTCGTCTCCTTCGCCGTGAGGGCCGCGATAGGGCCGCGTTTTGCCGCCATCATCGCGGAAGGCGATCGAAGCAAGCTCGCAGCCTTCGCGACGGAGGCGACACGCTGGGCCTTCTTTCCGGCGCTTGCCGTCGGCTTGGTGGTGCTGTCTGCAGGACAGTTGCTGCTCTCGCTTTTCGGCGCGGCCTTCATCGAGGGCCAGATCGTGATGACCATCCTGCTGACTGGCATCGTCGCACGGGCGCTGGTCGGGCCGGCCGAAATCCTGCTGACCATGGCTGACAAGCAGATGCTATGCGTTTACCTCTATGCCGCAACGCTCGCTGCCAATATCGCTCTGAACCTTATTCTCATTCCTCATTTCGGCATCGAGGGTGCGGCGATTGCCGGCGCAGCCGCCATGGCGATCGAAGCTCTGCTTCTGCACATCGCGGTTCGCCACGCGCTCGGCATCACCCTGTTCGCCCTCATCCGGCGCCCCACAACGCCACCGGCAACGAGGGCTCTCTGATTATGGCACGCCCCCCCTACACCCAAAGCACCGACAGCCAAGTGAACGCCCTCACCCATACGCTCGCGGCGCTTCATTTCGAAGCGCCAAAAGCCGAAGCCCGGGTAGAGGTCGGCCGAGACGGCCGCGAACTCTGCCTTTATCCCGGCAAGCTCGGCTACGAACTGCAGGACGAGCTGGATTTCCTCTCCAACCGCGCCATGGAGCCGAATGTCTTCTTCTCCGGCCGCTTCCTGGCACCCGCCATGCCGCGCCTCGAGGATCGGCAGGTGCGCCTGGCGCTGATGCGCGACAACAGCAGTACGCGCAGCCGCATACGCCTGCTGATGCCCTTCACCGTCGACAAGCCGGGCTTTGCGATCGGCCCTTCGATCATCCGAGGCTGGTCGAATTCCTTCGGCCCGCTCGGAACGCCGCTTGTGGATGCCGAGGATGCCGGCGAAACGCTCGACAACCTCTTCGAGGCGCTCTCCCGGCGGGAACTGCACCTGCCGACCACGCTCGTCCTGCCGGATGTGCGCCTCAACGGCCACTTCGTTCAGATGGCCAAGGTCATTGCAATTGGGCGGAACCTGCCGATCGCCGTTGCCAATAGCTTCCAGCGTCCGATGCTGCAAAGCAATGACGACGCGATCGTCTATCTCAAGCGAACGATCTCCAACGCTCACCTGCGCGAAATGCGCCGGCAATGGCGGCTGCTGGAAAACCATGGCGAGGTCACCTACAACGTTGCCCGTCAGCCCCGCGATATTCATGGGCGCATGGAGGAATTCCTGGCGCTCGAGGCCAGCGGCTGGAAGGGTAAGAAGCGCTCGGCGCTCGTCACCGATCGCCACCATGCCGCCTTCGCCCGCGAGGCGATCTCCAATCTTGCGGCCATCGATGCGGTGCGCATCCACACCATCGATCTCGACGGCAGGGCCATCGCCTCGATGATCGTGTTGATCATGGGTGGAGAGGCCTATACCTGGAAGACTGCCTATGACGAGGCCTATGCCCGCTTTTCTCCGGGCAAGCTGCTGATGGGTGAATTGACGGAATGGCATCTGGACGACGCCAACGTCGTCCGCTCCGACTCCTGCGCCGTACCCGACCATCCGGTCATGAGCCGCTTCTGGCAAGAGCGCGAGGACATGGGCACGCTCATCGTCGGCCTGACGCCGAACGGCGACCGCGACGTCCGCCAGGTCGCCACGCAGCTCCACATGTACCGCAGTACGCGCAACATGGCGAAACTGCTGCGCGAAAAGATCCTGTCGCTTACAAAGCGCTAACTTCGGCCATCGCACGTTCGCGCAGAAGGCGGCGGATCACCTTGCCCGACGTCGTCAGCGGCAGGGCATCGACGAATTCGATCTCGCGCGGATATTCATGCATGGAAAGCCGGGTCTTCACCCATTCGCGGATTTCGGCCGCCAAAGCTTCGCTCGGCTCGTGGCCGGGCACGAGAACCACATAGGCCTTGACGATCTCAGTCCGCACCGTATCCGGCTTGCCTACGGCCGCGGCAAGCTGCACGGCCGGATGGCCGCCGAGGCAATCCTCGATCTCGCTCGGCCCGATGCGATAGCCCG
>JBCNPI010000358.1:0-5914 GCA_039593415.1 Rhizobium sp. | reverse complement strand
GATATCACGATCGATGACGTCATCCGCGCCTACGAGGAACAGATCGCCTATGTGGAAGGGCAGGGCGGCCGCGTCATTCTCATGGCGAGCCGGGCGCTTGCCGCCGCCGCCAAGAGCCCGGACGACTATATCCGGGTCTACGACCGCATTCTCGGACAGGTCAGGGAGCCGGTCATCATTCACTGGCTCGGCTCGATGTTCGATCCGGCGCTGGCAGGTTACTGGGGATCGGCCGACGACATGCGTGCCATGGACACCGCGACCGCAATCATCAACCAGAATGCGGCCAAGGTCGATGGCGTGAAGATCTCGCTGCTTTCGGCGGAGAAGGAAATCGTCATGCGCCGCCGGCTCGATCCGTCGGTCAAGATGTATACCGGTGATGATTTCAATTACGCCGAGCTTATCGCGGGCGACGAACAGGGCTACTCGCATGCATTGCTCGGCATTTTCGATGCGGTAGCACCGGCGGCGAGCGCGGCGCTTGCGAAGCTCGCCGAAAACGATCTCGACGCTTTCCATGCGATCCTGGCGCCGACTGTGCCGCTATCGCGCCATATATTCAAGGCGCCGACGCGCTTCTACAAAACCGGCGTCGTCTTCCTTGCCTATCTTAATGGCTTTCAGGACCATTTCCAGATGCTGGGCGGCCAGCAGAGCGCCCGCTCGATCCAGCATCTTTCGGAGCTTTTCAGGCTTGCCGATGCGGCGCGCGTACTGCGCGATCCGGATTTGGCGACCTATCGGATGAAGGCGGTTCTTGCCACCATCGGCATTGACTAGCGGATAAGAGAACCGGGGGAGGATTATCGCGGTGGCCATAGAGGGTCTGTCGATCAACCTGGCGACGGTGCGCCAGCAATATGACATGCGTCAGGCGGTCGAAGCCTGCTTGCGGCGGGATATCGTCGCCATCGCCCCCTGGCGCGATCAGGTGCATAAGATCGGCCTTTCGGAAGCCGCCCGCATCGTTGCCGACAATAGGCTGAAAGTCACCGGGCTTTGCCGTGGCGGCATGTTTCCTGCCGCGCATGCCGAGGGCAGGGTGGCCGCTATCGACGACAACAAGCGCGCGATCGACGAAGCGGCGGCGCTCAACGCCGATTGCCTCGTCCTCGTCGTCGGCGGCTTGCCGGAGCGATCGAAGGATATCGCTCATGCCCGCGAGATGGTGGCCGATGGCATTGCCGCCATCCTGCCCCATGCCCGAAGTGCGGGAATTCCGTTGGCGATCGAGCCGCTGCATCCGATGTATGCGGCCGACCGCGCCTGTGTGAACACGTTGGAGC
This sequence comes from Rhizobium sp., assembly GCA_039593415.1. GTDB lineage: Bacteria > Pseudomonadota > Alphaproteobacteria > Rhizobiales > Rhizobiaceae > Rhizobium. The sequence continues at coordinate 4,625 of JBCNPI010000358.1, read as the reverse complement.
AGGCGCTCGACATCTGCGATCTCCTGGGCGAAGGTATCGGTGTCGCCGTCGATGTCTATCATGTCTGGTGGGACCCGAAGCTCCATGAGCAGATCGCGCGGGCTGGTGCCGGCGGCAGGATTCTCGCGCATCATATCTGCGACTGGCTCATTCCGACGACGGATCTGCTGCTCGACCGTGGCATGATGGGCGATGGCGTTATCGACTTGAAGCGCATCCGCGCCGAGATCGAGAAGGCCGGTTTCTTCGGCCTGCAGGAGGTCGAGATATTCTCTCAGAATAATTGGTGGAAGCGGCCGGGCGAGGAGGTTCTCACCACCTGCATCGAGCGCTTCCATACCGTGTGCTGAGCTTGAGCGGTTCGGACAACAATCGGTAATAAAAAAGTGCCGGATCGACGCGGCGTGATATGATGGGCTCACTCAAGACATTCGGTTGGAGATTTGCCAACCGCTTGCGGTCAGGTGAGAAGTTGGGGCTGAGTTTCGATGTCCAGCTGGAAAAGGTTGATTTCAGACAGCTATAGGCGACAATCGGCTCGCGGCTACTCCGTCCGGCATCAGCCGATCCCGAGTGTAGCACCAAAGCCAACGACCTGAACGCATACGGCATCGGCGTCTTGAGGGCGTGTTGCCGGAAGGTTCTGACAAACCGCAAAAGACGGGGGAGAGGGGAATGACAATACAAAATCCATCACCTTCATTGTACAATGAGGATCTGGCGCCCGCCTCGGAGAGGAAATGGGGCGCATTCAGTATCTTCAATGTATGGACGTCCGACGTTCACAGCCTTTGGGGATATTATCTTGCCGCCAGCCTTTTCCTGCTGTGCGGCAGTTTCGTCAATTTCGTGATCGCGATTGGTATCGGCTCGCTGGTCATCTTCTTCCTGATGAGCCTGGTCGGTAACGCCGGGGTTAAAACGGGCGTACCGTTCCCGGTTCTCGCTCGCGCTTCGTTTGGAACGTTCGGCGCAAACGTCCCCGCGTTGGTACGGGCCGTCGTCGCCTGCTTCTGGTATGGCGCCCAGACCGCCGCGGCGTCAGGCGCCATCGTCGCCCTTCTCATCCGTAATGACAGCGTGCTCGCATTCCATCAGAATAGCCACATGCTTGGCCATTCGACATTGGAGGTCATTTGCTACGTCCTCGTCTGGGCGCTGCAGCTCTTGATCATTCAGCGCGGTATGGAAACGGTGCGCAAGTTTCAGGATCTGGCCGGCCCTGCCGTCTGGATCATGATGTTGGTGCTTGCGGTCTATCTGGTCGTCAAGTCCGGCACCTTTTCCTTTGGCAGCGAAATCCCGCGCGACGTTCTGCTTGAAAAGACGAAGGATGCCGGAGTGCCTGGTGAGCCGGGGTCCTTCCCGGCGCTTGCGGCAGTCGCGGCCACCTGGATCACTTATTTTGCCGCGCTTTACCTGAATTTCTGTGACTTTTCGCGTTACGCCACGGACACCAAGACGTTGCGCAAGGGCAATCTCTGGGGCCTGCCGATCAATTTGCTCGCCTTTTGCCTCGTGGCTGGCGTGACAACCACGGCTGCCTTCACCGTCTATGGTGAAGTGCTTCTGCATCCCGAAGCGATCTCGGCGAAATTCGACAGCTGGTTCCTGGCACTCCTTGCGGCATTGACTTTCGCCGTCGCAACGCTCGGCATCAATGTGGTCGCCAACTTCGTCTCGCCGGCATTCGATTTCTCGAATGTCTTTCCCCGGCAGATCAGCTTCAAGCGCGGCGGCTATATTGCCGCCCTGATCGCGCTGGTGCTTTATCCTTTCGCGCCATGGGAGACCAGTGCTGCGCATTTCGTCAACTTCATCGGCTCGAGCATGGGGCCGATTTTCGGGGTCATGATGGTGGACTATTATCTGATCCGGAAAGGTGAGCTGAACGTTGCAGCGCTCTATCACGAAAGCGGCGAGTTTCGCTTCCAGAACGGCTGGCATAGAAACGCCTTCATCGCGCTTGTGATAGGTGCGCTGTTCTCGTCGATCCTGCCGACCTTCACATCGATCCTGCCGGAATGGTGGGGGACCTATGGTTGGTTCTTCGGCGTCGGCATTGGTGGCGCCGTCTATTATCTGCTGCGTATGAGTGCCCGTGGTTCCGCTGTCGGCGCGGCGACTTAAAGCAAAGAAATAGAGCATGGTGCCATCCGAAAGCCGACCACGCTTTTCGGCATCATGCTCTAGAAACGCAAGCTTTCGTCCTTCCACAGCCGAAAGCCGCCGAGAAAGGCATTTTCGTTATTGCCGGCGCGGCAGCCTTCAGGCAGCGTCTCAAGCTTTCCGACATTGCCGCCGCCAATGACGATTTCATGCGGCAGCAACGCTGCCTGCAGCTTGCTCACGACCTTCTCCACCGATTTACGCCATTTCTTCTTGCCGTATTTTTCGAGCCCCCGCTCGCCGACGAAGTCTTCGAACGTCTCATCCTTCTTGTAGGGCAGATGGGCAAGCTCCATGGGCAAGCAGACGTGATCGACGATCATTGCCGAACCCAACCCCGTACCCAATCCAAGAAAAAGCATATTGCCACCGTCATAGCTGCCGATCGCCTGCATGACCGCATCGTTGACGAGCCTGACGGGTTTGCCAAAAGCTGCCGAGAGATCGAAGCCTTTCCAGCCAGGACCCAGGTTATGAGGTTCGAGCGCCGGCTTATTGTCGGCGACAGGACCGGGATAGCCCATGCCGATGACGTCATATTGCCAATCGGCCGTCAGTTCCTTGACTGTCTCCACCATTTTTTGCGCCGACATCTCCCTACCGGAGACAGCGGCACGCCGGTCGCTACCCGAACTCAGGCGCACTTTGACATGCGAACCGCCGAGATCGATTGCGAGTACGACGAGATCTTCCGATGTCGCGGATGCCGGTTGCTTGGCAGCTTTTGGTTTTGCATTCACGAGGCGTCTCTCCTCCAGGTACGTCTATTGCCGATAAGATCTACTGGGCGTCTTCCGCCACCGATACCGAGAAGTCTATCCCTTCCCAATGGTCGGCATCGGGCCAATAGAAGGTGAAGACGATCAAGGTTCCCTTGGGCAGCCGCTCGGTGGCAAGCTCCGCGACCTCGATACCGAAGCCGTTTTGGCGGGTTTCGATATCCCGTTCGCTTTTCCAGCCGTCGGAACTCCAGCGAACAACGGCTTTCTCCATCACCTCGATCCTGAGACGCTTGCCGACAACAACCTGCGATATCTTGTTGTTGAAACGCCAGAGCACGAAGGCTGCGGTCGTCTTGTTTTTGATATAGCGTTCGACGCTTTGCGGCGGCATGTCGAAAACGGCGTTGTCTCTCAGCGAACGCAGCAGCTTGATATGCTCGGCATGGGCCCAGACGAGCGGCATGGCGCTGCCGGAAGGTTCGCCGAATATCAGGCCTCGCTCGGGCATATCGGGTCGGTCCCATACCTGCTCCGGCAGCAGACCACCCGGCCCGGCAGAACCTTCAAAAGCGTTGAGCAATGCGACCGCTGCTTTCGGCTTGCCGGCAGCGAGCTCGTAATGGGCTCTTTCGCCGGCGAGCAGGGGCCAGGGTCGACCGATGCCCGTGCCGTCGAATGGCTCGCCATCATCGTGCTCGCCGTAGCCGTCGCCCGTATAGCGATACCAGAGCGGACCTTGCGGCAGGTCGCATTTGAGCTGTGCGTCGATGACTTTCACCGTGTCGAGGATGCGCGGATCGTTTGCGGCGCGCAATCCGAAGCGGACCAGCGCCAGGGCATCCGGGCTGACGACGCGGGCCGTCGGCAGATATGAATCTGCCGGTGGCCGGTTCTTGATCGGTACGAAGCCGTCGACGGGCGAGGCGCCATCGGCAATGTCGGGCGGGGCGATGCGCACATAATAGCCCTTGACCCCGAGGTCGGCTGTGGCTGCATCGGCGGCGACATAGGTCCAGCGCTCGACCTGGTCGTTCCAGGCATCCGCCGTCTGGCGAAGATAGTCTGCATTGTGATTGCGGCCCGCAATTTCCAGGATATCGGCGGCGGCGAGCAGCGCGGCGATCTCGACGGCGAGGGTGAATGGAGAAAAGCCGCCATCCTCCTCCCAGCGGTCCTCGCCTGTTACCGGGCCATTGACGACGACATAGCGCGCCGCTCGTTCAACCATCGAGACATAGGACAGGAGAGCATCGCCGGTGAGCGCTCCCTCGCGGCGCAGCGCGTCGGCAAGCAGGATCGGAAAGGCGCACTCGTCCATCTGTATGCCGGTCCAGTAGGGCTCGCCGTCGAGCCAGGCGTTCTGGGGCCAATGCCCGTCCGCCTCCTGGATCGCGCGAAGATAGGCAAGGATGCGCAGCGCATCCTGCGGGGCGCCAGCCGCAAGGAAACCGCCGGCTGTCTCGACGAGATCGCGCGGCCAGACCAAATGATAGCCGCCAAGATCCTCGTCCCCTTTGGCAAAGCCCCAGGGAATCGACAGCGAGGCGACGGCCGGTCCTTCGAAGGACAAGGGCCGATGCGTTGCAAGGACGGCGGTCGATATCCGATAGCGATTGAGTTCAGGCGGTGGTGCCCTCGGTTCATCCAGCGGCAGGAGAGTGCTCTGCCAGCTCCGCCAATCGGCGACATAGGAGCGCTCCGCCTCCTCGTAGCCGGCCTGCAGGCTGGCGAGCG
>JBCNPI010000357.1:0-5922 GCA_039593415.1 Rhizobium sp. | reverse complement strand
CCTTCGGACCATAGCTTTTTCAGCTTCTCGACGCGTTCGTCTGTCCAATTCATGCCCTGTCTCCGCTGTCGCGTTTCCGATGGCAGAATCCCTCACCATTGCCTCGCATGGAAACGAGGCGCGAAACGCTCTAAAATTGTGGTGACTAGTTCCGCCGCATGCAGTCTAGCAATTGCTTTTTAACCTAGTGTGAGGCTGACTCCGTGACAAGAGTCGCGAGAATCTTGAGGAATCGATTTCGAGGTTTTCCCCAACTTGCTGCCTAGGCGTGGCATTTCTGCAATAGGCGCCGCCGAACCTATCTCTTTTGCCCGCAAGCGCTATCTCGCACCTGCTAAAACGCCAGTTTTGTTGACATCGCGATGCAAAACATCAATAGTGCCCAAGCCGCCGCAAGGCGGCATTTTTGATTTTTTCGGACCCGTTTCATCAAAGGGAAGCGATCGGTCCTTAAAGTTGTGATCAGGAGATATGGCCATGGCCGAGACCACGCCGCTTTATGACACCTACATGCGCGCTCCTCTGCGGTTCGAGCGAGGCGAAGGCGTCTGGCTGGTCACTGAAAAGGGCGAACGCTATCTCGATTTCGCAGCTGGCGTTGCGGTCAACTCGCTCGGTCACGCCCATCCGCATCTAGTTGCCGAATTGAAGGCCCAGGCCGACAAGGTCTGGCACCTGTCCAACCTCTATGAAGTGCCCGGTCAGGAGAAGCTGTCGAAGCGGCTGACGGAAGCGACCTTCGCCGACAAGGTGTTCTTCACCAATTCGGGCGCCGAGGCGCTGGAATGCGCCATCAAGACGGCGCGGCGCTACCAGTTCGCCAAGGGACATCCCGAGAAGTTCCACATCATCACCTTCGAGGGTGCCTTCCACGGCCGCACCATTGCGACGATCGCCGCCGGCGGTCAGGAGAAGTATATCGAGGGCTTCGGCCCGAAGGCACCGGGTTTCGATCAGGTGGAGTTCGGCGATCTCGATGCGGTGCGTGCCGCCATCACCGATGCGACGGCCGCGATCCTGATCGAGCCGGTACAGGGCGAGGGGGGTATCCGCCCTGCCACCAACGAATTCCTGCGCGGACTGCGTGAGATCTGCGACGAGCACGGCCTGCTGTTGATTCTGGATGAAGTGCAATGCGGCGTCGGCCGTACGGGCAAGCTCTTTGCCCATGAATGGGCCGGCATCAAGCCTGACATCATGGCCGTCGCCAAGGGTATCGGCGGTGGTTTCCCGCTCGGGGCGTGCCTTGCGACGGCGGAAGCCGCTTCGGGCATGAAGGCAGGCACGCACGGTTCGACCTATGGCGGCAATCCGCTCGCCATGGCAGTCGGCAATGCCGTTCTCGATATCGTGCTCGCCGATGGCTTCCTGCAGCATGTGCGCGATGTCTCGCTCGTCTTCCGTCAGGGGCTCGCCTCGCTCAAGGATCGTTTTCCTGACATCATCGAGGATGTTCGCGGTGAAGGCCTGATGCTCGGCATCAAGGCGGCCATTCCGCAGGCGGACCTGCTGCAGGCGATCCGTGCCGAGCATCTGCTCGGCGTGCCGGCTGGCGACAACGTCATCCGCCTGCTGCCGCCGCTGGTCGTCACTGCCGAAGAGGCACGCGAAGGTCTTGCCCGCCTCGAACGTGCCGCCGAACGCGCGCGGGCAGCTCGCACCAAGAAATCGGCTTGAGTTCAACGCCCGCTGTCGGGGCGGTTACTGCGCCGCGCGTCGAGGCGACGCGCAAAGGACGCAGTAACATTTAGGAATCGCATACGCTTTCCTAAAATCGGTGCCGATTTAAGGGCTTATGCGTGCCCCACGCGGGCGTTATTGTTTTTTCTGGAGCACAGGTAAGGACATGGCTTCCCCGAAACACTTTCTCGACCTCTCTGCCGTTCCGGCTGCCGATCTGCGTCACATCATCGACGACGCGATCGTGCGAAAGAGCGCGCAGAAGGCCGGCACGGCCGACAAGCCGCTCGCCGGCAAGATGCTGGCGATGATCTTCGAGAAGCCGTCCACCCGAACCCGAGTCTCCTTCGATGTCGGCATGCGCCAACTCGGCGGCGAGACGCTGTTTCTCTCAGGCACCGAAATGCAGCTCGGCCGCGCCGAAACGATCGGCGATACGGCAAAGGTGCTGTCTCGCTATGTCGATGCGATCATGATCCGCACGACCGATCACTCCCGCCTGCTGGAACTGGCCGAGCACGCGACCGTTCCGGTCATCAACGCGCTGACCGACGATACCCATCCCTGCCAGATCATGGCCGATATCATGACCTTCGAAGAGCATCGCGGCCCGATCAAGGGCAAGACGCTCGCCTGGACGGGTGACGGCAACAACGTGCTGCATTCGCTGATCGAAGGCGCGGCGCGCTTCGGCTATCGCATGAATATGGCAGTACCCCTTGGTTCCGAGCCGAAGGATCACTATCTGAACTGGGCCCGCAACGAGGGCGCCGAAATCATGCTCTCGCATGATGCAGACCGCGCGGTCGCCGGCGCCGATTGCGTGGTAACCGATACCTGGGTTTCCATGAATCAGGAGCACCGGGCTCGCGGTCACAACGTCTTCCAGCCCTATCAGGTCAACAAGGCTTTGATGGCACAGGCCGGCAAAGACGCGTTGTTCATGCATTGCCTGCCCGCCCATCGTGGGGAGGAAGTGACGGATGAAGTGATCGACGGTCCGCAATCCGTTGTCTTCGATGAGGCGGAAAACCGTCTTCATGCGCAAAAGTCGATTCTTGCTTGGTGCCTGGGCGCGATCTGAAGATATCAAACCGCGCCTCAAGTGCGCGGGCGCAGTAGGAGTAGAGCAATGGCCGAAAATGCAGCCTCGCTGGGTCAGTTTGATTTCGCCGGTGACGATCACGTCGTCCCCTTCCAGGTGGAAGGTCTGGACGTGCGCGGCCGTGCCGTGCAGCTGGGTCCGCTGCTGGACGCGATCCTCGCCCGGCACGACTATCCGACACCGGTTGCGCGCCTTTTGGCTGAGGCGATCGTCCTCACAGTCCTGCTCGGCACATCGCTGAAATTCGAAGGCAAGTTCACTGTGCAGACCAAGGGCGACGGTCCTGTCGACCTTCTGGTTGCCGATTTCACGACGCCGGAAAATGTCCGTGCCTATGCCCGTTTCGACGAAGAGGCCTTGGCAAAGGCAGTGGCTGAAGGACAGACGGAGCCGGAGCAGCTGCTCGGCAAGGGCGTGCTCGCCTTCACCATCGATCAGGGCCGCTTCACGCAGCCCTATCAGGGCATCGTGCCGCTGGACGGCGCTTCGCTCGAGGAGATTGCCGGCACCTATTTCCGCCAATCGGAACAGATCCCGACCCGCGTCCGCCTTGGCGCCGCGGAGCTCTTCGATCGCGATGAGAATAACAAGCCGCGTCACCGCTGGCGGGCCGGCGGCTTGATCGCGCAGTTCCTTCCCGAGGCGCCTGAACGCATGCGCCAGCCGGATATCCATGGCGGCGACGGCGATACCGGCCTACGCGATCATGTCGAGGACGATGCCTGGGCGGAAGCGCGCAGCCTCGTGGAAACCATCGATGCCGACGAGCTGACGGACCCACAGGTCGGCACCGAGCGGCTGCTGTACCGTCTGTTCCATGAACGCGGGGTGCGCGTTTACGAGTCGAAGGCAGTCTATGATCGCTGTTCGTGCTCGCGGGATAAGCTAAAGGGTGTGTTGAAGGGCTTCACGGCCGAGGAAATCGATGCAAGTCAGGACAATGGCGAGATCGCCGTGACCTGCGAGTTCTGCTCGACGACCTATCGCTTCGAAGTGTCCGAGATAGAAGCAGCCTGATGCTACTCTAATTCAGGGTGCGCAGCAGGTTCGGCGTATCGAGAGAGAAGGCGGGGATCTTGACATGGAATTGCTCCCCGTCGTCCGTCTCCATCTGGTAATGGCCAAACATCATGCCTGATGGCGTGTCCAGCGGGCAGCCCGAGGAATATTCATAGGTATCGCCGGGTTTCAGGTGCGGCTGTTCGCCGACCACGCCGGGGCCTGTCACTTCATCCACGATGCCGTTCATGTCGGTAATGTGCCAGTAGCGCGTCACCAGCTTGACGGCTTTCTTCGAATGGTTGGAGATGACGATGCGATACCCCCAGACATAGCGATCGTCGTCCGGATCGGATTGCTCCTCCAGATAAAACGGTTCTACGACAACTTCTATGTCGCGTGTTAAGGCGCGATACATGCCTGATACCTTGTCACTGTCCCGAAGCGTCGAGGCTATTTTCGAGCCGGGTGTCGCTTCAGCATTTCCAAGTCTGCGGCATATTATCCGCTTTCCATCACTCCCGCAAAGTGCCGGATATCTAGCGGTATCCTATAACCTACCCGTTCCGTCAAGGAACGGCACGATGAAAACTTGCGTGAACGGCCGGCGGGGCTTCGAATTCAGCTATTGCAGTCGACGTCAAAGATTAACGAAGCTGTTCCAAAGTATCTCGGTCGGCTTGTCATTTGGTCTTTTTTACCGGACTGGCGGCGCTCTCATGTTGTGCGTGCGGAAACGCTTGTCGTGATTGCAGGTGCACTTGCAAGGCGGCCGTCGTATCTGCGCTTTCCCCAATCGAAATTTCCAGACCATATAATTCCCGATCCGGCTTTATGTTCCCCATAGCCAGCTGCCGCGATTTCCCCTTGGTCGAGATTTCGGCTATCATCTGATTCTGGCATGGCTCGTGCCTCCCCCCTCCATCCGGGAAAGTATATTTCATGCGGGGCCGTCGATATCCAAACCGACTGTTTGAGCGCCTGGCATAAGGAGGGGTTGCGGTCATCGCTCGCAATAGGAGGTTTAGAATGAGGCTTTCCGCTCCCGTTTATCATTTGAAGCGCAAGGCAAGGCTCTTGTCCCGCCAGCAGAATATCCCCTTGCACGCCGCGCTGGATCGCATCGCGGCCGGCGAGGGTTTTTCAGGCTGGAGTTTGCTTTCGAGTAAAACGAACGCAGCCGTGTCCGTCAGCGAGCTGTATGCGCGTTTGAGCCCCGGCGATCTGGCGCTGGTCGGAGCCCGGCCCGGACACGGTAAAACGCTGATGAGCTTGAGGCTTGCCGTTGAAGCCATGAAGGCTGGCAATCGTAGTGTCTTCTTTACGCTGGAAGACACGGAAAAGGTCGTTCTGGATCGCTTCCCGGTGATCGGTGCCGATCACGCGGAATTCGTGTCATTGTTTGAATTCGACAATTCGGATGCCATCAGCGCTGACTATATCGTCGAGAGGCTGGCCTACGCGCCGCGCGGCACACTGGTTGTGGTCGATTTTCTGCAACTGCTGGATCAGAAACGGGAGAAGCCGGAACTGATGATCCAGGTTCAGGCGCTGAAGGCGTTTGCGCGCGACAGGAGCGTGATCGCCGTCTTCATCTCGCAGATCGATCGCTCCTACGATCCGGCGCTGAAACCGGTGCCTGATCTATCGGATATCCGTCTGCCGAATCCGCTGGATCTCAGGCTGTTCGATAAGATGGTCTTCCTGAACAACGGCCGGGTCGAATTCAAGGCCGCCAGCTGACGATTTGCCAATTGCCTAACAAGGCAGTCGAGCCGCCCGGAGAAAATCCGGGCGGCTCGATCAATATCAGGCGGAAACCTGCTCGAGCGCGCGAGCGAAATCCTCGACCAGGTCTTCACTGTCCTCGATGCCGGCGGAAAAGCGCACGGTGCCCGGCGAAATGCCGAGTTCGGCGCGGGCCTCGTCGGTGAGGTTCTTATGCGTTGTGGTGGCCGGATGGGTGATCAGGCTTTTGCTGTCGCCGAGATTGTTGGAGATCTTCACGATATCAAGTGCGTTCTGAAGCTTGAAGGCTGCTTCCTTGCCGCCCTTGAGCTCAAAGGCAACCAGCGTCGAGCCGCCGCTCATCTGCTTGGCGATGATATCGGCCTGCGGATGGTCCGTGCGGCCCGGAT
>JBCNPI010000356.1:0-5923 GCA_039593415.1 Rhizobium sp. | reverse complement strand
GATGCGTTCGCGCGTCAGGCTGTTCGCATCGACGACAACCAACGGCGCGATGGCTGCCGGCGGCACGTTCATTTCCGAACGAACCGAGCGAATGCCGGAGACGAGATCGATCAGCCAGTTGATTTCGTCGGCGGCGACGTTATCGGCATAGGAAGGAGCCGGCCAGTCAGCGTGGCAGATCAGGCCATCACGCTCCTTGCCTTCGCCTGCCGTATGCGCCCAGAGCTCTTCCGTCATGAACGGCATGAACGGATGCAGCAGCTTATAGGTCTCTTCCAGAACATAGGCAGCGCAGGACTGAGCCTCCGCCTTGGCGGACGCGTCGTCGCCGCTGAAGATCGGCTTCAAGAGTTCGAGATACCAGTCGCAGAACTGGTTCCAGATGAAGCGGTAGAGCGCGCCTGCAGCATCGTTGAAGCGGAAGCTTTCAAGCGCTTCGGTAACGTCGCGCTCAGCACGCGCAAGTTCCGTCAGAATCCAGCGATTGACGGTGAGTTCCGCCGCTTCCGGCACGAAATGCGGATCGCTCTTGGCGCCGTTCATCTCGGCAAAGCGCGTGGCATTCCAGAGCTTGGTGCCGAAGTTGCGGTAGCCGGCGATACGGGCCGGGTCGAGCTTCACGTCCCGGCCTTGGGCCGCCATGATCGCCAGCGTGAAGCGCAGCGAATCGGCACCGTACTGGTCGATCAGCTCCAACGGGTCAATGACGTTTCCCTTGGACTTCGACATCTTCTGCCCGTTCTTGTCACGAACCAGGGCGTGGACATAGACCGTATTGAACGGCTCGACAGGCTCGCCGTTCTCATCCTTCATGAAATGCAGGCTCATCATCATCATGCGGGCAACCCAGAAGAAGATGATATCGAAGCCGGTGACGAGAACGTTTGTCGGGTAGTAGCGCGCGAGTTCCGGCGTCTCATCCGGCCAGCCGAGTGTCGAGAAAGGCCACAAAGCAGACGAGAACCAGGTGTCAAGCACGTCTTCATCACGCGTGAGGATTTCGCCCGGCTTGAAATTTTCGAGCAGGTCCTCGACATAGGCCTTCATCGGCCCTTCATGTGAAAGGTAATGCTGGATCGCGGCCTGCAGCGCCTCTTCCTCGGTCTTTTCGACGAAGACCTGGCCATCCGGACCGTACCAGGCCGGAATCTGATGCCCCCACCACAGCTGACGGGAAACGCACCATGGCTGGATGTTTTCCATCCAATCGTAATAGGTTTTGTCCCAGCTTTTCGGAACGAGCTTGGTGCGGCCTTCGCGAACCGACGCGATCGCCGGCTCGGCGAGCGTCTTGGCGTCGACATACCACTGTTCCGTCAGGCGCGGCTCGATCGGCACGCCGCCACGGTCGCCATGCGGAACCATGTGTTTGTGCGGCTCGATTTTATCGAGCAGGCCGGATTCTTCGAAAATGCGGACGATGATCTTGCGCGCCTCGAAGCGATCCTTGCCTTCCAGTTCATCCCAGGCGCCGTGCAGGGCGGCAGGATGATCGAGACCTTCGAGGAAATCCTCGTTGTCCTTGATGGTGATGGTCGCTTCCGGGGTCAGAATGTTGACAACACGCAGGCCTCGGCGCTTGCCGACGTCGAAATCGTTGAAATCATGGGCGGGCGTCATCTTGACCGCGCCGGTTCCGGCTGTCGGGTCCGGATATTCGTCGGCGACGATCGGGATACGGCGGCCGACAATCGGCAGAATGACGTGCTTGCCGACAAGCGGCTTATAGCGTTCGTCTTCCGGATTAACGGCAACGCCGGTATCGCCAAGCATGGTTTCGGGACGGGTGGTGGCGACGACGAGATAATCTCGCGTTTCCCATTCCGTCGCCTTGCCTTCTTCGTCGAAAGCAATCGGATGCTGATACGTAACGCCCGGCTCCAATGGATAGCGCAGGTACCAGAGATTGCCGTTGACCTCGTGCTGTTCGACTTCGATGTCAGAAATCGCGGTCAGCATCTTCGGATCCCAGTTGACCAGCCGCTTGTCGCGATAGATCAGGCCTTCCTTGTAGAGTGTGACGAAGACTTCGAGAACGGCCTTGGAGAGGCCCTCGTCCATGGTGAAACGCTCGCGCGACCAGTCGCAGGAGGCGCCGAGGCGCTTGAGCTGATTGAAGATCAGCCCGCCCGATTCAGCTTTCCATTCCCAGACCTTCTCGATAAAGGCTTCGCGGCCCATCTTGTGGCGACCCGGCTGCTGCCGATCGGCGAGCCGGCGTTCGACCACCATCTGCGTGGCAATGCCGGCATGGTCCATACCGGGCTGCCAGAGAACGTCCTTGCCGCGCATGCGCTCGAACCGCACCATGATATCCTGCAGCGTATTATTCAGCGCATGCCCCATGTGCAGCGAACCGGTCACGTTCGGCGGCGGTATGACGATGGTGAAGGTTTCGGCGCCCGGCTTGGCGTTCGCACCGGCACGAAAGGCGTCGGCCTCATCCCATTTTTGGGCGATCTTCGGTTCGACGGTGGCGGAATCATATGTTTTGTCGAGCATTTTATGACCGGATCTAGAGGATTGGGTGATGCGGGTTGTAAATAGGATGGCCGGGGGCAAGTCAATAAAAAAGCCGCCCCGAAGCCCGGAGCGGCGGATCGGCTACCCGAAGCTCAGGCGTGTCAGCGTCTCTGTCCGCGGGCCACGCGTTCGATTTCCTCGCGCACAAGGCGCTCAACAAGCGTCGGCAGGTTGTCGTCGAGCCATTCCTGCAGCATGGGCCGCAGCATCTCCTGGGCCAGCTCATCGAGAGAACGGCGCGGACCGCCATCGACGATCGCCGCAAGCTCTTCGAAGGAACGGGTAACCTGTGCGCCGGCAGCCTCGGACATCAGCGGCGATGCGGACACGGCCTGGGACGGCGATAGGGACGTTTCCGTTTCCAACGCGACCGATACGGGCGCGACGGATGCGGGCGGCTCGGGTGCCTGGAAAATCGGCGCTTCCAGCGGCATGGCTGCCTGCGGCGCTGCGGCGGCCGCTATCGGTTTCAATTCTTCCATCTCGGGTGCGACCCTGAGGGCGGCCGCAGCGCCCACGGGCGGCGGAGCGACAGGCGCAACATCGCTAATGGCGTTTCGCAGCGGGACATCGGCGACGGGCCTGACATCAGCTTCGGCGACATGCGCTTCGGCAAGGCGGGCGGCAATGGCAGGCGGCAGCTCACGCGGCTGCTGCGGCGCGCGGCCGGTATTGAGCAACGCCGCAGCGTTACGTTCAGAAGCAGCACGGACGCGCGCGGCAACATCGGCCAGCGAGAGGCCACGCCCGGCGCCTTCCTGCTCGGCAACGGGCATTTGCGAGTTTGCGGCGACGAAACGGGGATCCTGCTCCGCGGCTTGAGCGCGATCGGCGGCTGCGAACTCTTCATCGACGGTCAGCTGGATATCGTGGTTCGGTGCGCCGGCAGCGGCAAAATGCGTCGAAGACATGGGCTTGGCGCCTACAGGCTCGTTGCTTTCAATGATCCTGCGGATCGAGGCAAGGATCTCTTCCATGGACGGTTCACGCACTACATTTGGCTGAGCCATATTCATCCCCGTTTTCCCATATTCAGCGACCGGAAACCCGCCAACGCGGCACCCGAATCAGCGCACCCTAGATGACTGTCCTCGGGAAAAAAATCACCTGGAAAGCACTAAACCCGGTGATGCACAGTTTTGTTACGATCACGGCGAATCGCGCTGCTAAGTCCGATTCTGCCACAGACAGCGACAATAAAAAACAGGCGCTGGAAGGCGCCTGTCGCGAGCTCGATCCTTAGGCCATTCAGGAAATCAGAATACGAACTCCCTGGCCTTGGCGAAGCCCGGAAGCGGCTTGATCGATGCATTGAAGAAGACGTTTTCCGAGAATGCGCCGCGTTCGCGCATGAAAACGGTTGCGCGGGCGGCATGGCCATAGCCGATGACCGTAATCAGGCGCCCGTCTTCGCTGAGCTGATCCAGCAGACCCTGCGGCAACTGCTCGATCGAGCCGTTGATGAAGATAACGTCATAGGGACCGTTGCCGGCATTGCCCTTCTCGAGATCGCCGGTGACGACGGTAACGTTGTCATAGCCAAGCGCCGCGACATTGGCCTTGGCCTGAGCGGCAAGATTCTCATCGCTATCGAGCGCGATAACCTTATCGGCAATACTCGACAGGATGGCGGATGCATATCCGGTGCCGCAGCCGACATCGAGAACCTTGTCCTGCTTGGTGATGGCACCAAGCTGCAGGAGCTTTGCAAGCGGCGATGCTTCCATCAGAAAGCGCGCCGGCTTGCCGGCAGCAGCCGGAGCGATCTCGATATCGTTGTCGATATAGGCCAGGAGCTTCGACTTTTCCGGCACGAAATTCTCGCGCGGCACCGTCAAAAAGGCGTTCAACACGGAATGGGAGGTGACATCCGTCGTCCGGATCTGGTTCTCGACCATCTTCACGCGCGCTGCTTCGAAATCCATCTTATCCTCTTGCGCCCTTCATTGCACAAACCAGACCCAAATGGGCCGGCTCTACTTTCTGTTACGCGTTTCTTAATCGCCTGACGCCGCGCTTTCAAGGCATTGCGGCAACAGGCACGGAGATTCATGGATAGCCGTCACAGAGGAACAACAATCGACACCGTCAAATGCGGACCGGAGCCTTCGGACGCATCCCTCCGGGGGGACGACGTCATACAAATCTGCGATGCCTCAAATCGGGAGATCCATTAGCAATCGGGAAATCCATTAGCAAAATGTTAACTTCACGGGACCACGCTTCAGGACGTTGGACCGCCTGAGTGTGGTGACCGATCGACCTTCCGGCCCGAAGCCTTTCGGGTTACGATCAAATTTGGATAGAAGGTGGCTGGGATGCCTGTCTCTCTCGTTCTTTTCGTCGCAACTTCCCTGCCGCTGCTCGTCTTTCTGGCTGCCAGTCTTTCCTCAATGATGTAGGTTTTCGAATGAGGCTTTCGCTCTCCGCCGCAGCGCTTCTCTTTTTCCTACCCCAGGCAGCGCTGAGCGAGGAAGAATCGCACGATGCGGCGCCGATCATAGGGCATGTCGTTACGGGCAAGCAGCTTGACGAATGGTGCGAGGAAGATCGCTCGCTTGCCTCTGCCTACATACAGGGCATTCTCGATGAGGCTCAGCGAACGAAGAACCTGACCATTCGGGCGACGAAGCAGGCACCGAAAAACTCCTCCCGTTACGAGCACTATCTCCAGCAATTCGTCGGCGCCTTCTGTTTGCCGCCCGATCTCAGCAACGCCAAGGCGACGGCAATCGCCTGCAAATGGATGGCGGAACATTCATGGCAGCTCGAAAGGCCCGCCAGCTCGCTGATCGCGCGCTCCTATAAGTTCGCCTTTCCCTGCCTTGAAGAATAGGTATTTGCCGGCACAGGACGGGACAAGCAAGTGACGAAACAGCAAGCCTCGCCTGAGGCTCCGGCGTCGCATGTCCGATACGGACACATCCTTTTCATTCCCGTTGACAAATACTAAGCATGACTTATGATTAGTGTGCTGAATTTGATTGACCTCTCGTCCAGCGAAAGGCGGCCCAGTTTCTTCCCTAGACTGGACCGCTTTTGCTTTTTCGGACGCCAAATTCATTGCAGCTCAGTCCGATCCATAGTCCGACGGCTCAAAGTCCGATCCGACAGCGCGCAGCAAGACGATGACGGACCGTGAAGCCTGTTCCAGATTCTTGGATCATGCTTTCGGCTGCCCCCTTTGGCTGCATAATCGCATTGCCGCTTCTCGGGCATGTTTTCCGACTTATTTGATCGAGGTGCCGATTTGCCGCGACATATCCCTCACGGTGAAAAAAGGACAGAATTCAGAATGAACCCTCTTGCGGTTTTCTTTGGATCATTCTAAATCCGCGCCACCACAACGCAAATTGCTTTCGGATGGCCTCGTGGCGGAGTGGTTACGCAGAGGACTGCA
>JBCNPI010000355.1:0-5930 GCA_039593415.1 Rhizobium sp. | reverse complement strand
AGGTGGCATGCGAGGCTTCGCCGAGCAGAGCACGGACCTTTTCCAGGTCCTGCTCGCTGGCGGTGCGGACGAAGAACACCGCTTATTCCTCTTCGATGCCGAGCTTGGCCTTGACCAGCGCCTGCACGGCCTGCGGATTGGCCTTGCCGCCGGTCGACTTCATCACCTGGCCGACGAACCAGCCGGCGAGCGTCGGCTTAGCCTTGACCTTGGCGACCTGATCCGGGTTGGCAGCGATGATCTCATCGACAGCCTTTTCGATCGCGCCGGTATCCGTGACCTGCTTCATGCCGCGGGCTTCGACGATCTCAGCGGGATCGCCGCCTTCGTTGAGCACGATCTCGAACAGATCCTTAGCGATCTTGCCAGAAATGGTTTCGGCCTTGATGAGATCGATGATCGCGCCGAGCTGAGCAGGCGAAACCGGAGTCTCTTCAATGTCTTTGCCGGTTCTGTTCAGAGCGCCCAAGAGGTCGTTGATGACCCAGTTGGCCGCCATCTTGCCGTCGCGACCAGCGGCAACCGCTTCGAAATAATCGGCGATCGCCTTTTCGGAGACGAGCACGGAAGCGTCATAGATCGATAGGCCGAGTTCGCGGACGAAACGTTCCTTCTTGTCGTCAGGCAGTTCCGGCAGATGCTCAGCAAGCTCCTTAACGAACGCGTCGTCGAATTCCAGCGGCAGTAGATCCGGATCGGGGAAATAGCGGTAGTCGTGCGCATCTTCCTTGGTGCGCAGCGAGCGCGTCTCGCCCTTGTTCGGATCGAAAAGGCGGGTTTCCTGATCGATCATGCCGCCGTCTTCCAGAATGCCGATCTGCCGGCGTGCTTCATATTCGATCGCCTGACCGATGAAGCGGATGGAGTTGACGTTCTTGATTTCGCAGCGCGTGCCGAACTCACCGCCCGGGCGGCGGACCGAGACGTTGACGTCGGCGCGCATGGAGCCTTCGTCCATGTTGCCGTCACAGGTGCCGAGATAGCGGACGATCGAGCGCAACTTCGTCATATAGGCCTTCGCCTCGTCGGACGAGCGGATATCCGGCTTGGAGACGATTTCCATGAGTGCCACGCCGGAGCGGTTGAGATCGACATAGGACATCGTCGCATGCTGGTCGTGCATCGACTTGCCGGCATCCTGTTCCAGGTGCAGGCGCTCAATGCCGATCTCGATATCCTCGAACTGGCCCTGACGGTCCGGACCGAGCGAGATCACGATCTTGCCTTCGCCGACGATCGGGTCCTTGAACTGCGAGATCTGATAGCCCTGCGGCAGGTCGGGATAGAAATAGTTCTTGCGGTCAAAGATCGAACGCTTGTTGATCTGTGCCTTCAGGCCGAGACCCGTGCGCACGGCCTGCTTCACACATTCCTCGTTGATGACTGGCAGCATGCCGGGCATGGCAGCATCGACCAGCGACACGTTGGAATTCTGCGGCTTACCGAACTCCGTCGAGGCGCCGGAGAAGAGCTTGGACTTGCTCAACACCTGGGCGTGGACTTCCATCCCGATAACCACTTCCCAGTCACCGGTGGCACCGGGAATGAAGCGTTTCGGATCTGGCGTACGGACGTCGACAATGGTCATGGGAAGCTCTTGTATGATGCTGTTTTCTGCTTTGGTGAGGTAGAGCAATTGGCGAGACGGCGCAAGGCTTTCGGCACTACGGCCGCGCTATATGCCCGGACCATAAACGCCGTCACTCTCCGGGACGAGCGATTTCGAAAGCCCTACTGTCGGCACATCGCTGTCGAGCTTGGGGGAGTAAACGATCGACAACCAATGGATCTCATAGTCGCGCGCCCTGAAGAAGGCGATAGCATCGGTATTCCCCGCATGGCTCTGCAGGGAGACCTTTTCCAGCCCCTGCTCGCGCACATCCTGCTCGATCCGCGCAAGCAAAGCCGAGCCGAGGCCGCGCCGCACGAAATCCGGATCGATCCAGAAATCGGAGATCGCCTCGTCGAGCGCTTCACGCGCGGCCCATCCAACCGCCTCGCCATTCAGCTCGATAACGGTGATCGTCAGCCAGAGATTGCGGGTGAAATTGGCAAAGGCTTCGCTCGCGCCTTCCAGAAGCTCGCCCGTGCCGCCGATCGCGCTCATCGCCTTCTGCCAGGAGCGCAGGCCGATACTCGCCAACACCTCGGTTTCACCCTCATGAGCATTACGAATATGGATCATCGAGCCCCCGCCGTTTGAAAACAGTAAAGCATCGGCCAAAGGCTTTTGCCAGCGGCGAGATTCGCCGGCAGGACCGATAGCGGAAAAGCGCCTGCTGAGTTGAACTTGACCTCAAGGTGCAACCTGATTTAGAGAGAGTTATCAATGGAGTTTTGATGTCTAACTTTTGTCAGTCCCGGTAAAGGCCCCGCTCGCAAGCCTTCTTGCGTGCCGGGCCTGAAAACGAAGCCCCGACTTCCCTGAGGGAAGGATCGGATCGTTTTTGTGCGCCCTTTGGCGCTATACGGATTCTGACAACAATGGACATTTCCCGCGCCGAACAGCGCATCCTTCACTTGCTCGCTCAAGGCGGACGCATCGAAATCGAACGCAGCGACAACAAGAAGATCGAGACCGTCTACTGCTTTACGCGAGACGGCTGGGTCTACCCTGATTTCGGCATCGAGCTCTTCCGCCGGCTGAAGCGCCTCAAGGCGATAAAATCCACAGACGGCTATCCCTACCGCATTAGCGAAAAGGGATTGCGGCTCGTACGAGCACAATTGAACAACCGATAAGCCGGACAAGGGAGCCGCCTGATGAGGCGGCTCTCGCCGGTCGATACCGTTCGGAAAAGAAACCGTCAGGCGATCAGAAGGTGCGGATGATCTCCGCTACCTCATCGCCGCGGCGGTCGCTTTCAGCCTGCACCGCATCGCGCCTTTCGTTCAGCGAATCGATTTGATCCTCACTGTCTGACAGAGCCTTCAAATAGCGCTTCTTCAAATCGCTATTGTCAGGCACGGCGCCGAGATTCTGCCGTATCCGCTCTTGTTCGCTGACGGTTTTCTCCATTTCGCCGTCAATGCGCGCCAGATCATTCTGGACAGCGACCTGTCTTTTGCGCGCATCGGCGAGGCTTGCGAGCTTGTCCGTCAGCCCCTTGTCATGCGTCGAAGCCGACCACCCGAGCAGCGTATCCGGCTCTGCATCGGCCAGAGCATAGCTGTTGCTTTGAAGCTGCTCGTCGATTGCCGTCAGCGTTTTCTCTGTGCCAGCGGGCACAACGACCTTGAGCCGCTGGTGCGTTGCCGTCTTGCCGAAGCTTTCAGCAGAGGAGAATGACCAGCCGTCCCTGATCGGATGCTCGATGATAACGGTCCGCTCGCCGTCAAGCGCGCCGGAAACGGTATATGTGGTCGTCTGGCGGTATTTGACGACGGCGTTCATCATGCCATCGGAAACCTTCAGAGAGTCGACCTCCTCCGTCGGCGTCTGCTGCTCGCTGATCGATACTTTCCGATCGGTTGCGAAGCTGGCGAGGCGCGTATCGTCCTTGGGCAGCGCGGACAATTGGGAATCGCCGACGTAACCGATCTTGCTGTCGTACAGCGTGAGAATACCCGGCGGCATGCTGACGCCGGTGGTATTCTTGAGCATCACGGCGGCGATGGGATTGCGGGAGGAACTGGCGGCCCGATACATGTCCACCATATCGGCATCCACTTCCGCATCCATGATCGGTACCGATAGCGTATCGCCATTGGCCAGATCGTAAGTGCCGGGGAGTTCAAAAGTGGCAGAGATGTCGCTTTCGGTCGCTGTGGCGGAATCGGCTGTGGCCATCTGCATAGGGGCTGCCGGCTTTTCCAGCTCGTCGGCCGTGTCTGCCGCTGCCTTCCTACTGACGCCGCCCATCATCGCTTTTGCGGGTGCAGGTGCCGCCCGTTCCTCGAAATTTACCTGCAGGCGCTGCCGGTTGGACAGGTCTCCGCTATCGGCATCAGGAACCATATTCGAAGCCGTGTCGACCGGCACTTCCTGCCGCTCTCTCCAGTAGATCTGGTGCAAGCGCTGCTTCAGCGTTACCGGCTCGGCCGAGGTCAGTGTCAGCTTCACGCCTTTCCAGTCCTCGCCGCTGGCATTCTCCAGCACCGTCCACGCCTGCAAACGCGCCTTGTTCTTTTCGTCGATGACGACCTTGTAAGCCGTTTTCCAGATCGGAGACGGTACGACATAGGTCAGGTCGATAGCGCCGCTGTTCTTCGCACCGTTCACCTTGATATCGATGGCGCGCGTGCGGTCATTCTTGCCGCGGGCGATGGCTGCCGCAGCCTTGGTGATCTTTGCTCTCAGTTCAGGCTCTTCGAGCTGGACGGAGGCATCCTCGCCAAGCGCCAGCGTCTCCACTGCACCGTCTTTATCGGCAACGGACAGCAGGTAAGTCGTGGCCTTATCGCCGGCCTTCCTTGCCTCGATGCCAAGGATGCTTCCCTCGACGGTCTTTCCGCCGCTGGTGACGGACACCCTGGCGCCCTGCACCGATGTCAGAAGCGACGGCACGGACGAAAGTGCTTCGGACGTGAACGGCAGGCCCTTGAAGGTCTCCTGCAATGGCTGAGGGCCGGCCAACGACAGGCCGGTCACCGAGCCCGCCGACCCGTTCACCACAAGGCTCTTCAGGATGTCATCGACCTGATCGAGCGGCACCTCGATCCGCACCACGCCGTCGCCATCAATTTCAGCTGAACGGGAAACCTCAGCCAGGCCGCCCGAGGAAAGCGTAATGGCTCGAATGACCCCATTATCGGCGGCCAACGACATCGCAGGAAATGCGACACTGAGGAGCAGGATCGCCGAGACTTGCTTGAGCATGAGGAGACCTTCCGATTCGGTTGCAGAGGACGAGACTAAGTGGTCCACTGCAATTTATGATCGTATTTCGGTCCAAAATGTGATGGCGTGCGGGCGGAATATTGGCGCATGAAAAAAGGGCCGTCCGGATTTCCAGACGGCCCATTCTCTCCGCCGTTTTAGACGTCGCGAAACTTGACGAGATCGTTCGTCAAACCGCTCATCCCAGTGTAGTTCTTACCACCACTTCGCCGGCGTGAACTTGCCGGCGGCCTGTTCGATAACGTGGGCGGTCTTGAAGAGCGTTTCTTCCTCAAACGGCTTGCCGATGAGCTGCAGGCCGAGCGGCAGGCCCTTCGGGTCAAGGCCGGCGGGAACCGCGATGCCCGGCAGGCCGGCCATGTTGACCGTTACCGTGAAGATATCGTTCAAGTACATCTTCACCGGATCGGAAGCGAGATCCTCGTCGGCGATGCCAAAAGCCGAAGACGGCGTGGCGGGCGTCAGGATCGCATCGACGCCGGCGTTGAAAGCCAGCTCGAAGTCGCGCTTGATCAGCGTGCGGACCTTCTGTGCGCGCAGGTAGTAGGCGTCGTAGTAACCGGCCGACAGGACATAGGTGCCGATCATGATGCGGCGCTTCACTTCCTGGCCGAAGCCCGCAGCGCGCGTCTTTTCATACATGTCGACGATATCCTTGCCATCGACGCGCAGGCCATAGCGGACGCCGTCGTAGCGGGCGAGGTTCGAGGATGCCTCGGCGGGCGCGACGATGTAATAGGCCGGCAGCGCATATTTCGTGTGCGGCAGAGAGATGTTGACGATCTCGGCGCCGGCATCCTTCAGCCAGGCGATGCCCTGCTGCCAGAGCGTCTCGATCTCTTCCGGCATGCCATCGACGCGGTATTCGTTCGGGATGCCAATCTTCATGCCCTTCAGCGACTTGCCAAGCGAAGCTTCGTAATCCGGCACCGGCAGGTCGACCGAGGTCGTGTCCTTGGCATCGACGCTTGCCATCGACTTCAGCAGGATGGCCGCATCGCGCACGTCGCGCGCGATCGGGCCGGCCTGGTCGAGCGACGAGGCGAAGGCGACGATGCCCCAGCGCGAGCAGCGGCCATCCTGCTGAAGT
>JBCNPI010000354.1:0-5961 GCA_039593415.1 Rhizobium sp. | reverse complement strand
CACCGTTACCGTCAATGGCAAGGGCCTGATGGTCGGCCTCAAGATCGACCCCTCTCTCTTCAAGGAAGACGATGTCGAAATCCTCGAAGACCTGATCGTTGCCGCCAACAAGGATGCTCAGGAAAAGGCCGAGGCGATCGCCGCCGAAAAGACCCGCGAACTGACCGCCGGCCTGCCGATCCCGCCCGGCTTCAAGCTGCCGTTCTGAGGCTGGACTATTTCCTTCAGCGCGCGGCCGCCTTGCGTATGAGATCGCGGCCGATCGCCTTTATGGGTTCGTTTCGCAGCACCAGCGACGTCGTCACGGCGCCGTGGCGCGCAATGGAATCGACGATGGTTTCAAGGTCCGCCGGGGTCGGCACGAGAACCTTGAGCAGAAAGCAATCCTCGCCCGTCAGCCTCAGCACCTCGATAATCTCGGGCATTTCCGAAAACTGCTTCAGATACGGCCGGATATGCTCATGCGTGGTGCGCAGGCGGATGACCGCCATCATGCCGAGCCCGATGGCGGCGGGATCGATGGCGGCGCGATAACCGGCGATCACGCCGCGCTCTTCCAGCCGCTTCAGCCGCTCCGACGCCGCCGGCTGCGAAAGGCCGACGCGGCGGCCGAGTTCCGATACCGAAATTCGTCCATCCTGTTGCAGGATCTCGACGATCGACAGATCCGTCGGGTCTAAGCCTCTTTCGATGATATCCATTGCTCACCTTCAATTCATCGACGGGGATAAGTTTTATCCGATGGATTGCAATGTCAATCGGCATCCCGGCATGCCAGCTTTTCTCCATGAGAGACCATGGAGAAAGGATTGGCATGAGCGATATCATCACGCTACCGGGGCTGGGCGGTTCCGGCGAAGGTCACTGGCAGACATTGTGGGAACGGGACGAGCCGACCATGCGGCGCTTCCAGCCGTCGAGCTGGGACAGACCGATCCTTTCGGATTGGATTGCCGCGCTCGATCGCGAAATCTCGCGCTCCAAAACGCCGCCGATCCTGATTGCGCATAGCCTTGCCTGCCAGCTGATCGCCCATTGGGCGCCGATCAAGAAGATGGCGATCCTTGGCGCGTTTCTGGTCGCTGCGCCCGACCCCACAGGCGAAATCTATCTTGCCGAGGCCGGCAGTTTTGCCGATCCGCCACGGCAGCGGCTGCCCTTTCCGTCCCTGCTGGTCGCCAGCAGCGACGATCCGTTCAGCTCCTTCAATCATGCACGTCAAAGCGCCGAAATCTGGGGCAGCACCTTGGTCGATGTCGGGCAGCGAGGTCATATCAATGCGGCATCCAGACTTGGGGAGTGGCCAGAAGGCAAGGCAATCTTCGAGCGCTTCCGCGCGCAGCTCGACTAAGCGAATCTGCCATTTGGAAAAACCGGGCCGGAATGCTATCTCTGACCGTCTTCGTCCAGATATCGTCTGGCCTGCCCGATCGGAGGAATGCGATGAGCCTGTCGACGCTGCTTGTTTTTGCCGGTGCCCTGTTCATTGCGGCGGGATCGCCGGGGCCGAACATCGCGGCACTTGTGGCGCGCGTGCTGACGAAGGGCGCACGCAACGTGCTGCCCTTCCTCTCCGGCATGTGGCTCGGCGAGGCGATCTGGCTGACCTGCGCCGTCGCCGGCCTTGCGACCATTGCCGAAACCTTCCATTTCGCCTTCGTGGCGATCAAATGGCTGGGCGTTGCCTACCTTCTCTATCTTGCCTGGAAGATGTGGTTTGCCTCCTCCGAGACGGCGGGAGGGGAGCTGCCGGACGAGCAATCGGCCACACGGCTCTTCCTCGCCGGCTTCACGGTCACCATGGGCAATCCGAAGATCATGGTGTTCTATGTGGCGCTGCTGCCGTCGATCATCGATCTGCACGGCGTGACGATTTCTGGCTGGGCCGAGCTGGTGGCGACGATGTTCGTGGTGCTCATCGTCATCGATCTCTCCTGGGCGATGCTGGCGGCCAAAGCCAGAACCTTCCTCAAGAGCCGCCGCGCCGTGCGCATTGCCAATCGCGCCAGCGCCGGCACCATGGCAGGCGCGGCCGTCGCGATCGCCATGCGGTGATTTCAGGCCGCTGCGTCGCTTTCGATAAACGCACGCAGCTTATAATGGATGGGCGCTGCCAGATAGCGCGCCCGATCCTGCGGCGACAATCGCCTGCCGAAAGTCGCCATCATTTCCGGCATCGTCACCCTCGCGCCTCCATAAGGCAGATAAGTAACGGGCATGTCAGCGCTCACCGTGCCGCCCGCAAGAACGCGGCAATAGATGCCGGGGCGACCCGCCCGGATATAGCGCTTGACGAATTGCGGATCGCCCATCTTCGCTGCGAAGGTAGAACAGGGAATACGCGCCGAGGTCACTTCCAAAACCAGATCGCCGGCTATGAATTGGTCGCCGACGGCGATCTCGCGATTGTCCAGGCCTTCGATGACGAAATTTTCACCGAGGGTGCCCGGCTCCAGCGATCGTCCAAACTCGCTTGCCCACCAGTCCAGCGTCACAGAACCCTCGACATAAATCGCCTGGTCACGGCCGCCATGATGCTTGCGATTGCAGATGGCATCACCGAGCAGCCCCAACTCGTCGATCATGACGGCACCGTTGACGGCATGCTTGTTGATGCCGGTCTTCGCTTTCTTGCCCGGCAGCGTTTCAGGAACACCACGGCAAACGGCCAGAATTTTCATTGCTCAACCATCCCTTCCGTGATTCCGTTCCTTGAGCATATGAGCTAAAAGCCTCCCATGGCAAAGCGAGTCACCGGCCCCGAAATCGAAAAACTCATCCAGCTCCTGGCGAAAGTGCCGGGCCTCGGGCCACGCTCGGCGCGCCGCGCGGCGCTGCATCTGATCAAGAAGAAGGACCAGCTGCTCGGGCCGCTATCCCATGCCATGGGCGATGCCTATGACAAGGTGAAGATCTGCTCGCGCTGCGGCAATGTCGATACTGTCGATCCCTGCACCGTCTGCACGGACGACCGACGCGACCAGTCCGTCATCATCGTCGTCGAAGATGTCTCTGACCTCTGGGCGCTGGAACGGTCAGGCGCGATGAACGCTGCCTATCACGTTCTCGGTGGCGTGCTGTCACCGCTCGACGGCGTCGGGCCTGACGATCTGAATATTCGCGGGCTGATCGCTCGCGTCAGCGAAGGCGGCGTCCGCGAGATCATCCTCGCCGTCAACGCCACGGTCGAGGGGCAAACCACAGCACACTATATAACCGACCAGCTGGATGGCCTCGAGGTCAAGATCACTCGTCTGGCCCATGGCGTGCCTGTCGGCGGCGAGCTCGATTACCTCGACGAGGGCACGCTTGCGGCGGCGCTCAGAGCGCGAACGGCAATTTGAGGCGATTACTTTCGCGAAGACATAAAGGACCGCGTATGAGGAGAGTGTTCACCCCCCTCTGTCAGCTTTCGCTGACATCTCCCCCACAAAGGGGGAGATTGGTAACTCGTGGCGCCGTCTTCGCCAAACAATTTGACGATCCAATCGCAGAGACTTCAGACCTTCGGTATGGCGCGAAGCCCGCCGCCGACAATCTCCCCCCTTGTGGGGGAGATGTCCCGAAAGGGACAGAGGGGGGTATCTCGCGGCACATTCTGCGGCTGCTCATCCTCCTCCTCGCCCTCCTACCCCTGCCCGCGCTCGCCGCCTCGAAGACCGATGTCGAGACGCAGTTCCAGACGTGGATACAAAAGAATCTCTGGCCTGAGGCACAAAAGGCCGGAATTTCCGAAAAGACCTTCCAGGCCGCCTTCGCAGGCGTGACGCTGAACTGGGATCTGCCCGACCTCGAGCCGCCTGGCTTCCCGAAGCCGAAGCAACAGGCACAGACCCAGGCCGAATTCTCCTCTCCCGCCCCCTATTTCAACGAGGGACGACTACAGAAACTGGCCGTCACCGGGCGGAGCCTCGCCTCACAATATGGGCCCGTGCTGCGGCGGATTGAAAAGACCTATGGCGTTCCGGGACCGATCCTGCTTGCCATCTGGGGCCGCGAGACCGGCTTCGGCATTGCCAAGCTGCCGAATTCCGCGATCCAGGTGCTGGCGACCAAAGCCTTCATGTCCACCCGCAAGGACATGTTTCGAACCGAGCTGATTGCTGGGCTGCGCATCCTGGAACATGGCGACGTCACGCCGGATCAGTTCAGGGGTTCCTGGGCCGGCGCACTCGGCCAGCCGCAGTTCATGCCGACCAACTATCTGAAATATGCAGTCGATTTCGACGGCGACGGCCACCGCAACATCTGGACCTCCGTGCCGGATACGCTGGCATCCATAGCCAACTATATGGTTCGGAAGGGTTGGCAGCGCGGCCGAAGCTGGGGATACGAAGTGACCATCCCGCAGAACGTGTCCTGCGCCCAGGAAGGCCCCGATCTTGCCAAGCCCACCGCGCAATGGGCTTCGTTGGGGATCAAGCCGGTTTCCAGCAAGGCATTTCCATCCGACGAATTGCGGGCCAGCGGCATGATGCTGGTGCCGGCGGGCCGCGACGGGCCCGAATTCATCGTGACGCCGAATTTCTACGTCATCAAGGAATACAACAATTCCGACCTCTACGGCCTCTATATCGGCAATCTTGCCGACCGCATTGCCAATGGCAGCGGTGCCTTCCAGGAAAAATGGGGCGATGTCGGCAAGATGCTGCGCTCGGACGTCGCCAACATGCAGAAGGCTCTGGAACACAAAGGCTATGATGTCGGCGGCACGGACGGCCTGCCCGGCTACAAGACGAGACGGTCGATCGGCCAGTGGCAGGAAAAGAGCGGCATGAAGCCCACCTGCTATCCAGACAGCTCGATGCTCGGTGTGCTGAAATAGCTGCGGAAAAGGCTTTCGGCGCGAATGCCTTGCAATTTGCCGGAAAGAGGCTTATATCCGCATCAAATTCTTGATCGTGTGATGAAGAGTGGGCCGCAAGGACCCGCTCTTTTTTATTAGCGCGATCTCCCGATGCATGAAAAATGCAGGAGTGAATGCTTGTCGGACGTGACAAACGCAGACAATACCAATGAACCCCGGCTGATCATCGAAACCGGCCTTGATCAGCGCGTTGCCGCCATCATCGAGCCTGTCCTCGTGGGCATGGGCTTCCGCCTCGTGCGTGTGCGCCTCCTGAACCTGAACGGCCTGACGCTGCAGGTCATGACCGAGCGCAACGACGGCACCATGACCGTCGAGGACTGCGAAGAGGTCTCCATGGCCATTTCGCCGGTGCTGGATGTGGAAGATCCGATCGATAAGGCGTATCATCTGGAAGTGTCTTCGCCGGGCATCGACCGCCCGATGGTGCGCAAGTCGGATTTCCAGCGCTGGATCGGCCACCTCGTCAAATGCGAAACGTCGATCCTCGTCGATAACCGCAAGCGCTTTCGCGGCAAGATCGTTGCCGTCGATGCCGATGGTTTCACGATCGAGCGCGATGAAGCGACCCGCGGCGAGGAGCAGAAGGTAACCATTCCGTTCAGTACCTTGGCCGAAGCCAAGCTGATCCTGACGGACGATCTCATCCGCGACGCGCTGCGCGCCGACAAGCTGGCGAAAGCCCAGGCAGCGAACCAGAACGAAGCGGACGACGAAGAAGAATAACCGATCAACGAACCGCCTGACGGAACGGGAACCCCGAAGGCTGGAAGACGGAGACTAAAGACAATGGCAGTCAGTGCGAACCGGCTAGAACTTCTGCAGATCGCAGATGCAGTGGCGCGCGAAAAGGTCATCGACCGCGAGATCGTGCTTGCCGCAATGGCGGATGCGATCCAGAAAGCCGCGCGCTCGCGTTACGGCACGGAATCGAACATCCGCGCCGACATCAACCCGAAGACGGGTGAGATTCGTCTGCAGCGCCTGCTCGAAGTGGTCGAGAAGGCCGAAGATTATTCCACGCAGATCCCGCTGGAACTGGCCCGCGACCGCAACCCTGACGCAGCCCTTGGCGATTTCATCGCCGATCCGCT
>JBCNPI010000353.1:0-5970 GCA_039593415.1 Rhizobium sp. | reverse complement strand
CGCCATTCTTCCAGGCGATGGCGGCAGCCGCGGAGATGGTGCCATCGCCGCCGCCGGCGACGATCCCGTCAATGTCATCGCGGCGCGCGGCACGCTCCATCGCCGAAACAATGTTGCGCCCCTCCACCACTACTGCCTCGAAATCGTGACCGGCGTCGCCGAAGACCTGTTCCGCTCTCTTCTCATAAGCGGCCATGTCGGTCGTACGGAACGTACCGCCATCGCGATTGAAAAAGCCGATCAACTTCATTGGGGGCTCTCGGTCTTCCGGCAAATTGTGTTTCTGAGGGGCTGGAGGCCTCCATACGCTTCTTCTCAGATGGTTTTGTATCGAACGATTTCAAGCATTGCGGCCGTTCCGCCCGATCACCGCAGCGTACTTATGCAGGGCGCGACATGCTGCACTGCAAAAAATGCACGCGACAGACGCACTATGGTCATTGATAGTATCAACGGAGGCATGTCCGTGCCTGCCAGTCCCATATCCCAATTTGATGCACTGAACGCCGCGTAACAGGAGTTTGCTGCTGATTCTCGGCATTTGATCTTCGTGTGTCGCCGAAGGAGTTTTCGTGAGCGATATTGCCGTCGATGTCCTCGATACCCAAACCTCCCTCGAAGCGCCGTCCCGCGCCACGATCGCGCTGGTGACATTGGCCCTGGCAGTCGGCAGCTTCGGCATCGGCACCGGCGAATTCGTCATCATGGGACTCCTGCCCAATGTCGCCGACACTTTCGGCGTCACTACGCCGGAAGCGGGCCATGTCATTAGTGCCTATGCGCTCGGCGTCGTCGTCGGCGCGCCTGTTATTGCTGTGCTTGCCGCCAAGATGGCGCGCCGCACGCTGCTCCTGCTGATGATGGCGATCTTCGCTGCCGGCAATATTTCCAGCGCCTTTGCGCCGACCTTCGAAAGCTTCACGGCACTGCGCTTCATAACCGGCCTGCCGCATGGCGCCTATTTCGGCGTCGCGGCGCTGGTTGCCGCCTCCATGGTGCCGGTGCATCGCCGCGTGCGCGCCGTCGGGCAGGTCATGCTCGGCCTCACGATCGCGACACTGATCGGCACGCCGATTGCCACCTTCCTCGGGCAGATTCTCGAATGGCGCGCAGCCTTCATGATGGTCGGCGGAATCGGGCTCATCACCATGCTGCTCATCGCCCTCTTCCTGCCGAAGGACAAGGTTGAGGAAGGCGCCAGCATTACCCGTGAGCTCGGCGCACTGAAGCGTATCCAGGTCTGGCTTTCGCTTGGCGTCGCCGCCGTCGGCTTCGGCGGCATGTTCTCGATCTTCAGTTATGTCGCCACGACGACGACCCAGGTCGCCGGCCTCGGCAGCGCCATGGTGCCGGTCGTGCTTGCGCTCTTCGGTATCGGCATGAATGTCGGCAATATCGTCGGTTCGCGCCTCGGCGATATCTCGATCAAGGGAACGATCGGCGGCATGATGATCTTCAACATCGTCATCATGACGCTCTTCTCGCTGACGGCTGCCAACCCGATCATGCTCTGTGTCTGCGTCTTCCTGATCGGCTGCGGCTTTGCCGCCTGTCCGGCCGTACAGACGCGGCTGATGGACGTCGCTGCCGATGCACAGACGCTGGCCGCCGCCTCCAATCACTCCGCCTTCAACATCGCCAATGCGCTCGGTGCCTGGCTCGGCGGTCTGGTGATCTCGTGGCGCTTCACGGCTGCTGCCACTGGATATGTTGGCGCGGTGCTCTCTGTCGCCGGCCTTGCCGTCTTCGCCATTTCAGTTGGCCTGGAGCGCCGCACCGACCATGTCTGAGACCGTGGATTCAAGCGAGCGATAGCGCGCCTGATCGCCGCGAGAAAATGACAAGCCGGTTGTTTTGACTGGTGTCCGAGCAACCGAAATTCGCGAAAAATCGAGCGGACGCATGTCGTCCGCTCAGCTATTTTGGCAGTTTAACGACCAATTTTGCTGCGCTGCACAAGCCTCGGCCGCCTCAGCAATTTTTTCTTGCGATATCGCCCCTTAAACCGCGTCCACCTCTTGACTTTTCATTCCTCCGGCGCGACTTCTCCGCACATGGGGAACAGTGTTTTTCCATACCGATTAACCGGAGCCATCTTTCGATGCCTAGCGACAGTAGTAGTCGATTGCCTTTGCCGTCAGTAGCATTCGTGAACTAACCGACTCCTGTCGGCTCGCCACGATCCGCTGCGACGGCGGATCGACCGGAAAGGCGAGCTATAATGAACATCAACAGCTTTCCCGTGCGGGCCGGCAATGCCGCTCGTGCATTCATCAATAACAATCGCGCCGTCACCATTGCGGAGCGCGTCGAGGCTCTGAACGCAACAGAGGTGGCGGAAGCTGCCCGCATTCTCGCCAAAATGCCGGAAGAGCGCGCTGTGCGCATTCTCGACCGGCCGGAACTGCGCAACGCACCCGCCATTCTCGAAGTCATGGGCAATGCGGATGCCGCGCGCCTGCTGCATGGCATGTCCAACGACCGCGTCGCCGACGTGCTGCTCGAAATGGATGTCGATACGCGCGCCCGTCTCTTCGCTACCTTCGACGAGCAAGCACGGCAGGCGATCCAGAGCCTGATGGGCTATCCGCCGCGCACGGCAGGCGGCATCATGACGACGGAATTCGTCAGCGTTTTCGCGAGCTGGACCGTGGCCCAGACGCTCGACCACGTTCGCCAGGTGGAACGCTCCCGCGAAACGGTCTATGCCATCTATGTCCTCGATGACGAAACGCATGTTCTGCTGCATGTGGTGACGCTGCGCCGTCTCATTACCGGTGAACCGGATGCCTGCATCCTGACCGTGGCCCAGAAGGGCATGCCGGTCACGGCACCGCCGCTGATGAAGCAGGAGGACGTCGCGCGCCTGATCCGCCGCCACGATCTGCTGGCGCTCCCGGTCGTCGACGACAAGGGCCACATGCTCGGCATCGTCACGGTCGATGACGTCATCGACACGATGATCGCCGATACAACCGAGGACGCCCAGAAGTTCGGCGGTATGGAGGCTCTCGGCCAGCCCTATATGAAGATCAGCTTTGCCGGTATGATCCGCAAGCGCGCCGGCTGGCTTGCAGCCCTCTTCCTCGGCGAAATGCTGACGGCAAGCGCCATGCAGCACTTCGAGGGAGAGCTGGAAAAGGCCGTTGTGCTGACGCTCTTCATTCCGCTGATCATGAGCTCGGGCGGCAATTCCGGCTCGCAAGCGACATCGCTGATCATCCGGGCACTGGCGCTCGGCGAACTCAAGCTTTCCGACTGGTGGCGCGTGGCGTTCCGCGAACTGCCGACGGGTATCGTGCTCGGAGCGATTCTTGGCCTTGTCGGCTTTGCCCGCATCGTGCTCTGGCAGAACATCGGTCTCTTCGATTATGGCCCGCACTGGCAGCTGGTCGCCTTTACGGTTTTCGCTGCCCTTATCGGCATCGTCACCTTCGGCTCGCTCGCCGGCTCGATGCTGCCATTCGTCTTGCAGAAGCTGCGGCTCGATCCCGCCAGCGCATCAGCGCCCTTTGTCGCAACCCTGGTCGACGTTACCGGCCTGGTGATCTACTTCTCGGTCGCGCTGCTGATCCTCAGCGGCACGATGCTCTGAGAACAATCAGATTCTCATGGAAAAGGGGCCAGCGATGGCCCCTTTTCCATTTTCACTCCGGCTGTTTCATTCAGGCTGTGGCAGTTTCAGAGCACCATTGGTCTTGATGGTGCGGATGGCGAAGTTCGAACGCAGATCCACCACGCCGGGAAGAACAAGCAGCTTTTCCGACATCACCTTTTCATAAGCCGCAAGATCCTCCACCACGACTTCAGCCAGGAAATCGGCCGTGCCCGAAATTAGATGGCAGGCAACGACCTCCGGAATGGCGAGCAACGCCACCTGCTGCGCTTCGGAATTTTCCTTCGAGTGATGGCCGACCTTGAGTTCGACGAAAACCGTAAGACCGAGGCCGGCCTCCTTGCGATCGATATCGGCGCGGTAACCGCGCAACAGGCCGGATTTCTCCAGGCTGCGAATGCGCCTCAGACAGGGTGACGGCGAGAGATTCACCCGCTCGGCAATCTCGACATTGGTGGCGCGCGCATCCTCCTGCAGGCAGTTGAGGATCGCAATATCGAATTTATCCAGTTTTGGCATTTCCGGGAAACTCAATCATGAATTTTGGCAGATCATTGCTCATAGCACGATTCTGGAGCCATAACTAGCAAGGACATGCCTCGGCCTTCGGCGCAATCTTCTCTTCATTCGAAAGATAACCGGATCGTTGGAAAGGATATGTCGATGACCGCTTTGTCTCTCTCCACCCGCAAGGCAACCCCCACCATGGTCGGCTATGCAGGTGCCATCGTCACCGTCTTGATCTGGGCGAACTGGATCCTGGCTACCCGCCACACAGCCGAAGCGCAGATGAGCACCATCGACCTCGGTCTGATCCGCTACGGCGTACCGGCCGTGGTGCTCGCTCCCGTCTGGTGGAAGACGGGCCTGCTGCCGAAGGGCGTTCCGCTGAAGCTGCTAGCGCTGATGGTATGTGGCTCAGGCGCCCTCTTCTTTCAGCTCACCACCTTCGCCATTCAATTCACGCCCGCTTCTTCGGCCGGCATTCTGCTCGGCGGCTCCATGCCGTTAGCTGCCGCCCTGATCGGCATGGCTTTGTTCCGCGAACGGCTTGATATCACCCGTTGGCTCGGCCTTGGCGGCATCGTCGCCGGCGTCGTGATCCTCCTGGCACGCAGCCTCTATGGTGTGCAGATCTCCTGGGAGGGCTTTACGCTGCTGCCGCTTGCCGCCCTGCTCTGGGCAAGCTATACCCACGCTTTCCGCCGCTCCGGGCTGAGTGTCGTACAATCGAGCGCCATCATCGCCGTCTGGTCGTTTCTGATCCATGTCGCACTGGCCGCCATCTTCGGCAGCTCGCTGACTTCGATGCCACTGTCGGAAATCGGCCTGCAGGTCGTCAGCCAGGGGCTGCTGTCAGGCCTTGCCGCCACACTCGCCTATGGTCTTGCCGTTCAGGCGCTCGGTGGCACGCAAGCCGCGGCTTTCACCGCAATCACGCCGGTTCTGGCCACTATCGGCGGCGGTTTCCTGCTCGGCGAAGAAATTGGAACGGCCGGCATTGCAGCCGCAATCGTGACCGGCGTCGGCGTTGCCCTTTCCACCGGCCTGCTGGCCCGGAAGGCCGTCCAGCACTAGAGCATTTCCGCTCTTCTTCGAACCGCGAAAACGCTCTATCTTCTTGTTTCTTCATGCATCTCGGCCGAAAACCGCTACACTTTTCCTGGAAATGCTCTAATTGGCTCTCGCACGAAGGGGATATGTTGATCGGGCCAGGCGGGTTGTCCACACGCTTGGCCCGATCAATATGATTCCATCTTACATATTCGGATAGACCGGTCCTTCGCCGCCCTGCGGCGGAACCCAGTTGATGTTCTGGTTCGGGTCCTTGATGTCGCAGGTCTTGCAGTGGACGCAGTTCTGGGCGTTGATGACGAAGGTGTCCTTCCCGTCCTTCTCCACCCATTCGTAGACGCCGGCCGGACAGTAGCGTGTCGACGGACCCGCATAGACGTCATGTTCCGACCTCTTCTGCAGGTCCATGTCCCTGACCTGCAGATGCACCGGCTGATCTTCCTCATGGTTGGTGTTCGACAGGAACACCGAGGAGAGACGGTCGAAGGTCAAGACGCCATCCGGCTTCGGATAGTCGATCTTCTGATGCTGAGCCGCAGGCTCCAGCGAGGCGGCGTCCGTCTTGCCATGCTTCAGCGTACCGAAGAAGGAGAAGCCGAACAGCTGGTTCGTCCACATGTCGAGACCGCCGAGCGCCACGCCGACCGCCGTGCCGAACTTCGACCACAGCGGCTTGACGTTGCGGACGCGCTTGAGATCCTTGCCGATGTCGGACTGGCGCCATTCGTTCTCGATCTCGATCACCTCGTCGTTGCCGCGACCGGCGGCAATCGCCTCGG
>JBCNPI010000352.1:0-6029 GCA_039593415.1 Rhizobium sp. | reverse complement strand
GTTTGGCCCATGGCGTGGGTGGGCGCCATGGGCTTTTTGCCGTTTGAGGCTCAGTGAGCCATGGCCGGGCCTTTGCTGGTGGAGCCGGATTTTTGCAGGGTGATCGCCAGGATCGCGGCGAGCAGGCAGAAGGCGCCGGCGACGAAGAAGGCGGGCAGGTAAGTGTTCAGCTCCGTGCGGGTGAGGCCGGCGCCATAGGCGGCGGTGGCCGCACCCAGTTGATGGCCGGCGAAGACCCAGCCGAAGACGAGGCCGGCCTTTTCGCGGCCGAAGCGGTCGGCGGCGATCTTGACGGTCGGCGGCACGGTGGCGATCCAATCGAGGCCGTAGAAGACGGCGAAGATCGACAGGCCGTAGAAGGTGAAATCGCTGAAGGGCAGGTAGACCAGCGACAGGCCGCGCAGGCCGTAATACCAGAAAAGCAGCCAGCGATTGTCGAAACGGTCGGAGAGCCAGCCGGAGCCGATCGTGCCGAAGAAATCGAAGATGCCCATGACGGCAAGGACGCTGGCGGCCGCGACGGGCACGATGCCGAAATCACCGCAGAGCGTGACGAAATGCGTCTGGATCAGGCCGTTGGTCGACAGGCCGCAGATGAAGAAGGTGGCGAACAGGATCCAGAAGGTGGAAGTGGTGGAAACCTCCCGCAGGATCGCGATTGGCGAGGCGAGTGCTGCCTTCAGGTTCCTGGTGGCGGCCGGCGGCGGCGTGATGTGGACCTCGCCGACCAGAGGCAGATTGACGTCCGAGGGACGGTCGCGCATCAGAAGCAGCACGATGAAGGCGGCGACGACGATCATGCCGCAGACGAAGAGCACGGTGGTGCGCCAGCCGTAGCGTGTCGTCAGCTCTGCCATCAGCGGCAGGAAAACGAGCTGTCCCGTGGCTGAGCTTGCCGAAAGCATGCCGATGACGAGGCCGCGATGCTTGGTGAACCAGCGCGTCGATACGGTTGCCGCCAGCACCATGGCGGTGAGGCCGGTGCCGAAGCCGATGATGATGCCCCAGCATAAAAGCAGCTGCCAGACTTGCGTCATATAGAGCGAGCCGATGAAGCCGACGCATATGGTGCCCAGCGCGAAGACGATGACCTTGCGCACGCCGAAATGGTTCATGAAGGCGGCGGCAAAGGGACCCATGAGGCCGAATAGCACGAGGCGGACGGCAAGCGCGGATGAGATCGAGGAGGTGCTCCAGCCGAATTCGTCCTCCAGCGGCTTGATGAGCACGCCGGGCGCGCCCATGGCGCCGGCCGTGACCAGCATGGTGAGGAAAGTGGCGGCAACGACGACCCATCCGTAATGGATGTTGCGCCGGGCGAGCGTCGAAGCAAGGGCAGTGGAAACCATGAGCTGCGTTCCAATCAGGTTCGGTATCGTGTCGTCGGGGCCGGACTTGCGAAAACGCCGGATCGCGGACAGTCGGGGTACCGTACCACGTCTAGCGCCCTGCCGTTCTCCCGGCTTGAACGTTTGTGCAAAGGCATTTACATGATTGCTATCATATTTGTTGCGTATTGATGATGATCATCATATAAATTGTCAATACAGATTTATTGATGCTCTGATGGAGTTTTTTGATGAGAGTGAGCCGGGAGAAATTCGCTGAAAATCGCGAGAAGATCCTTGCTGTCGCGGGCGAGCTTTTCCGCGAGAAGGGTTTCGACGGCATCGGCGTCGCCGAAATCATGAAGGCGGCGGGGCTTACGCATGGCGGCTTTTACGGCCATTTCGATTCAAAGGACGAGCTTGCCTGCGAGGCGAGCAAGGCATTGGTGGCCCGTTCGCTCGAGCGCTGGAAGCAGGTTGCGGCAAGCTCGCCAGACCAGCCGCTGGAGGCATTGCTGGCCCATTATCTCTCTCATCGCAATGTGGTCGAGCATGCGACCGGCTGCGTCTTCGCCGCGCTGACGCAGGAGGTCAGCCGTCATGGTCCTGAAATGCAGTCCACGTTTACCGGCGGTCTCATGGGGCTGGCAGAAGTGCTTGAAGAGATCGTTCCCGGCGAAACGCCGGAGGATCGCCGGCGCAAGGCGTTTGCCAGCCTTTCGGCCATGGTCGGCGCCGTCATCCTGGCGCGGGCGATGGACAATCCCGAACTGTCGCAGGAATTCCTGTCGGCAACCCGGCAGGAGCTGACCCCCAAGCCAGCCAAGGATGAGGCCTAGGCTCAGAGCGGATGGCTGGATCGCACGGCCGCTCCGTCCTCATGAATTCAATCGCGGAACGCGAGCAGCCCGTTCGCCTCGACGATCTCCTTGAACTTACCGTCGGGGGCGGCGGCGAGCAGCTTTTCACGCAGGGCTGCTTCGAAATCGGCGGCCTTGTCGCCGAGCGCCTGCGGCGAGGTTGACGACATCGAGAAAACGCGGCCGACGATCTCTTCGATATCCCTCGTATATTCCGAAACGATGCCGATGCGCTCGAGATTGCGGAAGGGCGAGGCGAGCAGCATGGCCTCATGCGGCGACCATTCCTTGCTCTTGCGCAGCCGCCGGTCCGCATGGCGTTCGGGCGAATAGATTTCAGCCAGCGGTTCGAGGATCTCGCGCCAATCCGGCTTCGCCAGGATGCTCTTGTCGTGGAACAGAACGACGGCGCCGCCGGGCTCGATCAATCTGTCCAACATTTCGAGCGTTGCCGGCCTGTCCATCCAGTGGAAGGAGCGGCCCATGACGCAGAGATGCAGCTTACCGATATCAGGCCCGAGATCGTAGGAGGAGCCCTGGCGCATGGTAATATCGACGCCGGCTCCCTTCGCGCCGAGCGCGGCTTCGGCGAGCATTTCCGGTTCCGGGTCCATGGCCGTGACGGCGGCACCCTGCAGCCGCGCGAAGGCGATGCCGAGCTGGCCGGGGCCGCAGCCGAGATCGAGCACATGATCGCCGGGCTTGAGGCCGCTGCGCTCGGCAACGCGGGTAATGAGCCTGTCGGGATAGGGGATGCGATAGCGCAGGTAATAGGCCGCGGTCGATTGAAAGCGACGCGCTTCGAAGGGAACTGTGATCATCGGATATCATCTCGGGGGTAAGGAACCTCGACCAGTTAAGCCTCAACTATGACCTGCTCGTGAAGTCACTTTTGCGCGATTTGCCGTGAGGGTAATCGGCTTCAGAGCTTGGGACTGCCCCTCACTTTCTTCTCCCCTCCGGGAGAAGGTGCCGCCAGGCGGATGAGGGGGCCTGCCGAGAGCAGGAAAGTCCATGAATTCAGGTCGGTCAGCCCGTCCCCCTCATCCGACCCTTCAGGCCACCTTCTCCCCGCTGGGGAGAAGGAGTTGCGCGGCAACCACTTCATTTCATATGCGGATTGCTCTGCCGGAAGAGAGGTGAGGGACCAGGCAGGCAGCCAGTCGCAATATCACCAGCCCAACCTGACCACTCCAAAACCTCCTTATTTGAACCCAGCAACCCCGTGTGGAACGTAAGGCGATTCCAGCGCCTCGATTTCCTCGGGCGTCAGTTTGACCTCCAGCGACGCGACGGCGTCCGTGATGTGAGCTGACTTGGAGGCGCCGATGATCGGGGCGGTGACCGCGCTCTTCTGCAGGATCCAGGCGGTTGCGACCTGCGCGCGCGGGATACCGCGGGCCTTGGCGATGGCGCCGACGGCATCGACGATCTTGCGGTCGGCTTCGAGCGCCTGGGTGTAGAGCGTCTTGCCGAATTCGTCAGACTCGGTGCGGGCCGTCGCTTCATCCCAATCGCGGGTGAGGCGACCGCGGGCGAGCGGGCTCCAGGGGATGACGGCGATCTTCTGATCCTCGCAGAAGGGCAGCATCTCGCGCTCTTCCTCGCGGTAGAGCAGGTTCAGATGGTCCTGCATGCTGACGAATTCCGTCCAGCCATTCAGGCGGGATGTGTAGATCGCCTTGGCGAACTGCCAGGCATACATGGAGGAGGCGCCGATATAGCGCGCCTTGCCGGCCTTGACGACATCGTGCAGCGCTTCCAGCGTTTCCTCGATCGGCGTCGTATAGTCCCAGCGATGGATCTGGTAGAGATCGACATAGTCGGTGCCGAGGCGACGCAGGCTGTTGTCGATCTCGTCGAAGATCGCCTTGCGCGACAGGCCGGCGCCGTTCGGGCCGGGACGCATGCGGTTGAAGACCTTGGTGGCGAGCACGATATCGTCGCGGCGGGCGAAATCCTTGATGGCACAGCCGACGATCTCCTCGGAGGAGCCGTTGGAATAGGTGTTGGCCGTGTCGAGGAAATTGATGCCGGCTTCGATCGCCTGGCGAAGCAGCGGCCGGCTGTCCTCCTCCTTCAGCGACCAGGCATGCGTGCCCTTGTTAGGATCGCCATAGGTCATGCAACCCAGGCAGATGCGTGAGACTTCAAGACCGGTTCTGCCAAGCTTTACATATTCCATCGATATTCTCCGTCCATTCGATTATCCGGCACAAGGAAATCCGCCAGGGGGCGGGGAACGTCTGCGTCGCCGAACCTCTCGGTCACCCGAGGACGCCGCCCGTCGACGCGCCAGTTCGTGAAGAGCTTCGAAGTATTCTTCAATACATAAGAGGATTTGCTCATCGTGGAAGATGGCAATCTCAAATGTTTCCTTGAACCTTGGAGGCGACAGGTGTTAGCTGCACCGCACCATTTTTGGAATTCTGCATGAAACTGCCCCCGCGTGATACTTATGAAGCCCTCTATCGCGACTTTCGTTGGGAGATTCCGGCGAAATTCAACATCGGACACGCTGTTTGCGATGCCTGGGCCGAGCGCGAGCCGGATCGGGTCTGCCTCCAGCATTTCAATCCGGACGGCAATCACTTTTCCATGACCTATGGTGAGCTGCGCAATCGCTCCGCGTCCTTTGCCAATGCACTCGTTGCGCTTGGCGTGCGTCGCGGAGATCGCGTGGCGCTGTTGCTGCCGCAGGGCTTCGAGACGGTCGTGGCGCATGTTGCGATCTATAAGCTGGGGGCGATCGCGCTGCCGCTGGCGTTGCTGTTCGGCGCGGAGGCGCTGGAATACCGGCTGCAGGCGTCAGGTGCGTCGGCCATCGTGACCAACCGGTTCGGCCTCGAGCGGCTGTGTCCAATCCGGGACCGGTTGCCGGAACTCGCGCAGGTGATCAGCATCGATGGCGCCGAAGAGAGCGTTTCCGCCTTTGCCGATCTGGTGGCAGCACATCCGCCGCTGTTCGCGGTCGCCGATACCGGCCCGGACGATCCGGCTCTGATGATCTTCACCTCGGGCACAACCGGGCCGCCAAAGGGGGCGCTGCATGGTCATCGTGTCCTGCCGGGCCATATTCCGGGCATGCAATTCGCGCATGAGGGCTTTCCCAAGGCCGACGACCGGCTCTGGACCCCATCGGACTGGGCGTGGGCCGGCGGTCTTCTGAACGCGCTTCTACCGAGCCTGATGCTTGGGGTTCCCGTTGTTTCCTCGCCGGCGCAAAAATTCGGTCCGCACATGGCCTTCCGTATCATGGCCGAGATGGAGGTGCGCAATGCCTTCATCCCGCCGACGGCGCTGCGGCTCTTGAAGGCCGTCGACAATCCAGGAGCGCGTTACGACCTCAAGCTGCGTACCATCGGTTCGGCCGGCGAAGCGCTCGGTCGTGAAACCTTCGAATGGGCGCGGTCGGCACTTGGTGTCAGCGTCAACGAGTTCTTCGGCCAGACGGAATGCAATTTCGTGCTTTCCTCCAGCGAGGCCTTCGGCGTCAGCCGCGGCGGGGCAACGGGCAAACCGGTGCCGGGCCATCGTGTTGCGATCGTCGATGCCGATGGTGTCGAGGTTGCCGTGGGCGAGAGCGGGCAGATCGCCATCAAGCGGCCCGATCCGGTGATGTTCCTCGGCTACTGGCAGAACGAGGCGGCGACGGAGGCGAAATTCGCCAATGACTGGCTGCTGACCGGCGATATCGGCCGGCAGGACGCGGATGGTTATATTTCCTTCGTCGGGCGCGACGACGATGTCATCACCTCGTCGGGCTATCGCATCGGACCGAGCGAGATCGAGGATTGCCTTGGCGGCCATCCGGCCGTGCAGCTTGCCGCGGCGGTAGGCA
>JBCNPI010000351.1:0-6036 GCA_039593415.1 Rhizobium sp. | reverse complement strand
GGCGGCAGAGTTGATGATCTGGTCGATCGCCTGCATGGCGAAGTTGAAGGTCATGAATTCGACGATCGGGCGAAGGCCGGCCATCGCAGCGCCGACGCCGATACCGGCGAAGCCGTGCTCGGTGATCGGGGTGTCGATCACGCGGCGGGCGCCGAATTCCTGCAGCAGGCCCTGGGTCACCTTGTAGGCGCCCTGGTATTCTGCAACTTCCTCGCCCATGACGAAAACGTCCTGGTTGGCGCGCATTTCTTCGGCCATCGCGTCGCGCAGCGCTTCACGCACCGTCATCGAGACCATTTCCGTGCCGGCCGGAATTTCCGGATCAGCGGCAGCGGCAACCTTTGGCTGGGCCGGGACCGGTGCAACAGCCGGCGCTGGGACGGCGGCAGGCGCTTCGGTCTTTGCCGGCTCGACAGCAGGAGCAGCCTTGGCCGATGAAATGGCGTCTGCGGATTCGCCGTCCTGCAGCAGGATAGCGATCTTGGTGTTGACCTTGAGGCCTTCGGTTCCGGCGTCGATCAGCAGCTTGCCGATCGTGCCTTCGTCGACGGCTTCCACTTCCATGGTGGCCTTGTCGGTTTCGATTTCGGCAATGACGTCACCGGAAACGACCTTGTCGCCTTCCTTCTTGAGCCATTTCGAAAGGGTACCCTCTTCCATCGTCGGAGAAAGGGCGGGCATGAGAATGTCGATGGGCATGGATCGTCCCTCCCCGATTTAGAGCAGAATGTCGGTGTAGAGCTCGGATGCATCCGGCTCCGGATCGTTCTGGGCGAAATCGGCGCTGTCAGCGACGATGTCGCGGACATCCTTGTCGATGTCCTTCAGATCGTCCTCGGTCGCCCAGCCCTTTTCGAGGAGGCGAACACGGACCTGCTCGATCGGGTCGTGCTCGGAGCGCATCTTCTGCACTTCGTCCTTGGAACGGTACTTGGCCGGGTCGGACATGGAGTGACCACGGTAGCGGTAGGTCAGCATTTCCAGAATGATCGGGCCCTTGCCCGAGCGGCAATGCGCAACGGCTTCGTCAGCGGCCGCCTTGACGGCGCGAACGTCCATGCCGTCGACCTGGATGCCAGGAATGCCGAAGGAGGCGCCACGCTTGGAGAAGTCCGCTTGCGCGGTAGCGCGAGCGGTCGACGTGCCCATGGCGTAACGGTTGTTTTCGATCACGAAGATAACCGGCAGCTTCCAGAGCTGCGCCATGTTGAAGCTTTCGTAGACCTGGCCCTGGTTGGCAGCGCCATCGCCGAAATAGGCGACGCTGACATTGTCATTGCCGCGATACCAGTTGGCAAAGCCGAGACCGGTGCCGAGCGAAACCTGCGCGCCGACGATGCCGTGACCGCCGTAGAAGTTCTTTTCCTTGGAGAACATGTGCATGGAGCCGCCCTTCCCTCGGGAATAGCCGCCCTGCCGTCCGGTGAGCTCCGCCATGACGCCGCGCGCGCTCATGCCGGTTGCCAGCATATGGCCGTGGTCGCGGTAGCCGGTAATGACCTGATCACCCTCTTTCAACGCCAGCTGCATGCCGACGACGACGGCTTCCTGGCCGATATAAAGGTGACAGAAGCCGCCGATGAAGCCCATGCCATACAGCTGGCCGGCCTTCTCTTCGAAGCGGCGGATCAGGAGCATCTCACGATAAGCCTTGAGCTCCGCATCACGATCGAAATCTGCGATCGGGCCGCCATTGGTTTCCTTGGCGGGCCTTGATGCTGTCTTGCGGCTGGAAACGGTCGCGTTTTTTCGCGGCGCCATTCAACCCTCCCTGTGTGAGTAGCCTCGTTTTGCGATGAGGCGTAACATAGGCAAGATTGTTCGCCACAGCAATGCTATAATTGCATGGCTCATATTCTTCGCAAGCCATTGATATAGCTCACGAAAATTGAATTAACCTAAATTCGGTTAATTGCGGCTATTTGTTGAAGATGACGATTTCATTCGCTTTGGAGTAGGTCAATTGATAGCGCGCATATTGATCGAGCATATCCTTATCCAAAGAGCCGTCACTCAAAAGAGCAACCTCTTTTTCAAGGTGCTCGCGCTTGGCGACAAGATCAGCCAACTCCTTGGCGCGATCGATGCGGCGCTTCTCGAAAACCTCCGTTGCCTTCAAGCCGTAATCGCCGTGAATGCAATGATAACCGAAGTAGCTCACAAAAGCGATGGTGATGGCGGGAAGGATGAGACGGCCGAACCTTCTCTTCTTATGATACTTTGTCCACATACTCGCTCGTCACGCTCTGGCTCTATGCAACCCCTTCCAAAGCCTAGGCAGCCCCGAACAAGATCACATGAAATCAAATACCTGGAGCCAAGGTAACCGGCAGAGATTAACCGTCCGTTGACTCTAACTGCCAGGGCAAACAAAAACCGCGCCCGAAGGCGCGGTTCGATCCAAGCGAATATTCTGCCACGGATTCGGCTGGATCCCACAGGCCAGATATCAGCCGCGAAGGATGGAGCGGCCGGCATACTTTGCCTGCGGGCCGAGCGCTTCTTCGATGCGGATAAGCTGGTTATACTTGGCAAGACGGTCCGAGCGCGACAGCGAGCCGGTCTTGATCTGACCGCAGTTGGTGGCAACCGCGAGGTCGGCGATCGTGGAATCTTCCGTTTCGCCCGAACGGTGCGACATGACGGCCGTGTAGTTGGCCTTGTGCGCGGTTTCGACGGCATCAAGGGTTTCCGTCAGCGAGCCGATCTGGTTGACCTTGACGAGGATCGAGTTAGCAACGCCCATGCGGATGCCATCACGCAGACGAGCCGAGTTGGTGACGAACAGGTCGTCGCCGACGAGCTGGGTCTTCTTGCCGATCAGGTCGGTCAGCGTCTTCCAACCTTCCCAGTCGTCTTCGGCCATGCCGTCTTCGATCGAAACGATCGGGTACTTGGCGGCAAGTTCTGCGAGATACTCAGCCATAGCGCCGGATTCCAGCGTGCGGCCTTCGCCTTCAAGTACGTATTTGCCGTCCTTGAAGAACTCGGTGGAGGCGCAATCGAGGCCGAGAGCGATTTCTTCGCCCGGCTTGTAGCCGGCCTTCTCGATGGACTTCATGATGAAGTCGAGAGCTGCCGGAGCGCTGGAGAGGCCTGGTGCGAAACCGCCTTCGTCGCCGACATTGGTGTTGTGGCTCTGCGACGCCAGTTCCTTCTTCAGGACATGGAAGACTTCCGAACCCATGCGCACGGCTTCCCGGATCGAGTCAGCACCGATCGGCAGGATCATGAATTCCTGGAAATCGATCGGGTTGTCGGCATGGGCGCCGCCGTTGATGATGTTCATCATCGGAACCGGCAGCAGGCGGGCGTGCGCGCCGCCGACATAGCGGTAGAGCGGCAGGTTGGCGCTCTGGGCCGCAGCCTTGGCAACGGCGAGCGAGACGCCGAGGATGGCGTTGGCGCCGAGGCGGGACTTGTTCGGCGTACCGTCGAGCTCGATCATGATGTTGTCGAGCTGGATCTGGTTTTCGGCATCCATGCCGCCGATCGCGTCGAAGATTTCCGAATTGACGGCCTCGACGGCCTTTTCGACACCCTTGCCATGATAGCGCTTGCCGCCATCACGAAGCTCGACGGCTTCATGCGCGCCGGTCGAAGCGCCCGACGGAACCGCCGCGCGGCCCATGCTGCCGTCTTCGAGGTAGACATCGACTTCGACGGTCGGATTGCCACGGCTGTCGAGAATCTCGCGGGCGATAATGTCGGTGATTGCGGTCATGATAGCTTCCTGCTCGCTGGTTTATAAATCGATTTAAATCGTCTTAATCGAAGGCGCGGAAATTACAATGGCGATCCGCACCGCGATTTGGCACTCCCGCAGGCCCGTAACGCAAATTCATGTCAGCCTGTTGAATGCCGGCTACTTTTCAGGCCTTGGCGACGGCGTCAAAGGCCAGCAGCTTCTCCAGAAGCCGCGGCATGTCCTTCAGATAGACCATGTTCGGGCCATCGGACGGCGCATTGTCGGGGTCCTCATGCGTTTCAAGAAAGACACCGGCAACACCGACGGCAACGGCGGCCCGTGCCAGCGTCTCCACGAATCGGCGATCGCCGCCTGTCGAGCCACCCTGCCCACCGGGCTGCTGCACCGAATGGGTCGCATCGAAGATGACAGGCGCGCCCATCGCCGCCATGATCGGCAGCGAGCGCATATCGGAAACAAGCGTGTTGTAGCCGAAGGAGGCGCCACGCTCGCAGAGAAGAATGTTCGGATTGCCGCTGTCGTTGAGCTTGGCAAGCACGTTCTTCATATCCCAGGGCGCGAGGAACTGACCCTTCTTGACGTTGATGACGCGACCGGTCTTGGCGGCGGCGACCAGAAGATCGGTCTGGCGCGACAGGAAAGCCGGGATCTGCAGGATATCCACTGTCTTCGAAACGATGGCGCACTGCTCTTCCGTGTGGATGTCGGTCAGGACGGGAAAGCCATATTCCGTCTTGAGGTCGGCAAAGACCTCGAGCGCCTTTTCCAGGCCG
Source organism: Rhizobium sp. (assembly GCA_039593415.1). Taxonomy (GTDB): domain Bacteria; phylum Pseudomonadota; class Alphaproteobacteria; order Rhizobiales; family Rhizobiaceae; genus Rhizobium. Next base: position 1,554 of record JBCNPI010000351.1, on the reverse strand, counting down.
ATGCCGCGCTTGCCGGACAACGAGGTGCGGTTCGCCTTGTCAAAGGAGGACTTGTAGACAAGGCCGATGCCGAGCTTGCCGCAAAGTTCCTTCAGGACGCCGGCAACCATGAACGCATGATCGCGACTTTCCATCTGGCAGGGACCTGCAATCAGCGAAAGCTTGGAGGTATTGGAGAACAAGACCTTGGAGGCTCCCTCGCCGACGATCACTTCGGAATTCGTGCTCATTTTATCTCCTCGAAGGCGAACAACGCGCCCTCGCCGGGCGCCAGCCTTGCCAATATACGATTGTTCTTACGCGTATAAGTGACGCCGTTAGCAGCGAAATGCGACGATGTCACGGAAAGATCGCGCGTTTTAAAAAGGATTGCGCGCGCCCTGAGCCCGGGATCGCCGGTGCGAACCGGCAAATCGTAAAATGCCTCCATCCCTTCCGGCGTCAAAATCTCCAGATCGGCATTGCCAACCTTGATCGTCAGACCGAAGGAATGCTCCGATATCCTCGCGCCACCGACAAGCTCTTCGAAAAAGCTGCGATATGGCGTCGGCTTCGGCGCGCAAAACACCACCTGTGCAATGCCTGTCACGCCGTTTTCATGACGCTCGAGCACGTCGCGATCGGCCGGCAGAGGATTGATGCGCTGACAGCAGAAAGCGAAAAAATCCGGAGCACGCAGGTCGGCAGCAAAGGCAAGTCGAAAGCCGGCTACGGTTTCGGCTCCGTCCGGCATCTTCATGGGCCGGGAGAAATCCAGCATCTGCCCGGCGGAGATCGCGGCATTCCTGAAACGCTCATCATCCGCAACAGCGTCGTCCGTGCCGAAGACCACAGCCGAGAATCCATCCTGCGCGACACGGAAACGATAGGCCTGATCGCGCGCAACGAACACATTGCCGTCCAGAATGCTCTTTTCGCACTGCTCCGGGGATGCGACACCCAAAGGCTCGATGTAAGTCTTGTCAGCAAAGAAGACGCAGGCATTCTCAGTGCCAAAGGGATGGCGCGCATCTGGCGCCACCGTAAAACCAAGCTTGCCCAGCCGTTCGCGCGCCAAAGCGAGGTCGACCGTCGGCAGCACGAGATGATCCAGCGGATGCGGGGACGAAATCATGGTTCCTCCTGATTGCCTTCGGCAGCAGATTTGCGCCCATCCCTCGCCCAATTCAAGATGGAAGCGCGAAACGCCTGACGCGGGCGGCATGGAGAGAGCGAAGTCTCGCAAACGTGGTGACTGATTCTGCCGCGTGGCCGGCTGATACGATGCCGCGTGGCGTCGATCCTCATCCTCGCCATATCGGCTACGTCAGAAAAGCCTGCGGATCCACAAAGCGGTATTTCCCATATTTTTCGATAGTTTAGCGGAGATATAACGCTTTGATGCTTCCGGCCGTTCCATGCGCAAGCCTTCATTGTTTAACCGGCTCGGCAAGGCTTTACCGAAATTTAAGTACTTGCGGAACACATATGGAACATATAGTGTCTGTTCTGGATTTGTTTCACCGCTTTTCTTGATTCTGGGGTTCCAAGACGATGTTGACGCGCAAGCAGCAG
>JBCNPI010000350.1:0-6098 GCA_039593415.1 Rhizobium sp. | reverse complement strand
CCATCCTGCGCCGACCTTGCATCCGGATAATGTGTATCCGACGCATCGCTTTTTCGAGGAAATGATGTTCATCTTTCGTATGAAGTCGCTTGCGGCCAAACTGATCTTGGTCACCGGGCTCGCGATTGCACTCGTCCTGCTGGTTTCCAACTTTCTGCTGATTTCCCAGACCCGCGAGCGCGTCGAAACACTGACGATGGATCAGGCCAATACCGAGGCCAAATCCATTTCCAACGAGATCGCCGCAAATGTCGGCGAAATGGCCAGCGCCGCCCGCTCCATGGCTGCCATCATCGGCCGCGGCCACGAAGGCCATACCTTCGACCGCAAGGGCATCATCAACATCCTCAAAGCCAATGTCGAACAGAATGCCTTCGCCTTCGGCAGCTGGTTCTGCGAACAGCTAGGCACCTTCGACGGCAAGACGACGGAGCTCGCCAACAACAAGGACCAGGGCGTCAACGACAAGGGCGCCTTTACGCCCTATTGGTCGAAGACGAAGGATGGCGGCATCCAGTTTTCGACCTTCGACAATGATTATACCGCGGCTTGGTGGAAGCTTGCCGCCGATAGCGGCAAGGGCGCAATCACGCCACCCTATCTCGCCCAAGGGACCGATGTTCCGACGACCATGAGCTCCATCGCCTATCCGGTCATTTCAGGCGGGAAGCGGATCGGCGTTGCAGGCGTCGACATCTCGCTTGCTTCGCTTTCTGCCAAGCTGCAGAAGCTGCAGCCGTTCGGCACCGGGCGCGTGCTGCTGCTTTCGCAGGACAACAAGTGGCTGGTCGCCCCGACTGCCGACCTCTTGATGAAGGACTATAATGGCTCCGGCGCAGACGTCATCAAGGCGGCTCTGACCTCTCCTTCCGCAAGTATCCTGAAAAATCTTTCGGACAATAGCGGCGAGGAATTCGACCGCGTCGTCTATCCCTTCGCCGTTCCGGGCCTCAACGCCACCTGGGTCGTTCTCATCGACGTGCCGCATAGTGCCATTGCGGCGCCGGTACGCGATCAGACCTATATGATGATCGTTGCCGGCATCCTCGTGCTCGCCGCCGTCATGCTCGCACTCTACGCCGCCGTGCGCGGTTTCGTGCAGAAACCGCTTGCCGGCCTCGTCGCAAGCGTCAATCGCCTCAGCGCCGGCAATTATGCGGAACCGGTCGCAGGCCAGGCTGGCGCAGACGAAGTAGGCTCGGTCGCCAAAGCGCTGGAAGGCTTCCGCTTCGCGCTCGCCGATACCAAACGCCTGGAAGGCGAAGCCAACGATCAGCGTCAGGCCGCCGAAGGCGAACGCCGCCGCTCGGAAACGGAACGCAACGAGAGCGTTGCGCTGCAACGCCATATCGTGAGCATTCTCGGCCATAACCTCGCCGAACTCTCGAAGGGCAATCTCAACCAGCGGATCACGGACGATTTCCCGGGCGAATATGCCCAGCTCAAGCAGGATTTCAATGCGGCGCTGGCGAGCCTCGAGGAGACCGTGCATACCGTCAATGTCAGCGTCGGCAATATCAGCAGCGGCACCGGCGAAATCAGCAATAGCGCATCGGATCTCGCCCGTCGCACCGAACAGCAGGCAGCAAGCCTCGAAGAGACGGCGGCAGCACTCAACCAGCTTACCGCTCAGGTCAATTCAAGTGCCGAGAATGCCCGCACGGCGGCAAGCAGCGTCAATGCCGCTTCCGAAGATGCCGAGCATTCCGGTGAGATCGTCCAGAAGGCCATCGCCTCCATGCACGGCATCGAGCAATCGTCGCAGGAAGTGTCGCGCATCATCGGCGTCATCGACGAGATCGCTTTCCAGACCAACCTCCTGGCGCTGAACGCCGGCGTCGAGGCTGCCCGTGCCGGCGAGGCAGGCAAGGGCTTTGCCGTTGTCGCGCAGGAAGTGCGCGAACTGGCTCAGCGCTCGGCCAATGCCGCCAAGGAGATCAAGACCCTGATCAACGCTTCGGCCGGACAGGTCAAGGAAGGCGTAGATCTGGTCGGCCGCACGGGCGATGCCCTGCACAAGATCGCCCAGCAGGTGATGGAGATCAACGGCCTGATCCGCCAGATCTCGGCTTCCGCTAGCGAGCAGGCTATCGGGTTGAAGGAAATCAACTCCGCCATGAACCAGATGGATCAGGTGACCCAGCAGAACGCGGCGATGGTCGAAGAGACGACGGCCTCCAGCGTGGCCCTTGCCGAGGAAGCCCAGACGCTCAGGACGCTCGTCGCACGCTTCCGCACCGCGCGGGCCGTTCAGGAAAATGCCAGCGCATTGCGGGCAACGGCGCAGAAGATGCGCGCCCCGGCAGCTCCACGCCAGGCAATGGCGCCGGCGCGCAAGGCCGCTCCCCAAACCCAGGGCGCCAATGCGCTCGCCCGGGACGACTGGGAAGAGTTCTAAGCCGATCCCGGTTGGATGAAATCAAAGGCCGCCGGATCATTCCGGCGGCCCTTTTCATGGAGCCTGATCAGATGCGGGCGAAACGTTCCGTCAACAGCGCGAAGAAGCCATCCGCATCGACGTCGCGCATGACCTTGGCGTTGCGCTTGCGGTCGGTCACGTGCCACCAGTCGACCACGGTCATGCCGACGGTCAGTTCCGAGGTCACCTCGATCTCGACATTGCATTCGCGCCCTTTGAACAGCTCGGGCTTCAGAAGATAGGCGATAACGGTCGGATCGTGCAGCGGACCGCCGTCCGAACCGTATTTCTCGATATCGAAGCGCTCGAAGAACTGCAGCATTTCGACCATGGCCTTGGCCGGTGGCGTGCCGACAGCGGCGATACGCTCCACACGGTCCTTGCGCGTCAGCAGCTTGTGGGTGACGTCGAGCGGCATCATGACGATAGGTACGCCCGAGCGGAACACCACGTCTGCCGCTTCCGGATCGACATAGATGTTGAACTCGGCCGCCGGCGTGATGTTGCCGCCTTCGAAGAAGCCGCCGCCCATCATGACAAGTTCGCATACGCGACCGACGATGTCGGGCGCTTTCTGGAAAGCCATTGCGATATTGGTCAGCGGGCCGAGCGTGCAGAGCGTGACGGCGCCTTCCGGTTCCTTGCGCAGCGTGTCGATGATGAAATCGACGGCATGGCCTGGCTGCAGCTCCATGGTCGGCTCGGACAGTTCCGGACCGTCGAGGCCGGTCTTGCCATGCACATGCTCGGCCGTGACCAGCTTGCGCTCGAGCGGCGCATCGGCGCCAGCAAATACCTTGACGTCGCGACGATTGCAGAGCTCGCAGACGATGCGGGCATTGCGGCTCGTCAGCCGCAGCGGCACGTTGCCGGCAACCGCTGTGATGCCGAGCACATCGATCTCCTCGCGGCTGCCGAAGGCGAGAAAGATCGCCGCGGCATCATCCTGACCAGGGTCGGTATCGATGATGATTTTTCTGGGTTCGGTCATGTCTTCAACTTTCCTCCGGTGCAGGTCGTGAGGCTTTGTCGCGGGTCCGGTCCGGCTTTGTCAAGCATTCGCTCGCCATGGTGCAAAACGATTTTTCACCATGGATTTCGATCTCGCAAATGCGAAGACTCCATGGCTTGCGCTCACAGGCGCGTACTCCCATATTAGGGACAACCGGGTGCTGAAGATCAGGTCCGGAACGGTCGCTTGATACCAAGGACTTGAGACGATGAGCCGGACGACTCCCTTTGCCAGCCCACTGCTTCTGGGCTTCGACACCATGGAAAAGACGCTTGAGCGGATTTCCAAGGCCAGTGACGGTTACCCTCCCTACAATATCGAACGAATGCGTGCGGACCGCCTCTCCGGCGAGCCGGAGCGCCTGCGCATCACGCTGGCTGTTGCCGGCTTTTCCGAAGACGAGCTCGATGTCACGACGGAAGAAAACCAGCTTCTGATCCGGGGGCGCCAGATCGAGCAGGGCGAACGCGACTATCTCTATCGCGGCATTGCCGCCCGGCAGTTCCAGCGTGTCTTCGTCCTTGCCGACGGCATGCAGGTGCTCGGCGCCACGCTGAAGAACGGCCTGCTCTCGGTCGACCTCATTCGGCCGGAACCCGACCGCATAGTAAAGAAAATTAACATTTCGGTCTCACAGTAGGACAACGGCCTAGAGCCGGATGATTTCAGACCGAATCGGTCTGGAGTCTGAATCGGCTCTAGAATCGAAGAACTAGAGCACGACGTCGCCCGAAGGCCACTCACACGTTTCGGCATCATGCTCTGGAGCCGTTGGTCCCTCATACTGGAGGTACGAGCATGTTGTTGAAAGAAGCCACCGCCCGCCTGAGCCAATCCGAACTTGCCAATATCGGCACCGGTGAGGTCGCCTATATCAGAAAAATGGATTGGTCCGAAGTATCCCGCTGCTTTCCGGAAGCGCCCGATATCGATCCCGATGTCGATCTCTGGGCACTCTTCGGTGCCGACGGCACGCCGATCCTTTTGACGGATAATCGCTCCAGCACCTTCTATCGTGCTGCCGAAGACGAATTGAAGACGGTCAGCCTGCACTGACCATCAGCGTCGCCCGACGGTGAAAGTCACCGTCCGCAAGGACCGCATCGAACCGGCCCCAGCTGGCAACGCGTGTGCATGATCCAGACCGCCCAAAGCGGCGGTCCTCGCACAGGATGACGCGAATATCTCAATCTGAAATTCTCGCCCGTAATTAGAGCGGTCAGACTCTCTTGAAGGTCAGATAGGCAGAGGAACGCCCCTCGCGCCGGGCCTTGGCCTCATAGCGCGTGCTCGGCCAGCCTTCATAGGGCGTCAGCCAGTCGGCGGCATTCCGCGCGGTCCACTCGAAGCCGCCATGCGCAAGGCAGTGCTGCAGCGTCCAGTTGACATAGGTGTCGATATCGGATGCGAAGCAGAAAAGCGCGCCCGGCTTCAGCACGCGGTGAAAACGGGCAAGATTGACCTGGGAGACGAAGCGGCGCTTCCAATGCTTCTTCTTCGGCCAGGGATCGGGATAGAGCAGGTCGATCTGATCCAGGCAGCCGTCCGGCAGCCAATCCAGCACCTGCGTCGCGTCGTCATTGTAGACGCGGATATTGTGCGCGCCAGCTTCATCGACACGCGCCAGCAGCTTCTGCATCGAATTGACGAAGGGTTCCACACCGATGAAGCCCGTTTTCGGCTGCTCGAGCGCCCTGTGGATCAGATGCTCTCCACCGCCGAAACCGATCTCCAGGCGCAGACGCTCGGTCGGCGCCGGGAAGAGATCGTTCAGCGGCTGCGGCGCCGGAGCGGAAAGATCGAGGATGAACTGCGGCAGCAATGCTTCCAGCTTTTCGGCCTGCTGGCCGCGCAAGGCTTTACCCTTGCGACGGCCGAAGAATGCTTCCGTCGCCCGCGACCGGCGCTCGGTATCGATCATGCGGCTTCCCGGAGCTTCACGGCTTCCTTGAGGGCCTTCACCAGGTCCGTACGCTCCCAGGAGAAGGAACCGTCACGACCGGCCTTGCGACCGAAGTGACCATAGGCCGAGGTCTTTGCATAGATCGGCTTGTTGAGGTCGAGGTGACGGCGGATACCGGTCGGCGAAAGGTCCATATTCTTGCGGATGGCCTCTTCGACCTGATCCTCGGTAACGCCCTTGCCCGTGCCGTGCAGATCGACATAGATCGACAGCGGCTGGGCAACACCGATGGCATAGGACAGCTGGATCGTGCAGCGATCGGAAAGACCGGCGGCAACGACGTTCTTTGCAAGATAGCGGGCGGCATAGGCAGCCGAACGGTCGACCTTGGTCGTGTCCTTGCCGGAGAAAGCGCCGCCGCCGTGCGGGGCAGCACCGCCGTAGGTATCGACAATGATCTTGCGGCCGGTGAGACCGGCATCGCCGTCCGGACCGCCGATGACGAACTTGCCGGTGGGGTTGATGTACCACTTGCAATCGGAAGCGATCTTCAGGTCGCCGAGGGCTTCGACGATATAGGGCTCGACAACGGAGCGAACCTTCTTCGAGTCCCAGCTTTCGTCGAGATGCTGGGTGGACAGAACGATCGAGGTCACTTCGGACGGCTTGCCGTCGACGTAGCGGACAGTCACCTGGCTCTTGGCATCGGGGCCGAGCTTGGCAACCTCACCGTCGCCCTTTTTGCGGGCGGCAGCGAGCAGCTG
>JBCNPI010000035.1:0-29148 GCA_039593415.1 Rhizobium sp. | reverse complement strand
GTCGGCATTCAGGCGCACCCAGAAGTCGAGCGGATCAACTACGTCCATCACGCCGGCAATTCCTCCGGCATCGTCGATGGCGCCGCCGCCGTTCTGCTCGGCTCCAAGGCGGGCGGTGAGAGCATGGGCTTGAAGCCGCGCGGCCGCATCAAGGCTTTCGCCAATATCGGCTCCGATCCGGCGCTGATGCTGACCGGACCGGTCGATGTCACCGAGAAACTTCTGAAGCGCACCGGCATCACACTCGCAGACATTGATCTCTTCGAGCTCAATGAAGCTTTCGCCGCCGTGGTGCTGCGCTACATGCAGGCTTTCGAAATCCCGCATGACAAGATCAACGTCAATGGCGGTGCGATTGCCATGGGCCACCCGCTCGGCGCGACCGGCGCGATGATCCTGGGCACCGTGCTGGACGAGCTGGAGCGCCGCGATCTCAACACCGCGCTGGTCACGCTCTGCATTGGCGCCGGCATGGGCACCGCCACGATCGTCGAACGCGTCTGAGGAGGGGAAACCAATGGCTTACACGAATTTCACCGTTGAAACCGACGCCGACGGCATCGCGCTCGTCACTTGGGACATGCCCGGCAGGTCCATGAACGTCTTCACTGCCGAGATCCTCGAAGAGCTGAACGCCATCATCGACGCGACCGTCGCCGATGCCGCTGTCAAGGGCGTGGTCTTCACCTCTGGCAAGTCTTCCTTCTCGGGCGGTGCCGATCTCTCGATGATCAAGTCCATGTTCTCCTTCTATCAGGAGGAGAAGGCGAAGGACCCGGCCGCCGCCACCCAGAAGCTCTTCGATGTTGTGGGACGCATGACCGGCCTTTTCCGCAAGCTCGAAACCTGCGGCAAACCCTGGGTGTCGGCGATCAACGGCACCTGCATGGGCGGCGCCTTCGAGCTGTCTCTGGCCTGTCACGGCCGCGTCGCGTCCAGCGCCAAGAGCGTCAAGATCGCCTTGCCTGAGGTCAAGGTTGGCATCTTCCCCGGCGCTGGCGGCACGCAGCGCATCTCGCGCCTGACGGATGCACAATCCGCCCTGCAGATGATGACGACAGGCCAGCCGCTGACGGCGGCGCGCGCCAAGGCGATGAACCTCGTGCATCAGGTGGTCGAGCCGGATCAGCTGATCCCCGCCGCCAAGCAGATGATCAAGGACGGCCTGAAGCCAATCGCCCCTTGGGACGAGAAGGGCTTCAAGGCACCCGGTGGCGGTATCTGGACGCCGGCCGCAGCACAGCTCTGGCCGGCAGCACCTGCCATACTGCGCCGCGAGACGGCGGGCAATTATCCGGCAGCACTCGCCATCCTCAAATGCGTCTATGAAGGCTTGCAGGTTCCCCTTGATACCGGCCTGAAGATCGAGCAGCGCTATTTCACCCATGTGCTGCAGACCACAGAAGCCTATTCGATGATCCGCTCGCTGTTCATCTCCATGCAGGAACTCGGCAAGGGTGCTCGCCGCCCGGCCGGCCAGCCGAAGACCGAGCTGAAAAAAGTCGGAGTCGTCGGCGCGGGTTTCATGGGAGCTTCCATTGCCTACGTCACCGCTGCCGCCGGTATCCCGGTCACGCTCATCGACCGCGACATCGAAGCCGCGACCAAGGGCAAGGGCGTCGGCGAAGGACTGGCCAAGGATTCGATCGGTAAGGGAAGGCTAACGCAAGACGAGGGCGTAGCGCTGCTCTCCCGCATCACGCCGTCTTCAGATTATGCCGATCTGAAGGACGCCGATCTCGTCATCGAGGCGGTGTTCGAGGATCGCGAAGTCAAGAAGGCCGTCATCGAGGCCGTCGAAGCCGTGCTGCCGGCCGGCGCCGTCTTCGCCTCCAACACCTCGACGTTACCGATTACCGGTCTTGCGAAGAATTCCAAGCGCCCGGCCGATTTCATCGGCGTTCACTTCTTCTCGCCTGTGGAGAAGATGATGTTGACCGAAGTGATCCTCGGTAAGGAAACCGGCGATCATGCGCTCGCCGTGGCGCTCGATTACGTCGCCGCCATCAAGAAGACCCCGATCGTCGTTAACGACACGCGCGGTTTCTTCGTCAATCGCTGCGTCTTCCGCTACATCCACGAAGCCTATGACATGCTGATCGAAGGCGTGCCCGCTGCGATGATCGAGAATGCCGCCAAGATGGCCGGCATGCCGGTCGGACCGCTGGCGCTGAACGACGAAGTCGCCATCGACCTCTCCTACAAGATCCTGAAGGCGACGGTTGCCGATCTTGGCGAGAAGGCGGTCGATCCGCGGCACATGCAGCTGATCAGCGGTCTTGTCGAAGGCGAGGGGCGCCTTGGCCGGAAGAACGCCAAGGGCTTCTACGACTACCCGCCGAAGCCGGCGAAGAAGTCTCTCTGGCCAGGCCTCAAGGATCTCTATCCGCAGAAGAGGGCTGATGATGTCGATGTCAACGTGCTGAAGCAGCGCTTCCTCGCGACCATCGCGCTGGAAGCCGCCCGCACCATGGAAGAAGGCATCGTCACCGATCCGCGCGAGGCCGATGTCGGCTCCATCCTCGGCTTCGGCTTCGCGCCCTATACCGGTGGTGCGTTGTCCTACATCGATGGCGTGGGCGTGAAGGTCTTCGTGGAACTCTGCGAAAAGCTCGCTGCCGCTTACGGCCCGCATTTCCAGCCGACGGCGCTGCTGAAGGACATGGCCGCGAAGGGCGAAACCTTCTACGGACGCTTCGATCCCTACCGTGTCGCGAAGGCGGCTTGAGCCAACAAATCGTTGCTGACGACTAATAATGGGCCGCTCCTGTCGGAAGCGGCCTTTTTCGTTCGTCCTCTGCTTGAGTTCATCAAACCGAGGAGAATGACATGATCGAGATCATCGGCAATCGCAATGAGGCGGAAGCCATCAACGCAATGCTTGCGGGCTGGTCCTCAGCCCTTGGCAATAAGGATGCGGCGGGCGTGGTCCGGCATTTAAGCGACGATGTCATCGGCTTCACCCTGGCGGCACCATTGGCGCACAAGGGTAAGGGTGAAAAGGGATTGGAGGCTTGGTTTTCGACCTGGGAAGGGCCGATCGGCGGCGATGCCATCGAGGTCAGATTGGCGGTTGGTGAAGATATCGCCTTCTGGACGGGCCTCGTGCAGATGACCGGCAAGAAGACGGATGGTGTCGAAGTCGATCTCTGGTTTCGCCAGACGCTCGGCCTCAGAAAAGAGGCTGGCATCTGGAAGATCGCCCACGAACATACGTCGGTGCCGTTTGCCATGGATGGCAGTGGTCTTGCCGAACTTGGGCTCAAACCGTAAGGCTTTACTTACGTAACACCCAGCGGCTTTTCCCGATTGGATCGCAAGGCAACGACGCCCCAGCCAACGAGCAGAAGAATTGCCGCTGCATAGATATCGGCGGCCTCGGCAAAGCCGAGCGCCTTCGATAGGAAGCCGGCCAGTATGGCGGGCACGCTGAAGGCTAGATAGCTCTGGATGTAGAAGGCGGAAAGCAGCCCGGCGCGTTCGTCGGGCTTTGCCAGCGGCATGATGCTTCTGACCGTGCCGAGAAAGGCAGCTCCGAAGCCTGCACCGGCGATCAGCGTTCCCGCGGCAAGAATCGGCAGATCAGCTGCGTGCATCCCCGCAATGACGGTCAATACGCCGAGTGTCATGCTCGGTATGCCGAACCTCATGATTGTGGTGGCCGATCTCTTGCGCAGCAGGAACACGGCTGCAGCACCGCTGATCGTCAAGGCCGCGACCACGAAGCCGCCGACCAGCGGCGCCGTGCTGCCGGTCGTCGCGCTGACCAGCGAAGGCACCAGCGACAGATAGAAGCCGGCGAGCGCCCATACGGCGATATTGATCGGCGTCAGCGCCAACAGCGTCCGGCGTGCCTGCTGGGGAACTGCGACTTCCGGCTTCAGTGATGCGAGTAGGCCCGCCCGTCGGCTCGTTGTCTCCGGCACCAGCCAGAGCAATGCGGCCTGCAGCGCCAGCAGAGCGAGCGTGACGATGTAGACAAGCAGGGTCGGCGCCGGCGCAAACTGGATCAGAAGGCTCGTACCGAGCGCGCCGATCGCCATGCCGGCCAGCGGTGCAAGGCTGTTGGTGATCGATCCCCTGATGGGATCGAGATCGACCAGGGCGGCCCCGGTGGAACTGACCGCAGTGCCCGTTGCAAAACCCTGCACGATGCGGGCGGCAATCAGCCAATCCGGCCCCTTGGCCATCAAGAACAGCGCTATCGCCACGATATTGAGGAGGAGCGAAGCGAAGATCACGGGGCGGCGGCCGAGATGGTCGGAAATCGAGCCGACGATGAGCAGCGCGGCGAGGAGGGAAAAGGCATAGACGGCAAAGATTATTGTGAGCAGCACCGGCGAGAAGGCGAAGGCCTGCTGATAAAGGCGGTAGAGGGGCGTCGGTACGGACGAGGCAGCCAGGAACAGGGCGCTGGTCGCGGCATAATAGAACGGCGCCAGGCGTCTGGCTGATGAAATCGGTGCGCTGGCGGTGGAATCGAGTTCGGTCATCGACTATATCCTAGCCTAAAGCTAAAAGATTGCGTTAGGCGCATATAGGATGCCCAACGCACAAAAGCAAATAATTTGCCTTAGTGAATGGCATTGGTCATTCACCACGGCAAAAAGGGAAAGATTGGCAAAAGCTTATGAGCTACAGAGAAAATCCCCGTCCCGGCGGGCGCAGTGCCAGAGTGCAGGTTGCCGTGCATCAATCTGTCCGCGACATGCTTGCCACGATGGATCGCGCTGACATCACGATCCCCTTAATCGCGCAGCGCGCCAATGTGACGCCATCGACCATCTATCGCCGCTGGGGTGGCCTTCAGGAACTTCTGGCCGACGTGGCGGCGTCGCGACTGCAGCCGGAGGGCGAGCCGGCGAGAATTGGCAGTGCGCGCGAGGATCTGGAGGCCTGGGTCGAGCAATATGCCGACGAAATGGCCTCCGGGGTCGGGCGGCAGCTATTGCGTGATGTTCTCTCGGTGGCTGACGGCGCGAATGCAGAAAAATGCTGCACCTATACGCGCTCTCAGCTTGCCATTCTCATCGCGCGGGCGGAGAAGCGCGGCGAACCCTTTCCGGTTGAAGAGGAGCTGATGGATCATGTCATCTCGCCGATCATTTACCGTATCCTCTTCGACCGGGCGCCAGGCCCGGACCATGTCCGCAACCTCATCGCGAAGGTCATGCCGGAGAGCGTAGCCAGGACCTGACACGCGGCCGGCAATGCCGAGCGAGCCACTCGATACCCCTGGCGAACGTCAGGGACTTGGGCTTCGTTGCTCGCAACTGACGAACAAGTAGCCGATTATGTATGCGCTCCGAGGTTGCCAAGGCTGCGCAATTGCCTTGGAATACGCGCGCACGCCCGAGGATTGCCGCCGATTTACTATTGAAAAATAAGGAAAAAGATGGTGCTAATCAGCATAGATGAATTCAACGGCAACGCGAAGGGGACTGCTCTATGCTTAATGAATTCAAGGCGTTTATCGCCCGTGGCAATGTCATGGATCTCGCGGTCGGCGTGATCATCGGCGGCGCTTTCGGCGGCATCGTGAAATCATTGGTTGACGATATCATCATGCCGGTCGTCGGTGCGATTTTCGGGGGCTTCGATTTCTCGAACTACTTCATCGGCCTTTCCTCGGCGGTCAATGCGCCGACGCTCGCGGCCGCCCGCGCCCAGGGCGCGGTTTTCGCCTACGGTAACTTCATCACTGTCCTCATCAATTTCCTCATCCTGGCCTGGATCATCTTTCTCATGGTCAAGGGCGTGAATGCGCTGCGCGCCCAGGTCGAGCGCAAGGAAGAAAAGGTTGCCGAAGCAGCACCGCCGCCGGCCGACGTTCAGCTCCTGACAGAAATCCGCGATCTTCTCGCCAAGCGCTGACGTGTCTTGTTCAATTTCTTTTAAAGCCCCGTTCCTTCAGGGACCGGGGCTTTCATCACCAAAATCGATCAGTCGCTAAGGCAAAGTCATGGGATTTGTTCGCCGCTCTGCTTTATGAAGGCGGAAATTGGAGACTTTGCATGTCGATACTGAACAGCCTAAGCCCGCGCGCGCTCGCAGCACCCGAAAGCGGGATCGTGGAAGTGGTCAATTATGCCCGCGGCCGTGAAGGCCTGCTGCCGCTCTGGGTCGGCGAGGGCGATTTGCCGACGCCTGATTTCATCAACCGCGCCGCCATGGCCTCACTCAATGCCGGCGAGACATTTTATACCTGGCAGCGCGGCATTCCGGAACTGCGCCAGGCGCTGGCCGATTACTACGCCCGGCACTTCGGCACCTCTTTGCCGATGGACAATTTCTACGTCGTCGGCTCCGGCATGCAGGCGATCCAGCTTTCCGTCCAGGCGATCACCTCTCCCGGCGACGAGATGGTCTATCTCTCCCCGGCCTGGCCGAATATCGCCGCAGCGCTGGAGATATCAGGCGCCCGCTCCGTCGCCGTGCCGCTACAATTCGAAAAGGGCAAATGGTCGCTCGATCTCGATCGCCTGGAGGCGGCGATCACACCGAAGACGAAGGGCCTCTTCATCAATAGCCCCTCCAACCCGACAGGCTGGACGGCAACCCATCAGGATCTCCGCGACATTCTGGCTCTGGCGCGCAAGCATGATCTCTGGATCATGGCCGACGAAATCTATGCGCTCTACTACTATGCCGGCGGCCGCGCGCCGAGCTTCCTGGATGTGAAGGATGCCGACGACAAGATCCTCTTCGTCAATTCCTTCTCGAAGAACTGGTCGATGACCGGCTGGCGCGTCGGCTGGATCGTCGCCCCCGCAGAGCTCGGACAGGTGATCGAAAACCTCGTGCAATATTCGACATCCGGCGTCGCGCAATTCATGCAGCGCGGCGCGGTTGCAGCGCTGAACGAAGGTGATGACTTCGTTCGCGCCAACATCGCCAAGGCGACACGCTCGCGCGACATTCTTTGCGATGCGCTGATCGCCACCAATCGCGTGCAGACGCTGAAGCCGGATGGCGCGCTTTATTCATTCCTCAAGATCGACGGCGTGGCCGACAGCCGCAAGGCCGCCATCGACATCGTCGACAAGACCGGCGTCGGTCTTGCCCCTGGAACGGCCTTCGGAAAAGGCGGCGAACTCTTCATGCGCGCTTGCTTCCTGCGCGACCCGGTGCAGGTTGCGGATGCTGCGGAAAGGTTAAGCAGGTATATTTTGGGATTGTGAGGGCCTTGCTTCGGCCGGGCTCTACGGTCGAAGGAACCTGTTCGCTTGCCGCACCTCTGCCCCCTCTGTCACGAAGTGAAAGAGGGGGTGAACACTCTCCGTATCGCGCAGTTCAGCGAATCCATAAAATGCAATCAAATCACGAAATCCCCCTCTAACCATCCTCGCAATCTTTCCCACGCACCCGCCCGCTTTTAATCAATTCCGCAGGGGGAACGGCCTCATATATCGCCGATAAAACTTGGCGGGGACGCGAAGAATGACGGTGTTGGTGACGGGCGGAGCCGGCTATATCGGCAGTCACATGGTCTGGAGGTTGCTGGATGCGGGCGAGGACGTGGTGGTTCTCGATCGCCTATCGACCGGCTTTCGCTGGGCGGTTCCGCCGGCGGCCCGCTTCTATCTCGGCGATATCGCCGATGAAGCGCTTCTGCATCAGATTTTCGCCGAGAACGATATAGGGGCCATCATCCACTTCGCCGGCTCGGCCGTCGTCCCGGTGTCGATTGAGGACCCTCTTTCCTACTATGAGAACAATACCGGCAAGACCCGTATTTTAATGAGCGCCGCCGTCAGGGCCGGCATCCGCCATTTCGTCTTTTCCTCCACCGCTGCGGTCTACGGTCAGCAGCCCGTGGACCGGCCGGTCAGCGAAAATGCGCCGTTGCGGCCGGAATCGCCCTACGGCCAGTCCAAGCTGATGTCCGAGCTGATGCTGCGCGATGCCGCCACCGCCTATGACTTCCACTATGTGGCGCTGCGCTATTTCAATGTCGCCGGCGCGGATCCCGAGGGGCGGGCCGGTCAGTCGACCGATGGTGCCACTCATCTCATCAAGGTCGCCTGCGAGGCGGCACTTGGCCGCCGCTCCCAGGTGACCATTTACGGCACGGATTACGCGACGCATGACGGCACGGGCGTTCGCGACTACATCCATGTCAGCGATCTCGTGGACGTGCATCTTGCGGCCTTGCGGCATCTGCGCGATGGCGGCCGCTCACTGGTTGCCAATTGCGGCTATGGCCAGGGCTATTCCGTGCTTGATGTGCTCAACATGGTCATGCGCGTCCATGGTCGCGCCTTCCGCATCCACATTGCTCCGCGCCGGCCCGGCGATATGGCCAGCATCATCGCAGACGCAACTCTTGCCCGTCGCGAACTGGGCTGGACGCCGAAATACAATGATCTGGAAATGATCGTGCGCTCCTCGCTGGACTGGGAGGTTCGCCTTGCCGAACGTGCGGGCTTCGATGCCGCCGGGATCGACAAGGTCTTTGCCGCTCCAAGTATGCTGTAACGGGATTGGCAATCTCAGCTTTCCGGGCGTCTCCAGGGGCCGAAAAAGGCCGGGGCATTCTTGCGCACGGCTTCCGCCAGAAAATCGATGACGGTGCGCACGCGTGGCGACTGGCGCAGGTCGCGATGGCAGGTGATCCAGTAGTGACGCCTGAGATCCACTTCATGCGGCAGGACCACCTGCAGATCCGGATGCTTGCCGGCGATGAAGAACGGCAGCACGCACAGCCCCTGGCCGTTCTTCGTCGCCGTCAGCTGCGCGAAGATGCTCGAGCTCTGGAATTGCGGCCTGATGCGCGGGTGGACATCGTCGAGATAGTCCAGGCCCGGCGCGAAGATCATGTCCTCGATATAGCCGATGAAGGCGAAATCCGGCAGGTCATCGCGGCTTTCGATCGGTGGATGGCGGGCGAGATAGTCACGCGAGCCGTAGACCTGCAGATGGTAATCCGTCAGTTTTTCGGTGAAGTAGGGTCCGGCCTTCGGCGGGTCGAGCACCACGACGATATCGGCTTCCTTGCGCGAGAGCGACATGATCTGCTGGATGGTGATCAGCTCCAGCGAAATATTCGGATGCCTGGCGGCGAATTCCGGCAGGACGCCGGTGAAAAAGAAGTTTGAAAAGCCCTCCGGCGCACTGATCCGCACAACACCCCGTTGTGCCGCCGATCCGGTCGAAAGATCGGCGCGAAGACGTTCCGTTTCCTGTTCGATGTGCTCGGCCGTATCGACAAAGCGCTGGCCCATGGTGGTCAGCATGTAGCCGCGCGGATTGCGCTCGAAAAGCTTGACCTTCAAGGAAAATTCCAGCCGGTCGATGCGGCGCGAGACGGTGGCGTGGCTCGTGCGCAACTGCCGCGCCGCGGTCGAAAGCTGTCCGGTTCGCGCAACGGCGAGGAAAAACTGCAGATCGTCCCACGTAAAATGCGGCGTGCGCTTCATGCCTCTCTCCTCTGTTCAAAAATGAACAGACATTGTTTGGAATTAGTTGCAATCTCGACTTGCGTCAACGCGCGAATTCCGTGATCCTGCGGGTCGGGGAAAGTCGTTTTGAGGAAAGCGGCTGGCCAATTTTGAACAGATTCGTTTTTGCCAAATCTCTGGGAGGAGAGGATATGCGAAAGAGTCTCATTGCATCCCTTGCATTGCTGCTTGCAACGAGTACAGCGGCTTTCGCCGCCGGCGCGGCCAATGGTTTCGTAAAGATCGGCATCCTTAACGACCAGTCCGGCGTGTATGCCGACTTCGGCGGCAAGTCGTCGGTCGAGGCCGCCAAGATGGCCGTCGAGGATTTCGGCGGCAAGGTTCTCGGCGTGCCGATCGAGATCATCGATGCCGATCACCAGAACAAGCCTGATATTGCCTCGAACATCGCCCGCCAATGGTATGACCAGGACAAGGTCGATGCCATCATGGAGCTGACGACCTCGTCGGTTGCGCTCGCCGTGCAGGCGGTTGCCAAGGAAAAGAAGAAGATCGACATCGTAACGGGCGCCGCCACGACGGATCTCACCGGCAAGCAATGCTCGCCCTATGGCTTCCATTGGGCTTATGACACGCATGCACTGGCCGTCGGCACAGGCGGCGCGCTCGTCAAGCAGGGCGGGGATACCTGGTTCTTCCTGACCGCGGACTATGCTTTCGGCTATTCGCTCGAGCAGCAGACCAGCGATTTCGTCAAGGCGAGCGGCGGTAAGGTGCTTGGCTCCGTCCGTCATCCGCTGTCGACGAATGATTTCTCGTCCTTCCTGCTGCAGGCGCAGTCGTCCGGCGCCAAGGTCATCGGCCTTGCCAATGCCGGCCTCGACACATCAAACGCCATCAAGCAGGCGTCGGAATTCGGCATCACCCAGGGCGGTCAGCATCTGGCGGCACTGCTCTTCACGCTCGCTGAGGTTCATGGCCTCGGATTGAAGGCAGCTCAGGGCCTGACGCTGACGGAAGGCTATTACTGGAACCTCGACGATAAGAGCCGCGAATTCGGCAAGCGCTTCTTTGCCCGCACCGGCAAGATGCCGAACATGGTCCACGCCGGCACCTATTCCGCCGTAATGCAATATTTGAAGGCGGTGCAGAAGGCAGGCACTGATGATACCGAGGCCGTCGCCAAGGAATTGCATGAAATGCCGGTCGACGACTTCTTCGGCCGCGGCGGCACGGTCGGCGCCAACGGCCGCATGATCCACGACATGTATCTGCTTCAGGTCAAGAAGCCCGAAGAGAGCAAGGAGCCGTGGGACTACTATAACGTGTTGGCGACGATCCCGGGCAAGGAAGCCTATATCGACCCAGCCAAGAGTGGCTGCGACCTCGTCAAGCAGTAGGGCTCAGACCAGCCCATGGCGATGTCAGCGACACATCTGCAAGAAGAGCCCCGGGTGGTTTTGTCCGCCCGGGGGCTGCGCCGCGATTTCGGCGGCTTCACCGCCGTCAAGAATGTCGATCTCGATGTGCAGCACGCCCGCGTCCACGCGCTGATCGGCCCGAACGGCGCCGGCAAGACGACGGTATTCAACCTGCTCACCAAGTTCCTGCAGCCGACGCATGGCACGATTACGCTGCTCGGTACCGATATTACTAAGACAAGACCTGACAAGGTCGCACGTATGGGTCTCGTGCGCTCCTTCCAGATTTCCGCTGTCTTCCCGCATCTGACGGTGCTGGACAATGTCCGCGTCGCCCTGCAGCGGCCAAACAATCTCGCCCATCAGTTCTGGCAGCCGCTGTCTGCTCTCGACAGTCTCAACGCCCGCGCCGAACAGCTCATCGCCTCGGTCGGCCTTTCGAAGGAGCGGGATGCGATCGCCGCCGATCTTTCCTATGGCCGCAAGCGCGTGCTGGAGATTGCCACCACGCTTGCGCTCGATCCGAAGGTGCTGCTGCTCGATGAGCCGATGGCCGGCATGGGGCTGGAGGATGTGAACACAGTCTCCGCCATCATCCGGGACGTGGCGCGCGACAGGGCCGTGCTCATGGTCGAACACAATCTCTCCGTGGTCGCCGATATCTGCCATCATGTCACGGTTCTGCAGCGCGGCGAGATCCTCGCTCAGGGCGATTACGCGACAGTCAGCCGGGATCCGCGCGTCCGCGAAGCCTATATGGGCACGGAGGAGGTTTGACCATGGCGCCGCTTCTGGATGTTCAGGGCCTCAATGCCTGGTACGGCGAAAGCCACATCCTGCATGGCGTCGATATGCGCGTCGGCGAAGGCGAAACCGTCACGATCCTTGGCCGCAACGGCGTTGGCAAGACGACGACATTGCGCACGATCATCGGCATAGTCCGCGCCCGCAAGGGCAGGATCGTCTTCGCGGGCAAGGACATGATACAGGTGCCGCTGCACAAGACAGCGCATCAGGGCATCGGTTTCGTGCCGGAAGAGCGCGGCATCTTCTCGACGCTCAGCGTCTACGAAAATCTGATGCTGCCGCCGGTCGTGGCATCGGGCGGCATGACGCTTGACGAGATCTTCGAGCTCTTTCCCAATCTGCATGAGCGGCGCAACAGCGTCGGCACCAGGCTTTCGGGCGGTGAGCAGCAGATGCTTGCCATGGCCCGCGTCCTGCGCACCGGCGTTCGTATGATGCTGCTCGACGAGCCTACCGAGGGTCTGGCCCCCGTCATCGTCCAGCGCATCGGCGAAGTCCTGCAGAAGCTGAAGGGTCGCGGCATGACCATACTGCTCGTCGAGCAGAATTTCCGCTTTGCAAGCCGCATCGCCGATCGCTTCTATGTGATGGATCACGGCCAGATGGTCTCGGAATTTCCGGTCGGCGAACTCACAGAGCGCATGGACATGCTGCACAAAGTTCTGGGGGTCTGAGCCATGACGATGATATTCGGCATCCCCGCCCAGGCGCTTCTCGGTCAATTGCTGATCGGGCTCATCAACGGTTCCTTCTATGCGTTGCTAAGCCTCGGCCTGGCGATCATCTTCGGCATGCTGCGGGTGATCAATTTCGCCCATGGCGCGCTCTATATGCTTGGCGCCTTCACCGCCTATTTGCTGCTTGCCTATGCCGGCATCGGCTATTGGCCCGCCCTCCTTCTGGCGCCGCTGATCGTGGGCTTGTTCGGGGCACTGGTCGAACGGCTCTGCCTTCGCCAGCTTTATAAGATCGATCCGCTTTATGGATTGCTCTTCACCTTCGGCATGGCTCTGACGATCGAGGGAACCTTCCGCTATCTTTATGGATCTTCTGGCCAGCCCTATGCCGTTCCAACGGAATTGGCGGGCGCAAAAAATATCGGCTTCATGTTCCTGCCCGTCTATCGTGGCTGGGTGGTCGTCGTCTCGCTGATCGTCTGCATCGGCACCTGGCTGCTGATCGAGAAGACCAAGCTCGGCGCCTATCTGCGCGCCGCAACCGAAAATTCCACACTTGTGCAGGTGTTCGGCGTCAACGTGCCGGTGCTTCTGACGCTCACTTACGGCTTCGGGGTAGCGCTTGCCGCCTTTGCCGGCGTGCTGGCCGCACCGATTTATCAGGTTTCGCCATTGATGGGATCGAACATGATCATCATCGTCTTCGCCGTTGTCGTCGTTGGCGGCATGGGCTCGATCATGGGGGCGATCGTGACAGGCTATATGCTCGGGATTGCCGAGGGTCTCACCAAGGTCTTCTATCCGGAGGCGTCCAACATCGTCATCTTCGTCATCATGGCGATCGTGCTGCTAATAAGGCCGGCAGGCCTCTTCGGTCGGGATGCGTGACATGGCTGGATTGATCACATCGAAACCGAAAACGCAGCCGACCCTCTCGATCCAGAAGCTGCTGCTGCTGGTCGGTCTCGTCGGGTTGATATGGGCGCCGTTCTTCATCTATCCGATTTTCGTCATGAAGGTGCTGTGCTTCGCGCTTTTCGCCTGCGCCTTCAACCTGCTGCTCGGCTATACCGGTCTGCTCTCCTTCGGTCACGCCACCTTCTTCGGCGGTGCGGCCTATTTCACGGCCTATACGGTAAAGGAATGGGGTGTTCCGCCCGAGATCGGCATCCTTATCGGCGTTGCCGGTGCCTCGCTGCTCGGCTTGGTCATGGGTTTCGTCGCCATACGCCGGCAGGGCATCTATTTTGCCATGATCACGCTGGCGCTCTCCTACATGTTCTATTTCTTCTGCCTGCAGGCGAAGTTCACCCAAGGCGAGGACGGCATCCAATCGGTGCCACGCGGCTATCTTCTCGGAGTTCTCGATCTCAATAACCCCTTCAACATGTATTACTTCGTTCTTGCCGTGTTTCTGATCGGCGTGCTGATCACCTGGCGCTTCATCAATTCTCCTTTCGGCATGATCCTGAAATCAATCCGGGAGAACGAGCAGCGGGCGATTTCGCTCGGTTATTCCGTGGCGCATTACAAGCTCGGCGCCTTCGTCATGTCGGCGGCGCTTGCGGGGCTTGCCGGCGCAGTCAAGGCGCTGGTCTTTCAGTTCGCGACACTCACCGACGTCGCCTGGCAGATGTCCGGCGAGGTTATCCTCATGACGCTCCTCGGCGGCATCGGCACGCTGATGGGCCCGATTTTCGGAGCGGGCTTGGTTGCGACGCTGGAGAATTATCTCGCCACGTCGGAATTCCCCGTCACCATCATCACCGGCATCGTCTTCATGGTTTGCGTCCTGCTCTTCCGCCGCGGCATCGTCGGCGAATTCTATGCCTCGCGGCTGGGACGGAAGCTGGGATTCGAATATCGGCGGTAAAGTTCAAGCCTATGCGTTTTTGCTGCATACCCCCACACCCCAGCCCTCTCCCCGAGGGGAGAGGGGGAGTTGTCCTTGAAAATCGACGGTTTCGGGGCAGAGGCAAATGCCGGAATAGTCCCCTCTCTCCTCGGGGAGAGGGTTAGGGTGAGGGGGCATGCCAATGGATCGCTTCGACTACATCATCATAGGGGCCGGGAGCGCCGGATGCGTGCTCGCCAACCGGCTTTCGGCTGACCGCAGCAATAGGGTTCTGCTGCTGGAAGCGGGCGGCAATGATAATTACCATTGGATACACATCCCGGTCGGCTATCTCTATTGCATCAACAATCCCCGTACCGACTGGTGCTTCACCACATCGCCGGAAGCGGGTCTGAACGGCCGTTCGCTGAACTATCCGCGCGGCAAGGTGCTCGGCGGCTGTTCCTCCATCAACGGCATGATCTACATGCGCGGCCAGGCCCGCGACTATGATCTCTGGCGCCAGCTCGGCTGCGCCGGCTGGGGTTGGGACGATGTGCTGCCCTATTTCACCAAGTCCGAGGATCATTATCGCGGCAAGGATGAGATGCATGGCGTTGGCGGCGAATGGCGGGTCGAGAAGGCGCGCGTGCGCTGGGCCGTGCTCGACGCCTTCCAGGCGGCCGCCAAGGAGGCCGGTATCCCCGAGACTGCGGATTTCAATCGCGGCAACAACGAAGGCTCCGGCTATTTCGACGTCAACCAGCGCTCCGGCATCCGCTGGAACACGACGAAAGCCTTCCTGCGCCCGGCGATGAAGCGCGGCAATCTCACCGTCTATACCAAGGCGCAGGTCCGCCGCCTGATCATCGAGGACGATGCCGTCACAGGCGTCGAATTTCAGCACGATGGCGTGGCGAAGCGCTTCTATGCGAACAAGGAGACCGTGCTGTCGGCCGGCTCCATCGGCTCGCCGCACATTCTGGAGCTCTCGGGCATCGGCCAAGGCGATGTGCTCAACAAGGCCGGTATCGACGTCGTGCGCGAAGTCCGGTCCGTCGGCGAAAACCTGCAGGATCATCTCCAGCTTCGCCTTGCCTACAAGGTGAGAGGCGTTCCCACATTGAACGAGAAGGCAACGAGCCTCATCGGCAAGGCGGCGATCGGCCTTGAATATCTGGTTCGCCGCTCAGGCCCTATGGCGATGGCGCCGAGCCAGCTCGGCATTTTCACCCGCTCGGGGCCGGACAAGGAAACGCCGGATCTGCAATATCATGTGCAGCCGGTCTCGCTCGACAAGTTCGGCGATCCCGTTCATCCCTTTCCGGCGATCACCGCCAGCGTCTGCAATTTGCGGCCCGAAAGCCGCGGTTCGGTGCACGTGCGCAGTCCCGATTTCGCCATGCAGCCGGCCATCAGCCCCAACTATCTTTCCGCGGTCCGCGACCGGGAGATCGCCGTGCGCTCCATTCGCCTGACACGGCGCATCGTGGCGCAGCCTTCTTTTGCCCGGTTCGGACCGGAGGAGTTCAAGCCGGGGCCGACCTATGAGACGGATGCGGATCTGGAGCGCGCCGCCGGAGATATCGGCACGACGATTTTTCACCCCGTCGGCACGTGCCGCATGGGCGGCGACGCGCAAAGCGTCGTCGATCCCCGCCTGCGGCTGCGGGCACTGGCAGGGCTTCGCATCGCCGATGCTTCCATCATGCCGTCGATCACATCGGGCAACACCAATTCGCCAACCATCATGATCGCCGAGAAGGCAGCCGAGATGATCCTTGCCGACCACAGATGAATATCTGAGGATGTCATGGCCGCAAGGACGGGAGATTTGCATGGACAGCACGGACGAAGTCATCATCGAGCGGCGCGGATCTGCCGGCATCATCAGGCTCAATCGTCCGAAGGCGCTGAACAGCCTGACATTGCCGATGGTGCGGGTGATTGCTTCGGCATTGGAAGATTTCGCCGTCGATCCCGCGATCGCGAGCGTCATCGTCATGGGCGAGGGGGAACGCGGCTTCTGCGCCGGCGGCGATATCCGCCTCCTGCACCGGAGCGGCAAGGAAGGCAGCGATGAAGCGGAAACCTTCTGGCGCGAGGAGTTCCTGCTCAATCATGCCATTTCGCGGTACCCAAGGCCCTATGTGGTGCTGATGGACGGCATCACCATGGGCGGCGGCGTCGGTCTTTCGGCGCATGGCAGCCATCGTATCGTCACCGAACGCACGCGCCTTGCCATGCCCGAAACCGGCATCGGCTACTTCCCGGATGTCGGCGCCACCTGGCTGTTGCCGCGCGCGCCGGGCGAAGCCGGGACATGGATGGGCCTCACCGGCCTGACCGTCGGGGCAGCCGATGTCATCCATGCCGGTTTCGCCGATCACCATGTGATGTCCTCGGCGCTGCCGGCTCTCACGGATGCGGTAGCAGCGCTGCCTGCCGTTGCCTCTGCCGCAGATGTGCACGCTCTCATCCGGACGATGGCTGTAGATGCCGGCGAAAGCCGGTTGGCGGCAAACCGAGAACTGATCGATCGAGCGTTTTCGGCAGACACGGTGGAGGAAATTCTGAGGGCCTTGATAGCCGAGCCCAGAGAGTTTGCCGCAGAAGCCGCAAGCGTGATCGCCAGCCGCTCGCCGACCAGCCTGAAGTTGACCTTGCGGCTGCTCAGGGCGGGGCGCACGAGCGCCAATCTTGCCGAATGCCTCAATCGTGAACTCGGCGCCTGCAGGGGCATATTGTATAATCACGATTTCTACGAAGGCGTGCGCGCTGCCGTCATCGACAAGGATCGCAATCCGAAATGGTCGCCGGCGAGCCTTTCCGAAGTGAGGGCGGATGTCATCGACCGTTTCTTCATACCGGCGCAGCCATCACTTTTCGCAAGATAACCGATCATGGGAGGAAAACATCATGACACGGATCGCATTCATCGGCCTCGGCAATATGGGAGGCCCGATGGCCGCCAATCTCGTCAAGGCAGGCCATGCCGTTACCGGTTTCGATCTCTCGCATGACGTGCTGAAGGCTGCTGAAGCATCGGGCGTGAAGGCCGCCAATGTGCTGACCGAGGCTCTGGCCGATGCGGAAGTGGTCGTGACCATGCTGCCGAAGGGCCAGCACGTCCTGACCGTATGGACCGACGTTCTGCGCTCCGTACCCAAGGGAACCCTGCTGATCGACAGCTCCACCATCGATGTCGACAGCGCCCGCAAGGCGCACGCCATGGCTGGCGATGCCGGCTGCCTTTCGCTCGATGCGCCGGTGTCCGGCGGCACGGGTGGCGCCGCCGCCGGTACTCTGACTTTCATGGCCGGCGGCTCACCCGAGAGCTTCGCGGCCGCGAAGCCGCTACTTGAGGTCATGGGGAAGAAGATCGTCCATTGCGGCGACGCCGGCGCCGGCCAGGCCGCAAAGATCTGCAATAACATGATCCTCGGCATTTCCATGATCGGCGTCTGCGAAGCCTTTGTGCTCGGCGAAAAGCTCGGCCTCTCGCACCAGGCCCTCTTCGATGTCGCCTCGACCTCATCAGGCCAATGCTGGTCGATCAATACCTATTGCCCGGTGCCCGGGCCGGTGCCGACCTCGCCTGCCAATAATGACTACAAGCCCGGTTTTGCCGCAGCCCTGATGCTCAAAGATCTACGGCTATCTCAGGAGGCGGCGTTGTCGAGCGGCGCGTCCACGCCTCTGGGCGCGGAAGCGGCGCAGCTCTACGCGCTCTTCGAAAAGCTCGGCAATGGCGGCCGCGATTTTTCCGCGATCATCGAGATGTTTCGCGAGGCGAAGTGAGAACGGCTGGATGGCGGCGAGGTCGTTCCCTCGCCCCGCTTGCGGGGTGAGGGGCCAGGCGCGAAGCTGCGGCGTCAAAGAACATGTCTGACTGCCGCATCTATGCCCCGACTCACCGCCACATGCCACGCATGCGTGCACCCATATCGACGCGTACTTCTCGCGCCCGAATGGCAGCCGGGCTTTCGGTTCGCGCCTGCGGCCAGCTGCAAACCTCGAAGAATTGCAGCAACGTCGCCGGGATGAAACGAGTTCGCGAGGCGAAGACATGCTTGTCGCCCTGTGCGTGCTGGCCATGCACGAAGAAACGCTGCGGAATGACGAGATCGAGATTGTCCTTCGCCCGCGTCATGGCGACATAGAGCAGCCGTCGCTCTTCTTCGATCTCCGCGGATGATCCGACGGCGAGATCGGCGGGGATGCAGCCATCGACGGCGTTGAGGATGAAGACTTTCGTCCATTCCTGCCCCTTGGCGGAATGGATGGTCGAAAGGATCAGATAGTCCTCGTCGAGCAGCGGCACGCCGGCCTGATCGCTGGTGGCGTCAGGCGGATCGAGTGTCAACTCCGTGAGGAAACGCTCGCGCGAGCCGTAGCCGGCGGCAATCTGTTCGAGCTGGACGAGATCCGCCTGGCGGGTCGCGGCATCCTCATGCGCGCGTTCCAGATGCGGCTCGTACCATTGCCGAACGAGGCCGATTTCCCCCGGCCAGCCGGCCCTGCCGCTTTTGACCTCCCGCATCGTTTCCACGAAGGCGGTCCAGTCCTCTCCGGTGCGCGGTGGCGGTGGCAGCTCCGTAAGGGCCGTGATCGGACTTGCCTCCTCGCCGATTTGGTCGAGCACGCGCTGTGCCGTGGAGGGACCTACGCCTGGCAGAAGCTGCATCAGGCGAAACCCCGCTACGCGGTCGCGCGGGTTCTGTGCAAAGCGCAGCGCCGCCAGCATGTCCTTGACATGGGCGCTGTCGAGGAATTTCAATCCGCCGAATTTCACGAAGGGAATGTTGCGCCGGGTGAGCTCCACTTCCACCGGGCCGCTATGGCTCGAGGTGCGGAAGAGCACCGCTTGCTGCTTGAGCCTAGCGCCGCCCTCGCGATTTTCCAGCACCTGATCGGCGATATAGCGCGCCTGATCGGCTTCGTCGCGCACCGTCACCAGCCGCGGCCGCTCTGCGCTTTGCCGCTCTGTGCGCAGGTTCTTAGTGAAGCGCTCGGAGGCAAGATCGATCACGGCATTGGCGGCGGCCAGGATCGGCTGCGTCGAGCGGTAATTCCGGTCGAGCGTGACGATATCGGCCGAGGGCGTGAAAGCCTTGGGGAAGTCCAGAATGTTGCGCACGGTTGCGGCGCGGAAGGAATAGATCGATTGCGCATCGTCGCCGACGACGGTCAAGCCACGGCCATCAGGCTTCAGAGCAAGCAGGATGGAGGATTGCAGCCGGTTCGTGTCCTGATATTCATCGACGAGCACATGGTCGAAGCGGCTGCCGATATCCTCGGCGATCAGCGGTTCCTGCAGCATATGCGCCCAATAGAGCAGCAGGTCGTCGTAATCGAGCACGTTCTGCGCCTGCTTCGCCTCGACATAGGCCGCGAAAAGATCGCGAAGCTGCTGCTCCCACATGGCGCACCAGGGAAAGAAGTCACGCAGCACACCGTCGAGCGGCGCTTCCGCATTGACGGATCGTGAATAGATAGCGAGGCAGGTTGCCTTGGTCGGAAAGCGGTTCTCCGTCTTGGAAAAGCCGAGGTCGTGGCGCGCCAGATTCATCAGATCGGCGCTGTCTTCCCGGTCGTGGATCGTGAAGGCGGGGTCGATGCCGAGCTGCTCGGCATAGTCCCGCAGCAGGCGCGCGCCGATGCCGTGGAACGTGCCCGTCCAGGCAAGTGCATCAGCGGTGATGCCGGCGTTCGCCCCCAGCACCTCGCGGCAAATCCGCTCGACACGGCGCCCCATTTCGGCTGCGGCGCGGCGTGAGAAGGTCATCAGCAGGATACGGCGAGGGTCTGCGCCTTTGACGATCAGGTGCGCCACGCGATGGGCAAGCGTATTGGTCTTGCCGGAGCCGGCGCCGGCGATGACGAGCAGCGGCCCGGCGATATGGCCGTCACCCGCGGTCGTGCCATGCTCCACTGCCAGCCGCTGCTCCAGGTTCAGCTTTTCCAGATAGGCGGCAGTCATCATTTCTCCTGGATGGACGGGATTGCTGGCGCAGTGCACGACGAATCGCAAGCGCGGAAAAATATATGTGTTCTATGGATGTTCCGAATCGCCGAAGCCTGTCAAGTTTCATCGAACCCGCACGGAGATGTGACCTTTCGCGCAACAATCTTATCCGGATTTGGCCCGATGCGGCTCGAAAAGGACTTTCTTCGTACTTATGTATCTTTATGGCACGGTCTTTTGAGTATTGGAGTTTCGCAGTGCGTAGAGTGAAGGTTTCAGGACATGAACGAAACGATCGCCACCGGCCTGCGTCTGCCTAGCGGACTGGCGGCTCTGCCGGACGGACGTGTCGCGCTTGTAGAAATGGATGCCAGCCGCCGCTGCCTGAAGCTTTTCGACTCAAGCGGCGCATCTGAGGAGGTTTGTCGGATCGGCGGCACTCCGGCAGGGGTTGCAGTCGACGGGAACGGGTGCTTCTGGGTCGCCGGCGGGCCGGAGAATTCCCTTCTCAGGCTCTCGCCGCAAGGGCGGGTGCTCCAGGTGATAGAGGGCAGCGCGGACGGCCCGTTTCTCCATCCGAATGCTCTTGCCTTCGGGCCTGACGGTCTTCTTTACATGACCGATTCCGGCATCCGCCTTGGTGATCTTCTGGAAGGCGGCCACGTTCATCCCGACTTCTTCAAGGCGGCCTATAACGGGTGTGTTTATCAGATCGATCCGGCGGAGGGCCGGGTCATACGGGTCCTGGCCGCCGGTCTGCTGCTTGCCGGCGGCATCGCTTTCGATGCAGAGGGGCTGCTTTACTACAGCGAAACGCTCACTGGAAAAATCTACCGGCAGGTCGTTGGCGGACGGCATGAGACATTTGCGCAATCGATGACGTCGCCCGCCGTAAACGTACTGCGCGGACCGTCCGGCTTGGCGTTCGATCGCAGCGGCATGCTCTACTGCGCCATGTATGGCCTCGGCGAAATCTGCCTGATCGATACGGAGGGGAGGATGGCGGGCCATATCCGCACGAATGGCGCGCGGTCGGGAAATATCGCCTTCACGATCGATGGCAAGCACCTGCTCGTCAGCGAGCAGGAAAAGGGTGTCGTTGAGAAGATAACGGCGCCGCGTCCAGGGCTGCCGCTGCATATGCCGTCTATTTCCTGAAGCGCTTCGCCGTCCTTCAGACCAGCTTCTTGCGCTTTGCAAGGATCCCGGCAAATCTGTCGCGCATTTTGGCGCGAGACGCTCCGGTCCGGCTGATGGACATGCCCGGCGGGCGGGCATGCCCTGTTTCCATGATATCTACGGGTTACTCCGCCGCAGGAATCTGCTTGTCCTTGCCGGACTTGCCGTCCGACTGCTTGCCATCGTTGGCGATGACCTTTCCATGACGGCGGCGCCAGTCGCCGAGGAAGAGCAGGATCGGCGCTGCGATGAAGACCGACGAGGCGCCAGCAACGAGGATGCCGAACACCATCGGGATCGCAAAGCTGGAGACGGCGCTGCCGCCCCAGATCGCCATCGGCACCAGCGCCAGGAAGGCGGTGGCGTTGGTATAGAGGCTTCGCGCCAGGGTCTCGTTGATCGACTTGTCGATGATATCCCGTAGCGGCATCGACTTGTAGAGACGCATGTTCTCACGCATGCGGTCATAGACCACCACCTTGTCGTTCACCGAATATCCCACAAGCGTCAGGATCGCGGCGATGGCCGTCAGGTTGAAATCGAGACCGGTGATCGCGAAGAAGCCGATCGCCTTGGTAACGTCGAGCACCAGCGTGACGATGGCGCCGACGGCGAACGGCCATTCAAAGCGAAACCAGATATAGAAAAGCATCGCCAGGCTGGCGATCACGACCGACAGGATGCCAGCCTGCGCAAGCTCGCCCGAGACCTTCGGACCGATGACATCGGTGCCTTCGATGGTCGCACTTGGGTCGATCTTGACGATTTCCGCCTTGAGCTTGGTGACCGCGGCTGTCTGCGCCTCTTCGCCGCCATCCTGACGCTGGGCGCGAACGAGGAGGCTGTTGTTGTCGCCGAAGGACTGCAGCGCAATTTCGCCGAGGCCGAGCGTGTTCAGGCCGGCGCGGAATGTCGACAAATCGGCGGCGTCCTTGGTCTTGACCGACATCTGGATGCCGCCGCGGAAATCGACGCCGTAGTTGAGGCCCGGATGGATGAACAGAACCACCGAGGCGATCGACAGGATCGCCGAGACGGTAACGCCAAAGAAGCGGGCCTTCATAAACTGGATGTGCTTGTCATAGGGGCTGAAGGGGATCAGTGGCCTGATATTGATCACCTTCAGCTTGCGGCGGCGGGTGATGGCGATCATCACGACGCGCACGAAGGCGACGGAGGTGAACATCGAGATAATGAGGCCGAGACCCATGGTCACGGCAAAGCCGCGAACCGGGCCGGAGCCGAAGTAGAACAGGATAGCGGCGGCGATCAGGGCCGTCATGTTGCCGTCGATAATCGTCGAATAAGCCTTCTTGAAGCCGTTATCGATAGCGGCAAAGGCGCTGCGGCCCTTGCGGGTTTCTTCGCGGATGCGCTCGTTGATCAGAACGTTGGCATCGACCGCAAGACCGATACCGAGCACGACGCCGGCGATGCCGGGCAGCGTCAGCGTGGCTCCGACCAGCGTCAGGGCCGAGAAGGTCAGGATCGTATGGATGAGCAGCGCGACATTCGCGAGAATCCCCCAGGCGCCGTAGAGCACGAAGATGAAGACGGCAACCAGGACGAAGCCGACCAGGCCGCTATAGATGCCCTTCTGGATCGCGTCGCTGCCGAGGTCGGCGCCGACGGTGCGCTCTTCGATGACGGTGAGTTTGGCCGGCAGCGCGCCGGCGCGCAGCAAGGCCGCAAGCGTGGTTGCGCTGTCTGCGGTGAAATTGCCGGAGATCTGACCCGAACCGCCGGTGATCGGCTCGCGGATATTCGGGGCACTCAGCACCTTGTTGTCGAGGACGATCGCGAAAGGCTTGCCGACGTTTTCGCGGGTGATTTCGGCGAAACGGTTGGCACCGGCGCTGTCGAAGCGGAACGTGACGAGCGGCTCATGCGTGTTCGGGTCGAAGCTGACGCGGGCGTCCGTCAGGCGGTCGCCGGACAGTTCGATACGGTCGAGAACCGGATAGCTGTTGCCCTTCTCGTCCTTCATGATGGTGACGCCGGGAGGCGGATTGTTCGGATCGGCATTGTCGGCGAGCAGATGGAAGGACATCTTCGCGGTCGAGCCGAGAAGCTCGCGCAAGTGCGATGGGTCCTGTGCGCCCGGAAGCTGGACGAGAACGCGGTTGGGGCCGACGCGCTGGATGGTCGGTTCGGCGACGCCCACCTGGTCGACGCGCTTGCGGATGACTTCAAGGC
Source organism: Rhizobium sp. (assembly GCA_039593415.1). Classification (GTDB taxonomy): domain Bacteria; phylum Pseudomonadota; class Alphaproteobacteria; order Rhizobiales; family Rhizobiaceae; genus Rhizobium. The sequence goes on along the minus strand of JBCNPI010000035.1, from coordinate 5,665 downwards.
TCTGCTGAACGGCGGAATCGACATTGGCCGAAATGCCTGCCGGCGAGAAGGACATCGCGATGGTTGCGCCATTCGGCGTGATATTGAGATCGGACTGTCCTGCTGACAGGCCTGATGTGATCGTATTGGCAAGCGTGCGCAGCTGCGTCACGGCATCGCCGCTCTGCGTGGCGTCGCTGAGCGTCACGACGATCTGATCGCCGTTGCGGACGACGGAGCGTGTCTGGATGTTTTTGTCACGCAGCACGCGGCGTGCGTCCTGCTGCAGCGATTGCAGCCGGCCGTTCGTCAGATCCTTCTCGTCGACTTCGAGGACGAGATAGGAGCCGCCGCGGAGGTCGAGGCCGAGAGATACCTGGCTATGCGGCAGCCAGGATGGGATTTTGCTAAGGGCCGACGGCGGGAGTGCGTTCGGCAGGGCCACGAGAAGGCCGAGCACGATGATCACCGAATAAAGTGCCACCAGCCATGGTGAAGTGCGCATGGGTATTATCCTTGGAAATACACTTATGCCTGCGGCCAAGCCGCTGGCGGTCTTGAGGTCTTGTCGGAAATGCGGCGCGTACGCGCCAAACGCTTAGAGGAGCGTGCCTGGAGGCGCGCGAGCGAGATAGGCGCGAAAGGCCAGGGATTCGAGCCGTGCGGCATCGTTCGGTCGGCTCACCAGCCAGGAGGTTGCCGGATATCCAAAGGTGGGGAGGGAGCCAAGCGTTGCAGGCCCTATGTCGTGCCATGTGGCCTTCGGCGTCACCAGCCGGTCGGCAACGACAATGCCGCGTACCGGATCGCGCAGGGAGAGGTAGAGGGGCTGACTGTCCTTGCCCGAGGACAGCGCTTCGGCATCGGCGCGCGTGGCAAGATTGATGCCGCCGCCGAGCGCCAGTCCGACATAGGCGAAAAACGCGACGAACAGCGAGGCGATCACGCGCGCTCCGGCGCGGTGCGTCCTCTTGTCTCTATCTTCGCTGTCGGCGGTGCCGAATTCGAGCGGGCTCAACGGTCCAAAATGCCTTCATTCCTCTGCCGGAGCGAACTCCGGCGGTTCGGTCATGATAACAGGACGCCTAGCGTCTTCCTAGTAACCGCCTGTCATGATGCAGTTGCGCGAGCCGGTCAACAGTCCCGGCTCGATTTCTTAATTTTCCGTGGTTTCCGTTCCGGCGGCAGAAGGCTTGGGCGCGAGGCACGATGCCGGAACGCGATAGGCGTAAAGCGTCTTGCCTTTCATTTCCCCATAGGGCGGCGACCAGCTCTTGAGAAGCTCGGCCTGACCTTCGGGGCAATCGATCGTATCGCTGCCGACGAACAGGACCGGGCCGGTCGCATCGGCCGGCAGGGAGAAGTTCTGCTCGTAATAATTCTTGGGGAAGCCGCCGAAATGGCGGGCATGGATGCGGAACGGCCTGCCCCTCAGCGTATAGTAGAGATCGGCCAGGATATCGCGGTCCTGCGAGACGATATCCGAGCTCTTCGCCTCTGTGGCGATATTGGCGATTTCTTCACTGATAACGCTGCGGCCCACATAGCGCTTCATGACGAGGTCGCCGTTCGGCAGCTTGATATCCAGAGCGAAAACCGTCAGCACCGGAATCACGAAGGCGACGACCGCACCGATGATGAGCGAGGTGCTCAGCCCCTTCTTCGTCAGCCGGTAGAGCACCCATACGGCAAGAATGGTGCCGGCAGCATAGGCGGAGACGGCCCAATTGGCGTAGGCCTTGGCCAACAAGGCCTGCAGGGTGATCAAGGCTACGACAGGCACCGACAGCCAGAACAGCAGTTTTTCCCGTTCGTCGCTCTGTCCCCGGATGAGCCGCCACGTCGCCCACAAAAGCGCATAGAAAACGACCGGCCCGACCACGCCGAATTGCGCGCCGAAGAAGCTGAGTCCGTTGAACACATGCTTCAGCAAGCCGTTACCGCTACCCCCTTTGCTCCATTGAGCGATACTTTCGGTATGCCTGATGGTCGCCGCATCATGGGTGACATTCCACCAGAGATTGGGGGAAACGACGATAGCGCCGATAACGGCGGCAATCGCGACATCCCGCCAGGCGATGCGCGCCGAGCGCATCGTCAGCATGGCGATGCCGACACCGGGCAGGAGGAAAAGTATCGAATATTTCGTCAGAAAGGCGATGCCGAGGCTGGCGCCCAGGATGACGGCTTCGAAGATCGAAGACCGTTTGGTCAGGCCGATAAAGGCCCAGATCGCGATCGTCACGAACAGGATCTGGATCGTATCGGTCGATACCAGAACGGCAGAGAGCGAGGCAGCCGGAAGCGTGATGAAGATGACGCCGACCCAGGGTGCGATCTCGCGCCCGGTCTCGTCGTCGATCAGCCGCCGCGTGGTGCACATCAGCATCAAGGCGGTGGCGAAATGGAAGAGCGGCGCCGAAATGCGGATCCAGAAGGTCGAATCCGAGCCGGAGATCGTATTGAAGAAGCGGATGACCCAGGCAATCATCGGCGGCTTGGAATAATAGCCGAAATCCAGATTCTGCCCCCAGAACCAGTATTGCGCTTCATCGACGAAAAGGTCGGTCCTGTTGACGAGCAGCATGAGCACGCGCCAGAGCGTTACTCCGAAGATGATCGCAAGGGCCAGTCGCAGCGAAAGTTTCTGGGGGCTTGTTCGGGAATGGGTCGTGTCGCGCATTAACGGATGGATCTCGGTGCGTAGTTTTGAGGCTTAATACGGAACTATTGAGCTCAAAGCTAGCTCTTGGCCATCCGGAAAGAGCGTCGAAGGCCCGCGGATATGGCCGCAAACGTGCCATCCATCCGGTTTTGAGAGCAGAAATGATCGTCGGCCCTAGAGGATGCGGGGAGCGGCCTTGCCGCGCGCTTCTTCGATGCGGCATAGAAGCGTGAAAGCCGCCAGCGTCAGGCTGGCCATCAGCAAGGCGGTTAAACCAAGAACAATCATTGCTCTCCCCCTTATCGGCATCAAGGCCGTCTATCCCTTCTGGAGTAAGGCATGAAGCTTGCTCGTGACTTGCGCTCGGTAAGCTGCGCCTCCCTGCTGAACCCATCTGAAAAGCGCCGCTAAATTAGAAGCGGCCGAAACGACCGGGTGATCCGGTGCCATTAACCTTCAGGCAAGGAATTAACCATAAATATTGAACTTGAACGTCGGAATGGGAAAATTGTGACTCGTTCTCACCAGGCATGAAGCCGCCCCGTCGTACCGGGTCCGATCCGGTATCCATCTCATCAAACAGGTCCGCAAAAGACTTTGATGAACGAGCGAGCTTCAGCGCGTCGATCAAATGATCGCGGTCTGTGCTTTTCCTCGCCTCTTCATAGCGCCTGGCGCGGACCATCAGCGGTTTCGCCGGCGCTTGTGCGCGCGGCACTTCGGCGGGGACGACTTTGGCGCAGCATACGCCGTCAGATCAGGCAGGCAGGGCGCAGGCTGGCAGCCTTCGCGACCGCTTGCGTTTTGCTGGTCTCGACGCCGGGCAATGCGACATTTTGCGCCGCAACAGGCCGATGCTCGAAGCCCATCTCAAGGCTGGCCTGCGCGATCTGTTCCACCGCTTCCAGACCTTTCCCGACGCCTCCCGAAATTTCGCCAGCGAAAGCCAGGTAGAACGGCTCCAGGATCTGCAGTCCTCGCATTGGGATGTCCTGACGGATGCACGCTTCGACAGCCTCTATGCCGAGCGCGTCAAGATTCTCGCCGACAGCGAAAGCAGGATGGGCATCGATCCGCGCTGGCATGTGGCGGGTCATGGCGTCGTGCTGGAGCATCTTCTTGCCGGTCTCATGGAGGAGATGGGCGGCCGCGCCATTCTGCCGGGAGCCAGGCGCCGCGCCCGCGAGCTGAGCGAACTCGTCACAGCGGTCGTGCGCCTCGTGATGGTCGACGTCGAAATCGCCGTATCGCTGCGTTTCAATGAATTGCGGATTGGCCAACAGCGTGCATTGGCCGATCAGCGGACCGCCGATCGCGCCGAGGCGGCATCTTTCCTTGCCGAACTCGCCAATGGTCTTGCCGATCGAGATCTTACGACCCGGATGCCGATCGATTGTCCCGAAGCCTATGCCGAGGTTGCGGCAGTCTTGAATGCGGCGCTGGCGGATATCCAGCAGCAGTTTTCGGCACTGTCCGGTGGCGTGCAGGCGGCTGAGGCAACGAGCGACGCCATTTCCCGCGCCTCGAAATCCCTGGCGGAAAAATCGGCCGAGCAGTCGCGAGGGCTGGCGGTGTCTGCGCGGCAGCTTGCAGAGCTTGCCGAGCAGGTGCGCGGCAATGCGGCCGATACGCGATCGGCCGAGCGTGTCACGGCCTCCACCCGCGCTGCGGCTGAAGACAGCGGCAGGATCGTCGGCCAGGCGATATCGGCCATGGCCGATATCGAGACCTCGGCCGAAAAGATCGGCCAGATCATCGGCGTCATCGACGAGATCGCGTTCCAGACAAATCTTCTCGCGCTGAATGCCGGTATCGAGGCCGCTCGCGCCGGCGACAGCGGCCGCGGCTTTGCCGTCGTCGCGCAGGAAGTCCGCGCGCTCGCCCAGCGTTCCGCCGATGCCGCGCGCGAGATCAAGGTTCTGGTGACGGGCACCAAGGCGCAGGTGGATGCCGGCGTCCAGATGGTCGGCCGCACCCAGGATGCGATCGGCAGCATCGTCCGCCAGGTAACCGATATCAACGAAGCCATCTCCGGAATTGCGGCCGCCAGCGATGAACAGCTCGCCGGCCTCAAGGCGCTGACATCGGATATCGGCGGCTATAGCGAGCGTGCGGCAGCCGGAGAAAATGAGGCGAGCCGTTCTGAGGAAGGCGCCGATCATCTGCATACGGTCGTCGTCGAGCTCGGCCGGACCATTCGCGAGTTCCGCATCGAGCGCGAGCGGCGTCATGCTGCGTCCACAGCGACGGTCAAAGCCGGCCAGCAACGACAGCGGCCCACCCGCGACGAGTTGAGCAGCGCGCGGGACGAAGAAGAGATGGCCGATTTCGGCTTCCCGCTTCGCCGGACCGCAACGGGAGGTGAGCGCAATGCCTATTGATCTTTCAGTTTCACGTACATGCGGACCGGCCGGTCCGATTTCAGACAACAAGGAATGAAGCGATGCCGAGCAGGAAAGGCGAAAAGGCAATCAGTTTGGCTGCGGTGCTGGACCTCAATGAGGCCTCTGCCCTTCGCGGTACGCTGATGGGGTTGCGTGGCAGTAATGTCGCGATCGATGCCTCGGGCGTCGAAAGGATCGGGACCTTGTGCGTGCAGGTCATCATGGCTGCCGCCAAGACCTGGGATGAGGACAAGCTCTCCTTCACCTTCTCCAAGGTGTCGGATGCGTTTCAAAAAACGATGCAGGTGATCGGGGTGGATATCTCCCATCTGCTTGCCAAGGAGATCCGGAAATGAAGAAAAAAGTACTGACCGTGGACGATTCACGGACCATTCGGAACATGCTTCTCGTCACCCTCAACAATGCAGGTTTCGAGACCATCCAGGCCGAAGACGGCGTCGAGGGCCTGGAAATTCTGGAAGAAGCCAATCCGGACGTCATCGTCACGGACATCAACATGCCGCGCCTCGACGGTTTCGGCTTCATCGAGGGCGTGCGCCGCAACGACCGATATCGCGCCGTTCCGATCCTCGTGCTGACGACCGAAAGCGATGCGGAAAAGAAGAACCGTGCCCGG
>JBCNPI010000349.1:0-6125 GCA_039593415.1 Rhizobium sp. | reverse complement strand
ATCGTCGATATCCTGGCCGGCGCAGCAGGAACCAGCGCGATGCACGGCCGCGCCATGGTCATAGAGCTGCAGCGTGATGCCGAGCACATCATAGCCCTGCCGCTTCAAAATGCCGGCGACGACGGAGCTGTCGACACCGCCCGACATGGCGACCACGACGCGGGTATCTTCCGGCCTCTTGTCAAAATCCAGTGTGTTCACGGTCGTTGCCGCCAGTCTTGAACGATCTTCGATGCTGCCGAGCGGGAGACCATTCCTGTCGCCACGCTCTCACGATTTGATTTCGCATGATCTGATCCAAAACCGCTGCACACTTCTCGGGATCATGCTGCTTCACCGCCGGATGCCATGCAAAAGCGGCGAATTTTCATGCGGGCAATGGGCCGCATTCTCCGCAGCCTGCCTAATTCTGGAGGGATATAGAAAGGATCGTCATCCGGCGCAAGGGGTCGGCAAAAGTGCTGATCACCCCTTTGCCTGCAAATGCCGGATCAGATTGCGGCTGCGCCGCAATACGGTCACCGCCGATCCTATGGCAACGATCCAGAGCGCAATGGTCAAAACCCATACGCCGCCACCCCAAAAAGCTTCGATAATGGAGAGGAGTGCCGCCCCCGTGGCAACGGCCATGCGATGCTGCTTCGCCATCGGGCCGCCGAAATCGCTCGGATTGCCCGTGGCGCGTCCAAGTTCGCGGACATAGGCCGTCAACACGGCAAAAGCGGCCGCCGCCCAGCCAAGCCCCGGCATTGCGATGCCATAGCCGATGCCGGCAAAGATGAGGATATCGGCGACGCGGTCCGGAAATTCGTTCCAGAACGGCCCGTCGGCCTCGCCCTTCCCGCCCTCGATGGCGACCATGCCGTCGAGCAGGTTGCAGAGCAGGCGCAGCTGGCAGAACAAGGCGGCGACGACCAGCAAGACCATCCGTGTCCCCGCGGTGCCGGCCGCGCCCGAAAGCCAAAACGAGCCTCCGGCCAAAGCCGCCATGAGCATGCTCGCCTGCGATATCTGGTTCGGCGTCACAGAAAGCGCGGTCATGCGCCGCGCCAGCGTCTGCGCCCACCGCGTGTTGCGGCTCGCCAGCGGCCGCCTGTCGCCGGTTCCTTTGTCCGCCTGGCCCTCGCCTGTCATGGCCCCTCACCTCTCATGATTTCGCAGCCCTTCGCCTGAAATCGAATAATTGTAGATCGCCGCATAGCTGGAGGAGACCAGCAGCGGCACGGCAATGGTCTTCAGGATTTCGGGCGTACCGCTCAGCGCATGGATGAAAACCAGGATCGTTGCCGATCCCAAACACGCGATCAGCGGCGGCGCCCAAAGGCGTGTGAAGCCGCCGAACCGCCGCGACAAAGCTTCGACCACGGATTTCAGGAACAGCGTCAGGCAGCCGGAAAGCACACCCTGCACGAAGCCCGCGATCAGTGGCCTCGGCATCGGATGCATGCGATTGGCGAAAACGGCCCAGCCGCCCATGGCAAGGAAGGCGAAAAGCACATGCACGATGCTGCTGCCGGCAAGCGCTTTCAGCTTTCCTGTCATGTCAGCGACCACCAGTAGCGCACCAGATGGAAGAAGATCGGCGCGGAGAAGACCACCGAATCCAGCCGATCGATCAGCCCGCCATGCCCCTCGATAAGATGACCCCAATCCTTGACGCCGCGGTCCCGCTTGATCGCCGACATCACAAGCCCGCCGAAAAAGCCCATGAGCGTGATGACAAAGGCGAGCAGCCCGGCCTGCAGCGGTGTGAACGGTGTTACCCACCAGAGCGCCGCCCCGATCAGCGAGGCGCTGATGACGCCGCCAACGAAGCCCTCCACTGTCTTCGATGGCGACAGCCGCGGTGCGATCTTCGTCTTTCCGAAGAGCTTGCCCCAGACATATTGCAGGACGTCGCTGAGCTGCACGACGATCACCAGGAAGGCGATCAGCAGCACGTTGCGGCCTTCATAGCCGGGAATATGCAGGGTCAGCAGCGCCGGCACATGCGAGGCGCAGAAGACGCAGATCATCAAGGCCCATTGCACTTCGGCGATGCGCACCAGAAACCGCTCGGTATCGCCGCGCAGCACCGCGATGATCGGCATGAAGAGGAACGCATAGACGGGAATGAAGATCGAATAGATGCCGTATTGCTCGGCCCAGAGCAGGTAATATTGCACCGGCAGGGCCACGAAGAAGGCTGCGGCGACTGCCCAATGGTCCGCCCGTTTCGTGTTGATCAGCGTCACGAACTCGCGCAGGGCCGCAAAGGAGCAGAGGGCGAAAAGCAGGATGACGCCGGCACGCCCGGCAATGAAGGCGATGCCGATCAGCACCACCATCACCCACCAGGCCTTGATGCGCGCATTGAGATTTTCGATCGCGGCATTCGATCCGTCGGGCGACAGTCGCCGCTCCAGCACATAGCCGATGACCGATGCGACGATCAGGACGCCGAAAATGCCGAGAACGAGGTGGATTAGATCGGCACTCGCCGCGCTCATGCTCGGTCTCCTGCCCGCTTGGGCGCAAGCGCGAGTAGAGCCGCTTCGGCTCTTGTCAAAAATTCCGCCTTCTCCTCCGTCTCGCTGATATGCAGCGCCTCGCCGAAGGTGACCGTGCAGATCAGCGGAATGGGCACGAACTCGCCCTTGGGCATGACACGATTGAGATTGTCGATCCACACGGGAACGAGATCGATATCGGGACGCGCCTTGGCAAGGTGAAAAAGTCCGCTCTTGAAAGGCTGCAGCGGCTGATCAGTGAGATTGCGGGTGCCTTCCGGAAACAGGATCAGCGACGAGCCGGCATCGAGTGCCTGTGTCATCTGCGTGACTGGATCTTCCTTTCGCGCTTCGCGATCCCGCTCGATCAGCACGGCGTTGAAAACATCCCGGCCGATGAAGCTGTTCAGCGGCGATTTCAGCCAATAATCGGCGCCCGCCACCGGGCGCACACGCTGGCGCAATCGCGGCGGCAGGACAGTCCAGATCAGGATGAAATCGCCATGGCTGGAATGATTGGCGAAATAGACGCAGCGGCGGATTTGCATGCCGCTCTCGGGCCAGATCGCTCTGACGGCGGTAATGGCCCGTGCAAACAGCACGATCGCCACGGAGACCGGCTTTGCCAGCCATTCGATCGGCGTGCCCATTCCCTCCCCGAGGATGTTCTTCCGCAAAGCCTCCATGACATAGAGATAGGCGTGTTTGGCCGGCCCCGATAGTCTACGGACCCGGCTTATCCACAACCCTCACAACCATGAAGAATGCCCGGCGCAACTCGCGTCGCGCCGGGCTTCCGGATTGGCTCTTGGGAGGAGCGAACTCTGTGGCTGCCGCCCTGCACTCAGAGCGGACAGGCTCAATCGACGTTGAACACCAGCGGCTTCGCCTGACGGATCGCCTGATGTGCCGTCAGCTTGGCCAGCACGTCATCGCTGATCGCACCGTCGACATAGAGAAGCGCGATGGCATCGCCGCCCTGCTTGTCGCGGCCGAGCTGGAAGTTGGCGATGTTGACACCGGCAGAGCCGAGCGTCGTGCCGATGAAGCCGATCATGCCGGGAACGTCGGTGTTGGCGATATAGACCATATGGTTGCCGACATCGGCGTCGAGGTTGATGCCCTTGATCTGGATGAAACGCGGCTTGCCGTCCGAGAAGACGGTACCGGCAACGGAGCGCGTCATGCTGTCGGTGGTCACAGTCAGCTTGATGTAGCCGTCATAGACGCCGGTCTTGTCGCGCTTGACTTCGGCAAGCACGATGCCCTTTTCCTTGATCATGATCGGCGCCGAGACCATGTTCACGTCAGCAACCTGATTGCGGATCAGGCCGGCGAGCAGCGCACTCGTCAGAGCCTTCGTGTTCATGCCGGCGGTCACGCCGTCGTAGAGAATCTCGATTTCCTTGATCGGATCGTCCGTGACTTGCCCAACGAAGGCGCCGAGAACATCGGCAAGCTTGATGAACGGCTTCAGGATCGGCGCTTCTTCAGCGGTAATCGAAGGCATGTTGATGGCGTTGGAGACGGCGCCCTTCATGAGGTAGTCCGACATTTGCTCGGCGACCTGGAGAGCGACGTTCTCCTGGGCTTCGGTCGTCGAGGCGCCAAGATGCGGCGTGCAGACGATGTTTGGCAGGCCGAAGAGCGGGCTTTCCTTGGCCGGCTCGACTTCGAAGACGTCGAAGGCGGCACCGGCGACATGGCCGGACTTGATGGCGGCGGCAAGAGCTGCCTCATCGACCAGACCGCCGCGGGCGCAGTTGATGATGCGCACGCCTTCCTTCATCTTGGCAATGGCGCTGGCGTCGATGATGTTGCGGGTCTTGTCGGTCAGCGGCACATGAAGCGTGATGAAGTCGGCGCGGGCGAAAAGCTCGTCGAGTTCGACCTTGGTCACGCCCATTTCCTCGGCGCGCTCCTTCGACAGGAAGGGGTCGTAGGCAACGACGTGCATCTTCAGGCCTAGAGCACGCGCGATCACGATGGAGCCGATATTGCCGGCGCCGATGACCCCGAGCGTCTTGCCGGTGATTTCGACACCCATGAACTTCGACTTTTCCCACTTGCCGGCCTGTGTCGAGGCATCGGCAGCCGGAAGCTGGCGGGCAACTGCGAACATAAGGGCGATGGCGTGTTCGGCGGTGGTGATCGAATTGCCGAACGGCGTGTTCATGACGATGATACCGCGACGCGAGGCGGCCGGAATATCGACATTGTCGACACCGATGCCGGCCCGGCCGACGACCTTGAGGTTCTTCGCCGCTTCGATGATCTTCTCCGTCACCTTAGTGGCGGAACGGATGGCAAGACCATCATAATTGCCGATGATTTCGAACAGTTTGTCCTTGTCCTTGCCAAGCTGCGGCTGGAAATCGACTTCGACGCCGCGGTCGCGGAAGATTTGGACGGCGGTTTCCGACAATTCGTCGGATACGAGAACGCGAGGTGCCATTGAGGCCTCCTGAAAAAGGTCAGCTAGAAATAAGTTCGGAATGCCGGGCTCCGCCCCATTGGCGGAGCCGTGAACGCTTCAAACCTCAGGCAGCAGCCTGGGAGAGCGTCGCCTTCTGCGTTTCGAAAGCCCAGGCGAGCCAGGGCATCAGCTTCTGCATATCGGAAGCTTCGATCGTCGCACCGGCCCAGATACGCAGGCCCGACGGCGCGTCGCGGTAATGGCCGATATCATAGGCGACGCCTTCCTTTTCGAGGAGCGCAACCAGGCCCTTGGCGAAATTCGCCTGACCGTCTGCATCGAGAGCGGTGACATCCTTGTCGACGATCTTCAGGCAGACTGACGTGTTGGATTCCGTCTCCGCCTTGACGGCGAGATTGGCGATCCAGTCGTTGGCGGCCACGAAATCGTGGATGACCTTGGCATTGGCATCGGCACGGCCGATCAGCGCCTTCAGGCCGCCGAGTTCCTTCGCCCAGAGGAGAGCGTCGATATAATCTTCGACGCAGAGCATCGAAGGCGTGTTGATCGTCTCGCCGGTGAAGATACCTTCGATCAGCTTGCCGCCGCTGGTCATGCGGAAGATCTTCGGCAGCGGCCAGGCCGGCTGATAGGTCGTCAGGCGCTCGACAGCGCGCGGCGACAGGATGATGACGCCATGTGCGCCCTCGCCGCCGAGAACCTTCTGCCAAGAGAAGGTAACAACGTCGAGCTTGGCATAATCGAGGTTCTGAGCAAAGGCAGCCGAGGTGGCGTCGCAGATCGTCAGGCCCTTGCGGTCGGCGGGGATGAAATCGCCGTTCGGAACGCGAACACCCGAGGTGGTGCCGTTCCAGGTGAAGACCACGTCGCGGTCGAAATCGACGGCGGAAAGATCGGGCAGCTCGCCGTAACCGGCCTCAAGCTTGCGGACGTCCTTGAGCTTCAGCTGCTTGACGACGTCGGTGACCCAGCCGGCACCGAAGCTTTCCCAGGCAAGCATGTCGACGCCGCGTTCGCCGAGCAGCGACCAGAGCGCCATTTCGACGGCGCCGGTGTCGGAAGCCGGAACGATACCGATGCGGTAATCCGCCGGCACTTCCAGAATTTCACGGGTAAGATCAATGGCCTGCTTCAGCTTTGCCTTGCCGACCTTCGCGCGGTGCGAACGGCCAAGAGCCGCATCGGAAAGAGCATTAAGC
>JBCNPI010000348.1:0-6131 GCA_039593415.1 Rhizobium sp. | reverse complement strand
CCTATCTCTGCCTCGTCCACCAGCATGTCGCAGCGCCCCTGATTGAAATCGATGCGGATGATGTCGCCGGTCCTGAGCCAGGCAAGCCCGCCGCCCGCAGCGCTTTCCGGCGAGGCGTTGAGGATCGAAGGGCTGTCGGCCGTACCGGACTGACGGCCATCGCCGATCGTCGGGAGGCTGCGGATACCCTGCTTCAAGAGCGCGTCCGGCGGCTGCATGTTCACGACCTCGGCCGATCCCGGCCAGCCGATCGGTCCAGCGCCGCGGATAACGAGAATGGTCCTCGCGTCGATGCCGAGATCGGGATCGTTGATGCGCTTGTGATAATCCTCCGACCCGTCGAAGACTACTGCCTTGCCTTCAAATACGCCTTCATGGCCCGGCTCCTGCAGATAGCGGCTGCGGAACTCTTCCGACACGACACTCATCTTCATGATGGCGAAGTCGAACAGATTGCCCTTGAGAACCAGAAAGCCGGCACGCTCCTTCAGCGGTTCGGCGAAGGGACGGATCACCTCGCGATCGGTCGCCTCCCGGCCCTTCAGGTTCTCCGCCATCGTCCGGCCCGTGACGGTTGGACAGCTGCCATCAAGCTTGCCGGCCTGCAGTAGCTCCCACATGATAGCCGGAACGCCGCCGGCACGATGGAAACGCTCGCCGAGATAGGCGCCTGCCGGCTGCACATTGGCGAGCAGCGGAATGTCGAAACCATGCACCTGCCAGTCGTCAGGATAAAGCTCGACGCCGGCATGTTTTGCCATGGCAGCCAGATGCGGCTGTGCGTTGGTCGAACCGCCGATGGCGGAATTGACGCGAATGGCATTGAGGAAGGCCTCACGCGTCAGCACATCCGAAGGCTTGATATCCTCCAGCACCAGCTCCACGGCCCGCCGTCCGGTGCGATAGGCCATCTGGCCGCGCTCGCGATAGGCACCGGGAATGGCGGCGCAGCCGGTCAGAGACATGCCGAGCGCTTCCGCCATGGCATTCATGGTCGACGCCGTTCCCATGGTGTTGCAATGGCCGATCGAAGGCGCGGAGGCAAGCGATGCCTCCATAAACTCTTCTTCGTCGATCTCGCCAGCGGCCAGCTTGCGGCGCGAGCGCCAGATCACCGTACCAGAGCCGGCAAGCTCACCCTCATGCCAGCCATCGAGCATCGGGCCGCCGGAGAGAACGATCGCCGGAATATTGACCGTAGACGCAGCCATAAGCGCCGACGGCGTGGTCTTGTCGCAGCCGGTCGTCAGCACGACGCCGTCAAGCGGATAGCCGTAGAGCACTTCGACCAGACCAAGATAGGCAAGATTGCGGTCGAGCGCTGCCGTCGGGCGCTTGCAGTTTTCGAAGATCGGATGGGTCGGAAATTCGATCGGAATGCCGCCCGCGTCGCGAATGCCGTCGCGCACGCGTTTGGCAAGATCGAGGTGATGACGGTTGCAAGGCGTGAGATCGCTGCCGCTCTGGGCTATTCCGATGATCGGCTTGCCCGAGCGCAGCTCCTCCGGCGTGATGCCGTAATTCATGAAGCGCTCGAGATAAAGCGCCGTCATATCGATATGATCGGGATTGTCGAACCAGTCCTGCGAACGCAGACGACGCTTGGATGCAGCCTTATCGCTCATCTCTTCCTCAAGCCTTTCCTCGGGCATTCTTGTCTTCCAGATGCTGCAGCAAGCCGCTGTGATCCTGCTCGCCACCACCATTTTCCACGAATTCGGCAAACTCGGCACGGACGGCTTCGGTCAGCGGCAGATGAAGTGAAAGGCTCTGCGCCGCCGCCAGCACCGTATCGAGATCCTTCAATTGATTGCGGGCCGTGCCGCCCGGCTCGAAGTTGCGCTCGATCATGCGCTGGCCATGCCGCTCCAGAATCCGGCTCTCGGCAAAGCCGCCGCGAATGGCGGCTCGAAACGCCTCGCGTGAACCGCCGCCAGCCTCAACCAGCAGCATCGCCTCAGCGACGGCACCGATGGTAACGGCAACGATCTGCTGGTTGCCGAGCTTTGCAAGCTGGCCCGTACCGCTGGGACCGACACGGGTCACTCGTCCTAGGGGCGCCATGATATCGCGAACGTCGTCGATGACTCCCGCATCGCCACCGGCCATGATCGCGAGCGTCCCTGCCTCTGCCCCCACCACGCCGCCGGAAACCGGTGCATCGATATGCCGGATGCCGCGCTCGGCGAGTTTGAAGGCGTGTTCGCGAGCGACAGCCGGGGATATCGAGCTGTTGTCGATTACGATCGTTCCAGCCTCAAGCACATCTGCCACACCGCTGCCGAACAGGACTTCACCAACGGCACCGCCGTTCGTCAGCATGGTGAAGAGAACGGACGCTCCTCTCGCAGCCTCGACAGCAGTATCGGCGACCGTCGCACCATCGGCAGCCAGAGGCTCGGCCTTGCTCCGGTCGCGATTCCAGACGGTCACCGCAAAGCCGGCGGCAAGCAGCCGCCGCGCCATCGGCGCGCCCATCAATCCCGTTCCGAGAAAAGCGATTTTCCTGCCGTGCATAAACATCCTCCGAATTGGAACGCATCGGACACCGAAACAGAATGCCAGAGCCTTTCCCTTGGGATGCGGCAACGACCTTCCGGCTGCGGTGGCCTCCAGTCCCAAACTTCACAGGCGCCTCCACGCCCGATGTACGTCAATCAACTCTTCCAAAAGCTTGATAAACCTCTGGCGCCAGCATGCAAAGGAAATCGGCGGCCATGCCGCAAATTCTTCGAAAGAATGGTAAATTAGCTGAAACAAAAATATGAACACAAAAAAGCGGGACCTTTCGGCCCCGCCTTTGGCGCGTCGAGCACTGGAGTACCGCTCGACACGGCCCCTATTCGGCGGCGATCGGGAGTACCTCCGCCAAATGTTCGTTGTCGTTGTGCGGGTGCTGCTTCAGCGGACGATTGCCCGTCAGCCTGCGGATCAGCACGTAGAAGACCGGCGTCATGAAGATGCCGAAGAAAGTGACGCCAATCATGCCCGAGAACACCGCGACACCCATGGCAGCACGCATTTCGGAACCGGCACCGGTCGAGGTGACCAGCGGCACGACACCCATGATGAAGGCCATGGAGGTCATCAGGATCGGGCGCAGACGCAGGCGGCTGGCCTCGATTGCGGCCTGGACCGGCGTGCGGCCTTCGAACTCCAGCTCGCGGGCGAATTCCACGATCAGGATCGCGTTCTTCGCCGATAGACCGACGAGCACCACCAGGCCGATCTGGGTGAAGATGTTGTTGTCTCCACCCGTGAGCCAGACGCCGGTCAGCGCCGCCAAGACGCCCATCGGCACGATCATGATGATGGCGAGCGGCAAGGTCAGGCTCTCGTATTGGGCGGCCAGCACGAGGAAGACCAGAAGCAGCGCCAGCGGGAAGACGACGACGCTGGAATTGCCGGCCAGGATCTGCTGGTAGGTCAAATCAGTCCATTCGAAGTCTATACCGGGCGGCAACGTCTCATGCAGAATCTTCTCGATCGCTGCTTGTGCCTGGCCTGACGAAAAACCGGGAGCCGGGCCGCCATTTATGTCGGCTGCCAGAAAGCCGTTATAGCGGTTCGTGCGTTCCGGACCGGTCGTGGCATTCACCTTCAGCAAGGCTGAAAGCGGGATCATCTGACCCGATGCCGAACGAACCTTCAACTGGCCGATATCTTCCGGCTGAGCACGGAACTTGGCATCGGCCTGCACGCGGACGCTGTAGGTGCGGCCGAAGGCGTTGAAGTCGTTCACATAGAGCGAACCGAGATAGATCTGCAGCGCCTGGAAGACGTCGGTGACGGAGACCCCGAGCTGCTCGGCCTTGGCGCGGTCGAGATCGGCGAAAAGCTGCGGCACGTTGATCTGGAAGCTCGAGAAGATGCCGGTGAGTTCCGGTGTCTGGTAGGCCTTGGCGATCACTGCCTTGGCAGCCTGGTCGAGCGCCTGGTTGCCGAGGCCGGCGCGATCCTCGATCTGCAGCTTGAAGCCGCCTGTTGTACCGAGACCGTTGACCGGCGGCGGCGGGAACATGGCGATGAAGGCATCCTGGATGGCGCCGAACTTCTGGTTCAGTGCCATGGCGATCGCCCCGCCCGAGAGGTTCGGCGTCTTACGCTCGTCGAAATCCTTCAGCGTCACGAAAACGATGCCTGCGTTCGAGGAATTGGTGAAGCCGTTGATCGACAGGCCTGGGAAGGCGATCGCATTGGCAACACCCGGCTGCTTCAGCGCGATATCAGTCATGCGCTTAATCACGCTCTCCGTACGGTCGAGGCTTGCGGCATCCGGCAACTGTGCAAAGCCGATCAGATATTGCTTGTCCTGCGACGGCACAAAACCGCCTGGAACCGTTGTGAACAGGCTATAAGTCGCTCCCACCAGCGCTAGATAGACCACCATGACGATGCTCTTGCGCGACACCAGGCGGCCGACGCCCTTGCCGTAGTATTTCGAGCCGGCTCCGAACGCCCGGTTGAAGCCGCGGAAGAACCAGCCGAAGACCGCATCCATGATCCGCGTCAACCAATCCTTAGGCGCGTGATGGCCCTTCAGGAGCAGGGATGCCAGTGCCGGGGACAGGGTAAGCGAGTTGAAGGCGGAGATGACGGTCGAGATGGCGATCGTCAGCGCGAACTGGCGATAGAACTGGCCGGACAGGCCGGAGATGAAGGCGAGCGGCACGAAGACCGCGACCAGAACCAGCGCGATTGCGATGATCGGACCGGAAACTTCCCTCATGGCCTTGTAGGTGGCGTCTCTCGGATTTAGCCCGCTCTCGATATTGCGTTCGACGTTCTCGACCACCACGATCGCGTCGTCCACGACAATACCGATCGCCAGCACCAGGCCGAATAGACTAAGCGCGTTGATCGAGAAGCCGAAGACATACATCACCGCAAAGGTGCCGATGATCGACACCGGAACGGCGATCAGCGGGATGATGGAGGCGCGCCATGTCTGCAGGAACAGGATGACGACGAGGACGACGAGCGCGATGGCTTCGAGCAGCGTGTCGATGACCTTCTCGATCGAGGCGCGGACGAATTTCGTCGTGTCGTAGACGATCTCGTACTTAACGCCCGCCGGCATGGCCTGCTGCAGCACGTTCATGGTCGAGCGCACATTGTTCGCGATCTCGATCGCGTTCGAACCGGGCGCCTGGAGAACCGCGACGGCGACGGCCGGCTTGCCGTCGAGCAGCGAACGCAGCGTATAGTCTTCCGCACCGAGCTCGACGCGAGCGACGTCGCGAAGACGGGTGATCTCGCCATTGGCGCCCGTTTTGACGATGATGTTGCCGAACTCCTCAGGTGTGCGCAGGCGGCCCTGGGCGTTGACGTTGAGCTGCAGATCTACGCCCGGCCGGCTGGGCGAGGCACCGATGATACCGGCCGCAGCCTGGACGTTCTGAGAGCTGATCGCATTGCTGATGTCGCCGGCGGCAAGATTATGCTCGGCCGCCTTCTGCGGATCGATCCATACGCGCATGGAGTAGTCGCCGGCGCCGAAGACCTGCACCTGTCCGACGCCTTCGATCCGGGCAAGCCGGTCTTTGATGTTGAGGGTCGCATAGTTTCGCAGATAGGTGATGTCGTGGTCTGCCCCGTCCGAGACGAGGTTGACGACCATGATGAAGTCGGGCGAGCTCTTGACGGTCGTGATGCCGAGGGCACGGACTTCCGCGGGTAGGCGCGGCTCGGCCTGCGAAACGCGATTCTGCACGAGCTGCTGTGCCTTGTCCGGATCGGTGCCGAGCTTGAAGGTGACCGTCACGTTGAGGACGCCGTCCGATGTCGCCTGGCTGGACATGTAGAGCATGCCCTCGACGCCGTTGATCTGCTCTTCGAGCGGCGTCGCCACCGTTTCGGCGATGACGGTCGGGTTGGCGCCGGGATAGGTGGCGCGTACGACGATCGACGGCGGCACGACCTCCGGATATTCGGAGATCGGCAGCGCTCTGAGGCCGATTAGGCCGGCAACCACGATGAGGACCGAAAGAACACCGGCAAAGACCGGGCGGTCGACAAAGAATCTGGAGATGTTCATATCAAAGCCCCCTCCGGGGTGAGAACGGATGCAAAATTCCTGTCCGACGATCTGAGAGCCGCCGGCGGATCATGTAATTTCGGAATGTCGGCCC
>JBCNPI010000347.1:0-6135 GCA_039593415.1 Rhizobium sp. | reverse complement strand
TCCTTGCCGATTCCGGCAGGCTTGCCGAGGAGACGCGCGTCGCTTTCGAGGAGGCTGCCGCCAAGCTTGCCGACAGCGAGCGCATATTTACTGCCCTGACTGCCGAGCGGGCCGAAGCCGCCGCCGCCCGAAATCAGCTGGAGCGAGCCATTCGCGATTTGGCCGACCGCAAGATGCGGCTGGAACGACAAGCGAGCGAAGCGAACGGCGAGCTTGCTGCCATCGACGAGAAGATGGCTCATTTGCCCGATCCTGGCGAAAAGCGCGATATGGTCGAGGCGGCGGAGAATGTCGTTGCCGATGCGGAAGGTGAGACCCAGCGCGTCGAAGCCGTTCTCGCCAAGGCGCGCGAAACCGAGGCGCTGTCACGCGGACCGGTCGAGCAGGCGCGGGCGCGTCTGAATGCGCTCGAAACCGAGGCTCGTACCATTTCCAAGATGCTGGCGGCGGGCGATACCTCCGGCGCTTTTTCGCCGGTTGCCGAAGAGCTGCGCGTCGACCGCGGCTTCGAGACGGCGCTCGGCGCTGCACTCGGCGACGATCTGGAATCCTCTCTCGATGCTCAGGCGCCGGTCTATTGGTCCGACAATGGCAGCGGCGCGGCCGATCCGGCTTTGCCGGAAGGCGTCGCACCTTTGATCACCCATGTCGGTGCCCCGGCCGCATTGACGCGGCGCCTGCGCCAGATCGGCATCGTTGCGGCTGAAGACGCCCTGCGGCTGATGCCGGAGCTGAAGCCGGGGCAGCGGCTGGTGACCAGGGATGGCGCCGTGTTCCGCTGGGATGGTCATGTGACTGGAGCGGATGCGCCGAGTGCGGCTGCCCTGCGGCTGGCGCAGAAGAACCGCCTTTCCGAGCTGGAAGTCGAAGCCGAGCTCGCCCGTGATGTGCTTGTCGAGGCCGAGGAACGTCTGTCGGCAGCCGCCGATGCGATCCGGGTCGAAGAGGGCCATCTGGCGACGGCCCGCGACGCGAGCCGCCTTGCTGCGCGGCATCTGGCCGAGGCACGCGAAGCGCTCGCTGCGGCGGAGCGCGCTTCCGGCGATCTCGTCCGCCGTCGCGACGTGATCCTCGAGGCCGTCAGCCGGCTGCAGGAGCAGCTGGAAGATGTGGCCACGCAGGATGAAAATGCCCGAATCGAACTGGAAGATGCGCCGAATCTCGATGCCATCGATCTGAAGCTGCGCGACCAGCAGGCCGAAGTCGCGACGGATCGCGGCATCCTGGCCGAAGCCCGAGCCCGTCATGAGGGTCTGAACCGCGAAAAC
The DNA here is from genome assembly GCA_039593415.1 of Rhizobium sp. Lineage (GTDB taxonomy): Bacteria > Pseudomonadota > Alphaproteobacteria > Rhizobiales > Rhizobiaceae > Rhizobium. Next base: position 4,867 of record JBCNPI010000347.1, on the reverse strand, counting down.
GAGGCGCGGCAGCGCCGTTTTCTGGCGATCCGTCAGGAGCGCGACACCTGGCGCCAGCGCGCGGCCAGCGCCGAGGAGCACATTCAGACGCTGCGCGACCGTGAAGAGGAAGCGCGTGAGGAAGCGGCCGAGCTCGATCTCGCCCCTGACGAATTCGACGACAAGCGTCGCGCCTTGATGAACGAGCTGCAGAAGACCGAGGAGGCCCGCCGCCACGCCGCCGACCGCCTTGCCGAAGCGGAGGCCGTCCAGCGTGAAGCCGATCGCCACGCGGCGACCGCGCTTTCCGAATTGGCGGAAAGCCGCGAGAAGCGCGGCCGTGTCGAGGAACGGCTGGTGTCCGCGCGGGAACGCCGGCAGGAGAGCGAATTGCGTATCCGCCAGGCGCTCAATGTCGAGCCGCACGAGGCCATGCGCCTGACCGGCCTTTCCGCGTCGCAGAGCGTGCCTGACCTCCGCGAGGTCGAGCGTGAGCTCGAGCGGCTGAAGATCGAGCGCGAACGTCTCGGCGCCGTCAACCTGCGCGCCGAGGAAGAGAGCAAGGAGCTGACGGAGCGGCTGCAGGCGCTGATCAAGGAGCGCGATGACGTCATCGATGCCATCCGCAAGCTGCGCGGCGCGATCCAGAGCCTCAACCGCGAAGGCCGCGAACGCCTGATCGTCGCCTTCGACATCGTCAATGCCCAGTTCCAGCGCCTGTTCACCCATCTTTTCGGCGGCGGCACGGCCGAGCTGCAGCTCATAGAGTCGGACGACCCGCTGGAAGCCGGTCTCGAAATCCTCGCCCGCCCGCCGGGCAAGAAGCCGCAGACCATGACGCTGCTGTCGGGCGGCGAGCAGGCGCTGACGGCCATGGCGCTGATCTTTGCGGTGTTCCTCACCAATCCCGCGCCGATCTGTGTTCTGGACGAAGTGGACGCGCCGCTCGACGACCACAATGTCGAGCGCTACTGCAATCTCATGGACGAGATGGCGGCCTCCACGGAGACCCGCTTCGTCGTCATCACCCACAATCCGATTACCATGGCCCGCATGAATCGCCTCTTTGGCGTCACCATGGCGGAACAGGGTGTCTCGCAGCTCGTTTCCGTTGATCTGCAGACTGCCGAACGGTTGCGCGAAATCGCTTGAGCGCTGTCCCACGTCTGGATTGAGAAAACGGTTTCCGTTTCGACAAGAAATTGCCGTGTCGGCTGCCGCACGTCGTGAAAGCGTGTTAGTTTCGTTTTTCAATCAACAACATGGGCGCTGATCCGCCCGGAAGGGAAGTATGTCTGACTCGACTGGCGGTATTTTCGATTTCCTCGGAATACTTGCCGTATTGCTGCTTGTCGCCGCCAACGGTTTCTTCGTTGCGGCCGAGTTCTCCCTGGTTTCCGTCCGCCGCAGCCGGGTGGCGGAGCTCGTTACCGAAGGGCGTATGAACGCCAAAGCGCTGCAGAAGGCAATCGACAATCTCGATGCCAACCTGGCGGCGACACAGCTTGGCATCACCATTTCCTCGCTTGCCCTCGGCTGGGTCGGTGAACCCGCTCTTGCTCATTTGCTGGAGCCGCTGCTCGATTTTCTTCCTGGGACATGGGCCGCGGCTGGATCGCATGCGATCGCCGTCGCCATTTCTTTCATCATCATCACCGCACTTCATATCGTCCTCGGCGAACTTGCGCCGAAGAGCCTGGCATTGCAGCGCAGCGAAGGTACAGCTCTCGGTGTCGTGCGTCCACTCGGCCTGTTCCTCTTCCTGCTCCGTCCGGCAATCACCGTGCTGAACGGCCTTGGCAATCTCGTCCTTCGCCTCTTCGGCCTGCGACCCGGAGCGGGCGAGGGTTCGCTGCATTCGCCGGCAGAAATCAAGCTCCTGATCGCCGAAAGCCAGGAGGCCGGCCTTCTGGAGCAGGCCCAGCAGGATCTGGTCGAACGCGTCTTCAATATTGGCGATCGCGATGTCTCCGACATCATGACGCCGCGGCTAGAAGTTGAATGGATCGATGCCGACGATCCGCCGGAGGTAATGCAGAAAACTATTCGCGAAAGCCGTTTCGAGCAGCTTCTGGTTGGGCGCGGCTCGATCGATGAGCCGATCGGCATGATCTTGAAGAAGGATCTGCTCGACCAGCTTCTGAACGGCGAGCCGCTGAACCCGATGGCCGTCATCCGCCAGCCGCTGGTCGTTCACGAATCCACGGCCGTCTTCAAGGTGCTGGAAAACTTCAAGCGGGCGCCAGTCCGCCTCGCCATGGTCATCGACGAATATGGCAGTCTGGAAGGCATCGTCACGCAGACGGACCTGCTGGAGGCGATCGCCGGCGATCTGCCCGACACGGAAAACGAAACGCCCGATGTCGTCGAACGTGCCGACGGATCGCTGCTGATGGAGGGCATGATGCCCGTCTATGACGCCTTCGCGCGGCTAGGGCTTCGTTTCAGCGAGGAGGAGGTCAATTTCCATACGCTGGCAGGCTTTGCCCTCTACCAGCTCGGCCATCTGCCCGAGGTGGGCGAGAGCTTTTCCTTTGGCGGCTGGCATTTCGAGATCGTCGATCTCGACGGTATGCGGATCGACAAGATCTTGGCTCTACGCGAGCCGCAGGCGTAGTTGCCAGGCTCCAGAGATTCAGCGCGAAAGCAGTTGAATTGTCGGTTGCCATCAAGGCCCGGAAGCTGCCGATTTCGATCAATCGATTGAAATCGGAGGCTCCGGGTCTAATTTATTGTGCAACGCAACATTTTGCCATAATTGTCGATTTTCATTTGTGCCTCAATGAATTAAGTTCAACCGGAGGAGTTGGACGGAGACAATGACGAATTGGGTCTATACATTCGGCGACGGTAAGGCGGAGGGGGGCGCCGGAGATTTTGAGCGGCTCGGCGGCAAGGGCGCTAATCTTGCAGAAATGTGCAATCTTGGCCTGCCGGTTCCGCCGGGCCTGACGATCGTCAGCGATGTCTGCGCTTTCTATTACAAGAACGGACGTAAGATCCCCGACGAGCTGAAGCCGCAGGTCATGCAGGGCCTGCAGCGGATGGAGGCTGTCACCGGACGCAAGTTCGGCGATACCGAACGGCCGCTGCTTGTTTCCGTGCGCTCCGGCGGGCGTGCTTCCATGCCGGGCATGATGGACACGGTCCTCAATCTCGGCCTCAACGATGCCACGGTGCAAGCGCTCGGCCACGATGCCGGTGATGCGCGCTTCGCCTGGGATAGCTATCGCCGTTTCATCCAGATGTATGCCGATGTCGTCATGGGCCTCGACAACGAAGTCTTCGAAGAGATCCTGGAGGATGAGAAGGCGAGATTCGGTCATGAGTTCGACACCGATCTGACCGCAGTCGAGTGGCAGCACGTCGTCTCCCTCTACAAGACCGTCATCGAGGAGGAAGTGGGCGAGGCCTTCCCGCAGGAGCCGGAGGTTCAGCTTTGGGGCGCCGTCGGTGCCGTCTTTGCGAGCTGGATGAACGCTCGTGCCGTCACCTATCGTCATCTGCACAATATTCCCGAGGCCTGGGGCACCGCGGTCAACATTCAGGCGATGGTTTTTGGCAATCTTGGCAACTCGTCGGCCACCGGCGTTGCCTTCACCCGCAATCCGTCCACGGGAGAGAAGGAGCTCTACGGCGAATTCCTGGTCAATGCGCAAGGGGAGGATGTCGTCGCCGGCATACGCACGCCGCAAAGCATCACGGAAGTCGCCCGAATCGCCTCCGGCTATGACAAGCCCTCGATGGAAAAGCTGATGCCGGAAGCCTTCGCCGAGTTCCGGAATATCTGCGCGCAGCTGGAAGCGCATTATCGCGACGTACAGGATTTGGAATTCACCATCGAGCGCGGCAAGCTCTGGATGCTGCAGACCCGCAACGCCAAGCGAACCACCAAGGCGGCGATGAAGATCGCCGTTGACATGGTCGATGAAGGGCTGATCACCGAGGATGAAGCGGTTTCCCGCATCGATCCGACGTCGCTGGACCAGCTTCTGCATCCGACGATCGACCCGCGCGTCCGCCGCGAGGTCATCGGCTCCGGCCTGCCCGCATCGCCGGGTGCTGCCACTGGCGAAATCGTCTTCACCGCCGAAGAGGCGATCATTGCCGAGGAGGAAGGCCGCAAAGCCATTCTCGTGCGCATCGAGACGAGTCCCGAAGATATTCACGGCATGCATGCCGCCGAGGCGATCCTGACGACGCGCGGCGGCATGACCAGCCATGCGGCCGTCGTTGCCCGCGGCATGGGCATTCCCTGCGTTGTCGGTGCCGGCACCATGCGCATCGACATGCGCAATGAAAAGCTAATCGGCATCGGCGTCACCCTGAAGAAGGGCGATATCGTCACGATCGACGGCTCTACCGGCCAGGTCCTGAAGGGCGAAGTGCCGATGATCCAGCCAGAATTGTCAGGCGATTTCGGCCGCATCATGGCTTGGGCCGACCGCTCGCGCCGCATGACGGTGCGCACCAATGCCGACACGCCTGCCGATGCGCGTGCTGCCCGCTCCTTCGGCGCCGAAGGCATCGGTCTTTGCCGCACCGAGCACATGTTCTTCGAAGGCGACCGCATCCATGTGATGCGCGAAATGATTCTCGCCGAAGACGAGGAGGGGCGTCGCGCCGCTCTTGCCAAGCTGATGCCGATGCAGCGGCTCGATTTCACCGGCCTGTTCACCATCATGCATGGCCTGCCGGTGACCATCCGCCTGCTCGATCCGCCGCTTCACGAATTCCTGCCGAAGACGGATGAGGAGATTGCCGAAGTGGCCGGCATCATGGGCATGGAGCCGGCCGCGCTACGCCAGCGGGTGGATGCACTGCACGAGTTCAATCCCATGCTCGGCCATCGCGGCTGTCGCCTGGCGATTTCCTATCCGGAGATCGT
>JBCNPI010000346.1:0-6146 GCA_039593415.1 Rhizobium sp. | reverse complement strand
AACCCGGCGGCGGTCTGCGCGATTTTTCGTCGGCATTACGCGAAAAGCTGCGTGGGTAAAGCGCCCGACTTTATCAGGTAGAGCGCCAGCGAAACCGTCACCACGGAACAGGGCGTGGTGATGAGGACGGTGGCGGACGCCCGCTCCTGGCAGACATCGTATTGCCGAGTGATGACAAAGACGTTCGTTGCCGTCGGCAGTCTGCAGAATGATGCAGACCGCGAGCCGATGCGGGATAAGCGTCACCAGCACGATATAGGCGATCTCGACCGGATTCGTTTCAGCGGGCGCAAGGCGAGCGTGACACCCACGGCAAATAGCGCACAGGATGTTACCGCAGCCATCACGCATGTTCCATTTGGCCGTGGAAAATGAGGGCGAAAGATATCGCCCGGCTTAGCCGATTTTCATCAGGATTGGAAATGTCTGCTGAAACCAGATCGCCATATCGCTGATATAGCCAAAGATGAAGGCGAGGCCCGTCAGCACAAGAAGGCCACCCATGACCTTCTCCACTGTACCGAGATGGCGGCGGAAACGGGAAAGGAAGCTCATGAAAGCGCCAGAAAAACCGGCGGCGATCCAGAAAGGAATGGCAAGCCCGAGCGAATAGACGGTAAGCAGGCCGGCGCCTGCACCGACCGTTTCGCGCGAGGCTGCAATGCCAAGAATGGCGCCGAGCACCGGGCCGATGCAGGGCGTCCAGCCAAAGGCGAAGGCAAGGCCCATGACATAGGCGCCTGTCAGCGTCGCCGGCTTGCCACCGCTCTGGAAGCGTGCCTCCCGCGCAAGAAGGCCGATGCGAAAAACGCCGAGGAAATTCAGGCCCATGACGACGATGATGAGCCCGCCGATCTTGGCGAGAATATCGAGGTGCTGGCGCAGCAGCAGGCCGATGGAAGACGCGCCGGCCCCCAGCGCAACGAATACCGTGGCGAACCCCAATGTGAAAAACAGCGCAGACACCAGCACATTGCCGCGAACGCTCGGTTGCGCCACAGCCGCTGCGCCGCCGCCACGAAACTGCTCTACCGAAATCCCCGCCATGTAGCAGAGATAAGGCGGCACGAGCGGCAGCACGCAGGGCGAGAGAAAAGAAAGCGCTCCTGCAAGCAAGGCACTCAGAAGCGAGATATCGGCAAGCGACACGATGGACTCCGGCTATGTCATTCCGGTCCCTTCCTAGCGTCGCTCGCCTATGAAAGCCAATCACCTTTTCGAGCGGAACAACCGAATATCCCATAAGTTGAATGATTATTCACACTAAACCACCGCGAGAAAGCAAGCATAGCCTCGCGTGACCAGCGGCCGCAGAGCCCACCTAACGACCGAATTGCTTTTGCAGGAATATTGGTTCAAGCTGCTATCGTTCGTAGGACAACGTACATTCCATTCCAAGGTTAGTTATCGGAGGAAAAGCCCCATGCGAATTGCTACCATGTTCACGACTGCAGCCTTTGTTGCGCTCTTCAGCGTAAGTGCCATGGCACAAACGGCGACCCCCAGCACCACGACGAAAACCCCTACCGCAACGACGTCGACTCCTTCGACCACCACCACGACTCCTTCGGCCACCACGACGATGACCAAGCCAAAGGCGATGAAACCGGCTCAGACGGCTGTTTCCAAAGCATGCTCGGCCCAGGCCGACGCCAAGGGCCTGCATGGAAAAGCGCGCGCCAAGTTCAGAAGCGATTGCAAGAAGAACGGCGGCAAGTCCTAGCATCCAGAACCAGTCTCACCAACGGTCAACTTTGCCGTTGAAATGACGGTAGAGTTGATCGCTGCGAGAGGCTGATCATCTCCTCAGAAACTCGGATCGAAATATTGATGCATGGCAGAGAAAGCCGGCAGTTTGCCGTTGGCGTGTCTTTCTCAAGCTTTTAAGTGCGTAAGCGTTACAAATGCTACCATCCTATTGCGCGACCGTCGGACTCTATCCGTTTGGCCGAGGATGAAATCGGCTTCCCTGCCGTCGTTCGGCCCAGCACGGAAATGCTCATATCCGCTTCGGTTTCAGTTCCTTTGTCACCGGATCAATTTTGCCGCCCCGAAGCCTATTGCGGGGATCGGCGACGAGCGGAGCCTTATTTTGCTCTTCCGCGGCTCTGTCTTCGTGATGTGCCTTGCTATGCTGTATTTTCGCAAGTGATTGCTTGTTTTGCTTTTCTCCTTGCGGATTACGCGATTGATCATAAGCCAAGCTGCGCCTCCTTTCTGTTTTAAAGAAAACTCGGCCGATTCGATTAGGTTCCCCGATCGTGGCTATCAGCCGACAGGCGTGTTCTCCCTTCTTCACCGGAATATCCCCGATTTCAGATAGGCCGCCGCGCTGCAGATGGCTGAGACCGGCATAGTCGCCGGCCGTCTCAGATCAGAGCGGCCATCGCTATATGATGTGTGTAGACCTCACGAGCAGTCGGTACTATCAACCGAGAAAGAGTAGTCCTTGCCCTTGAACTGATAGATATAGTTCGCCAGAGAGGCCTCGCCGGAACTGAATTTCGGCAGCAGGAAGTCGCACAGGTCCGTAAGCTGCGCGGATTTGACGAGAGGCGCATCGAAATCATCGTCGTCATCATCAAGGTCGAAGAAATAGCTGTAGATGTGGTCGGTGAGATCAACTTTCGTCAGCGTGGTCTTCTGGTCGACTTTCCTGGGCAAATCCTTGTTGGCGAAGATCACCGGATAGCGACCGTTGAGGTAGGGAAGCACCAGGCGCTCCGTGACCGGCGTCGTCATTGCGATACCGACAAGGGGCAGCAGTCTCAGCGCGATCCCGGATCTCTTTCCGGCGATCAGGCCGAGCAAAATTCCCAGGGAACCCAGCAATCCGCAAATAATTGCATAGATTTCCCACAAAGATAGCTCCGCCACGAATTCCATCATTCGCCCATCGTTTTATCACCCGTGATCTTGATCGGGTATTTTACCAGCATACCGGCCGCTTTCTCCAATCATTTTGCGGCACATGCCATCACTAAGCTGTGGGTTGCGACGCGAGCTGACGAGCAACGGAATACGGCTTCCAGCTTGAATATATCACCTCAGCCAAACCAGCCTATGAAAGCATTTTCAGCGATGGGTCCCGATAAATCGATCACGAAAACGGTGACTGGAGCCTAAACAAACATTCGCGAAGATATTGGAAGAGGCAAATTTTGCCCGATGGTGAGAGCGATGGGATTCGAACCCATGACCTACTGATTAAAAGTCAGTTGCTCTACCGACTGAGCTACGCTCTCCCTCTCCGCAGGCAGAGGCTGCCCCGGCTGGAAGTGCGCGGAACATATGCAGAGCCCCTATTGTGGTCAACCCATAAAATCGCGGTAACGGTGGCAGGAAGATGCTTTTCCTCGTCTCCCGGCAATGAAATTGCCGTATCGAACCGGAGAGGCGGCTCTTCGCAGAGGAAAATTGGAGATCCAGAGCGGCAAAAATCCTGCCTTTGCCAAAACAATCGATTCTCGCGGACCCAAACAACCGTAACAATTTCCCTTAATAATCAGGATTGCAATGTATGGATTGATCGGCTCGCCATCCACAAGAGTTGGGGTGCGAATCGTTTTTGGTGTATATCAGTTATTGTTAACAACCCGTCGGGCCCTCAGGAGGTTCTTTTATGGATGAAGCACACGTCGGTTGGATTGCAGCAATTATCATCGGCGGCCTAGCTGGATGGTTCGCCGAGATGATCATGAAAAGCAACACGGGCATTATCATGAACATCGTCCTCGGCATCGTTGGTGCACTCGTCGCCAGTTGGCTGTTGGGCGTACTCCATATCGCCCTGCCCTTCCATGGATGGTTGAACTACCTGATCACGGGCTTCATCGGCGCCTGCATCCTGATTTTTGTCGGTCGCCTAATCAGACGCTGAGCGCTCATCGGGCTAGAAAGGCCCGAATCGGGAAGAGGAAAAAGGGAAGGTGGTACAAACCGCCTTCCCTTTTTATTGCATGGATATGCGCCGCGCTGGCTGGAAGAATCTCGCGCAAAAACACGCGGCTTATTTTCGCGACAACGACATGCCGGCATCGAGCGCTTGAAGCGCAACCTACTGATTCGAAACGCCGCAGCGCTTTTTCAGGCCTTTCCAAGCCCGACCTCGGCGCTATCTATCAAAATGGACCCGAAAGGAGGTTGGAAACATGACGAAAGACGCCAATCTGACAACCACACGAAAAGTCATTCGCGGCCGCCCCTACAGCATTACCGAATTTGCGCGGAAATATCGTCTCGACGATGAGGAGGCAAAGCGCCTCTTCTACAAGTTCGGTCCATCATCGACGGAACTCGATCTGCTCATGGCCGCCAAACGAAGGCCGCCCTCCCTTACGACCGCAATAGGTCAATGATGCGCGGTTCTTTCAGCTAGAGCCGCGACATGGCGCCAGCATCATCGGCCTTTCGAGACGGCGACACTGATATATCACATCAATTGCCTTCGATAATGCTAGACGGCATTGTGTGCCATTCAAGCATAGGTCGGACATAGCCTCGAATGCAGAATTCGCTTAGCCACCTCGCCTACCTCGCGCTGGAACACGCAATTGTAACGCTTGAGCTGAAGCCAGGCACCCTCGTCACCGAAAAGCAGCTGATCGAGATGGCGGGGCATGGGCGGACGCCAGTGCGCGAGGCGATCCAGAAGCTTGCCTGGCAAGGTTTGATTCATGTTCGCCCGCGCGTCGGCCTGCAGATTGCCGAGATTCGTCCTGAGGATCATCGACATGTAATGCAGGTCAGGCGCGAATTGGAACCGCTCGCAGCCGCGCTAGCTGCGACTTATGCCGATCCGCAGCAGCGCGAGCAATTGCTGGAATGCGCCCACCTGATGACGGAGTGCGCCGTCACTGGCGACCTGCCCGGTTTTTTCGCCGCGGACAAGACGTTCGACGAGATTCTCGAAGCCGCCTGCCCCAACAACTTCATCACAGCGGCGCTCGCGACTGTGCAAACGCACGCACGCCGACTGTGGTATTCCACCGGGACGCATGATCGCATGGGCCGGGCGATCGCCATGCATGTCCAGGCCATCGAGGCCATTCAGGGTGGTGATGCTGATGCTGCCGAGAGAGCCATGGCCTCACTTATCGATTATCTCAGCGGCGCGTGAAAAAGGCGGCCGTGTTGCCAAAGCCGCCTTTCAACTGGATTTAGATAGTTCGTCGGATCAACCGACGAAAGCGCGCTCGATGACGAACTCGGCCGGATTGTTGTTGGCACCTTCGTTCAGGCCGGCCTTTTCGAGCAGTGCCTTGGTGTCCTTCAGCATGGCGGAGGAGCCGCAGATCATACCGCGATCGATCGCCGGATCGAGCGGCGGCACGCCGAGATCACTGAAAAGCTTGCCGTTTTCGATAAGATCGGTAATGCGGCCCTTAAAGGGGAATTCCTCGCGGGTAACAGTCGCATAGTGACGCAGCTTGTCACCGACAACTTCGCTCAGGATCTCATCGTTGCGGATTTCCTCGACGAGATCGAAGCCATATTTCAGCTCGGCCACGTCACGCGTCGTGTGAGTGAGGATGACTTCCTCGTACTTTTCATAGGTTTCCGGGTCGCGGATCAGGCTTGCAAACGGTGCGATGCCCGTGCCGGTGGAGAACATGTAGAGCCGGCGGCCGGGTGTCAGTGCGTCGAGAACCAGCGTGCCAGTCGGCTTCTTGCGCATCAGCACTTCGTCGCCGGGCTTGATGTTTTGCAGGTGCGAGGTCAGCGGACCGTCCGGCACCTTGATGGAAAAAAACTCGAGTTCGTCGGCCCAGGCGGGGCTCGCGATCGAATAGGCGCGATAAAGCGGTTTGCCATCAACCATGAGACCGATCATGGCGAACTCGCCGGAGCGGAAACGGAAGCCCTGCGGCCGGGTCATGGTGAAGCGAAAGAGCCGGTCAGTATAATGCGTGACGCTCAGCACCTTCTCGGCGAAGACGCCGGCTGGGACTGCTGAAGCAAACTCTTCTGATTTGGCGGGGGCGTTCATTCTGTTTCTGATCCCGTATTAGTCTTACGCGTTTTTCCTGGGCACGTCTTTCCCGGCAGGCTCATTTTCGCGACGCTAATATTACAATATAGCCGGTTTTGAAAGGCATTCCATTCCAACCGACGACATAGGACTGAAATATGCAAATTTCAGTCAA
>JBCNPI010000345.1:0-6163 GCA_039593415.1 Rhizobium sp. | reverse complement strand
AAGCCGTTATCGGCGCGCACCTCGTCCACCTTCTTCTGCAAGGCGATGGGGCTCGTGGAGCCGCAATTGAGATTGATGTTCGTGCCGTTCGGCTCGTTACCGATGGTCACGACCTCTGCGCCAAGCTCCCAAAGGGCGGCGGGAGCGACCTTGTAGGCGGCCCCATTGGCGCAGTCGATGGCTATGCGCAGTCCCTGCAGCGTGACATCGCGCGGCAGCGTGCGCTTGGCATGTTCGATATAGCGGTCATGCACACCATCGATACGCTTGGCACGGCCGATATTCTCCGCTTTGGCAAGAAGTTCAGACATGTCCTTGTCGAGCATGTCCTCGATCTTCATTTCAAGATCGTCGGAAAGCTTGTAGCCGTCCGGGCCGAAGAGCTTAATACCGTTGTCCTGATAAGGATTGTGCGAGGCGGAGATCATGACGCCGATATCCGCGCGCAGCGAGCGCGTCAGCATGGCGACTGCCGGCGTTGGAATGGGGCCGAGAACGAAGGCATCGACACCGGCTGCGGTAAAGCCTGCCACTATGGCATTTTCGAGCATATAGCCGGAAAGGCGCGTGTCCTTACCGATCACGACCCGATGGCGATGGCTGCCTCGATGGAAGATCGTGCCGGCAGCGATACCCACGCGCATGGCAAGATCCGGCGTCATCGGATAGATGTTGGATTGACCGCGAATTCCGTCAGTTCCGAAATAACGGCGTTTCATATGCACTCCTATCGTTGCCGCATCCTAGCGAAGAATGCAGCGGCATCGATATCGCCGCTCAGAAACCAGCGGCACTGCAAACATCGATGCTTCTGGCTCATGCCATAGATTGTAAAATTCGGCACTTAAATTACCGAGAACGCCTATTACACCGCGTTACCATTAATAAGCACTAAAAAACTGCGTCATATCGTGACCGCCATAGTCCAATTCACAGCCTACTGCGTTTGCATTACTTCGCCCTGGGGCTGCGCTTGCCATAAGGGCTCTGGCCGGCCATCCCCAAGCCTTATCTCTCTTTGCCTCTAAAGCAGAAGGCCAGCCACCTTTTCAGGTGGCTGGCCTTCAATCTCGAAGTTTGAGCCTCTCGCCCCTTACCGCGGCTGCGGCTCGAAACCGCCTTCGGGCTCATCGCCCTTGGCGCCGAGCGAACCGTCCTTTTTCGCGCCGGTCTTCGGTACGGCCGAACCACGGCTCGGCGGCGTATCGTCGCCGAGATCGCGTGCCGGCTTTTCGCCACGAAGCAGAGCTTTGATTTCGTCGCCACTCAGCGTCTCATATTCGAGCAAGCCCTCGGCGATCGCCACGAAGCCGTCGTGATGCTCCGTAAGGATATCCTTGGCCTGCTGATAAGCCTGATCGATCAGGCGGCGGACTTCATTATCGATCGTCTGCGCGGTCGCCTCGGACACGTTCTTCGACTGCGAAACCGAGTGGCCGAGGAATACTTCCTGCTGGTTCTCACCATAGGCAACCTGACCGAGCTGATCGGAGAAACCCCATTGCGTGACCATGGCACGGGCAAGCTTGGTCGCCTGCTCGATATCCGAGGATGCACCGGAAGTGATGTTTTCCTTGCCGAAAGTCAGTTCTTCAGCAACGCGGCCACCCATCATGATGCAGAGCCGCGACACCATCCACGTATAGCTCATGGAGTAGCGGTCGCCTTCCGGCAACTGCATGACCATGCCGAGCGCACGGCCGCGTGGAATGATGGTCGCCTTGTGCAACGGATCGGCGACGGCAACCTTGAGTGCCGTGATTGCGTGACCGGCTTCGTGATAGGCGGTGAGCTTCTTTTCCGCTTCCGTCATTGCCGAAGACCGGCGCTCGGCGCCCATCATGATCTTGTCCTTGGCGTCTTCGAATTCCTGCATCGTGACCAGACGCTTGTTGCGGCGGGCGGCCATGAGAGCGGCTTCGTTGACGAGGTTCATGAGGTCGGCACCGGAGAAGCCGGGCGTACCGCGGGCGAGCGTCTTCAGATCGACATTCGGAGCAAGCGGCACGTTGCGTGCATGAACCTTGAGAATGCGCTCACGGCCGACAATATCCGGGTTCGGAACCACGACCTGACGGTCGAAACGGCCCGGACGCAGCAGCGCGGGATCGAGAACGTCGGGACGGTTGGTCGCGGCGATCAGGATGATGCCCTCATTGGCCTCGAAGCCGTCCATCTCGACCAGCAGCTGGTTGAGCGTCTGTTCGCGCTCATCGTTGCCGCCGCCGAGACCGGCGCCACGATGGCGGCCGACAGCGTCGATTTCGTCGATGAAGATGATGCAAGGCGCATTCTTCTTGGCCTGCTCGAACATGTCGCGGACACGGCTAGCACCGACGCCGACGAACATTTCGACGAAGTCGGAACCAGAAATGGTGAAGAACGGCACATTGGCTTCGCCGGCAATGGCGCGGGCCAGAAGCGTCTTACCCGTACCGGGAGGTCCGACAAGCAGCACGCCGCGCGGGATGCGACCGCCGAGGCGCTGGAACTTCTGCGGATCGCGCAGGAATTCCACGATCTCTTCAAGATCCTGCTTTGCTTCATCGACACCGGCGACATCGTCGAAGGTGACGCGCCCATGCGCCTCGGTCAAAAGCTTGGCCTTGGACTTGCCGAAGCCCATGGCGCCGCGCGAACCGCCCTGCATCTGACGCATGAAGAACAGCCAGACGCCGAGGATCAGGAGCATCGGCAGCAGCGTGCCGAGATAGCTCAGGAAACTCGACGAGCCATCCGATTCCGGGCGGCCGACGATGTTGACGTTCTTGCTTTGCAGGCGTTCAAGCAGGCTGTCATCCACGACCGGAGCGTAGGTCTGGAAGGGCGTACCGTTTTCGACATAGCTCCCGACGACACGATTGCCCGTAACAGTCACGTCACGAACCCGGCCGGAATCAACTTCCCGGAGGAACTGCGAATACGGTATTTCCCTGGAGCCTGTTTGTGCCGGCGCGTTCTGAAACATGCTGAACAGGGCAATCAACAGCAACGCTATGATTGCCCACAGAGCGAAATTACGAAAATTAGGGTTCATCGAACTCCCCAGCACTGAAACTTCCGCCGCTTGCGCGACGGCATTACTTGATCCCTAACATAGGGTTGCGCCAAGCCCTTGCCAAGGCAAACCGCATCGCCGCATGCTTTTTCCGTCTATAGGGCCGAAAACGGCAGCCGCCTATAGGCCCCGCGCCCAAAAGCTGCTGAAAGGCGATCTGCAAATGTGAGATCGAATCGTGTCAAAAAGCGGTCGAAAGGCGCAAGATAAGGAGTAACCGCGGATGCAGACGCAACAGCGGCTCCCTCGGCCTCGATCAAAGGCAATGCTGCCCTAGCGCGCTGTACGGCTCCCTTCGCCAGATTTGGCGGGAAAGTCGCCATGCCTTCCGCTCCGCAGGCACGCACGCGAATAGGCGCGCGCCCCGAATTCAGCACCTCGAAACGACCGTCCCAACAGCCTTTTTCACCCGGCATGAGCGAGAGCGCGCCGATATTGCGCCCCTCGCGCATCAGATAGAGCGCGTCCCGGCGCAGATCGAAAACAACTCCACCCGCCGTGTGCCGCCCCGAATTCCCGGTCCTTATGAAGCCAAGGATACGCTGCATCTGCTCCCGGCCAGGCCCAAAGGCCTTGCCGCCGAAAGCCGCGGCAAGATTGGATAAGGCATAGGCGGCAATCGACTCCTCCGCGGCGAAGGCGGATCGATCGATGACGCAAAGCGCATGGGAATGGATGGTCACATGATCGTCCAGCCATGCGGATGCCTTGCCGGAAAGTAGGACGCGATCGGCGGCCCCATCCGCGGGCATTGCCTCCGCCTGATCCTGAACGAGATCCGCGCGCGTGCGCACACGCTCGTACCTCATGTCCTCGTTGCTTGGATCGTCGAGCCAGGACTGGCCCTTTGTCGTAAGATAGGCTCTGATATCCATCCGCCGGCAGGCCAGAAACGGCCGGGCAATCCAGACGCGCCGGTCGAACAGCACCGCATCGGCAATGCCCGTGCCGCCCTCGCCCTGTGGCCGGCGCTTGCTGCGCATGGTCATCGTCTCGCGCTGATCGTCCATCGTGTGCGCGGTCACGATTACGCTGGCCGAAATCTCGGCGGCAAGATCGGTGAGCAACTCGTAGCGCGCTTCGCGCGCGGCGGCCATGATGCCGGTCGCCGGCTTCTTGCCGGCCCAGCGTCGGACAAAATGGGAAATACCGCGCGAGGCGCAGAGTACGGCGACCTCTCGCGCTTCATCCGCTGCTTCGGCCCGCAAGCCATGATCTACAGTTGCGGCGCTGAGAGTAACATCTTCGTGAGGGAAGGATTTCAGCCGTTCAGCTAGGGCAATCAAAAGCCCGGTTGAATCGCTGCCGCCCGAAATGGCGACCAGGATATGAGCAGGCTTCGATAGGGAAAGCAGAAATTCGCTTGCAGCGTCCTCGGGCAAGAGGACTGTGGCGCCGCCGGTCACAGCGTCACCGGACATGGCAATCAGCAGGCAAGCCGCTTCTCTTCGCTGGCAACTTTGCCGGTTACGGCCTTGGAAGCCTTTGGATAACGCTTGGTCACCTCGCGAAGCGTCGCGCAGGCAGTGTCCTTATTGTCAAGCGCGGCAAGCGACATGCCGAGCTTCAGAAGCATTTCAGGCGCTTTTTCGGAGCCGCTATACTTCTGATGCGCATTCAGGAAGGTCTTCGCTGCCTCATTATATTTGCCCTGGGAATAAAGAGCCTCACCGAGCCAGAAATTCGCAT
This sequence comes from Rhizobium sp., assembly GCA_039593415.1. Classification (GTDB taxonomy): domain Bacteria; phylum Pseudomonadota; class Alphaproteobacteria; order Rhizobiales; family Rhizobiaceae; genus Rhizobium. The sequence goes on along the minus strand of JBCNPI010000345.1, from coordinate 1,416 downwards.
CCGCAGCCTTTGAACTGCTCGGGTAGCTATCGAGATACTGACGGAACTCCTGTTCGGCGACGCTATAGTCGCCGGACAGGACATGGCCGTAAGCGGCCTTGTATTGATCGTTCTCGCTGCCGAGCGAAGCCGTCTGGGTGTTGGAGCCGGCACTCGGCGCGGCACCCGATCCATTGCTGGCCCCCGTCATCGAGGAGCCAACCTGGTTTCCGTTCGGGTCGAACTGGATGGAGCCGAGTTCGCTCGGCGGCTTGCCTGCGCCGCTGCCGCGCGATGAGGCGGCGCTGCCATTTTGCGAGTCGGTGATGACACCGGCGATATCGTCCTGCTGGCCGCCACCGCCCTGTGCGGGAACATTTGCTTCGCTCTTCTTCATCGAGCCGCCCGCAGCAGACGAACCGCCGCCACGCTTTTCGAGCTGCTGGAAGCGGAATTCGTTGTCTTCCTGCGTCTTGCGGATCTGCTCCTGCATCTGAAGGAGCTGATAGCTCATTTCCTCGACACGGCCGTTCAGCTGGCGCATCTGGTCCTCAAGCTGCTGCAGACGAACTTCGGCGTCGCTGCTCTGAACCCTGACGACCGGCGCCTGGCTGTATTGTGCTTGTCTTTGATACGCATTGTCGGGAGCCGCCTGCGTGGAGGCATTTCGGCCTCCAAGGTGGATTCCAAACAGCGACAAGGCAGAGGCATCGCGCTCACTACCTGCAAGGGCAGCGAAACAAAGCATGCTCGCCACGACAAGTTTTCTCATATGGATCGTCCTGTCTCATTGATTCTTCGGGCCAGAGGGCTCGAACAGGAGATTTTTACAATTGCTCTCAAAAAGCAACGGAGTTCGGCCAAAGTGTGGTCAAAAAAGTAAAGGCGACCGTGAGGCCGCCTTTATGCATTCGACCAGTCGTGTGACCTATCAGGAACCGGCGCCGTTCAGCACGGTGACAGCACGGCGGTTCTGCGACCAGCAGGAAATATCGTCGCAGGTGGCGACGGGACGTTCCTTGCCGTAGGAGATCGTCTTCATGCGCTTGGCCGGAACGCCGCGCGAAGCCAGGTAGTCCTTGGTGGCAGCCGCACGACGGGCGCCGAGAGCCAGGTTGTATTCACGCGTGCCGCGTTCGTCGGCATGGCCTTCGACGGTGATCGCATAGTTCGGGTAGCGCGCCAGCCACTGTGCCTGACGATCGAGCGTCTGGGCGGCATCGGTGCGGATGGAGGTGCTGTCGGTGTCGAAGAAGATGCGGTCGCCGACATTGACCGTGAAGTCCTGCGGCGAACCCGGAGTAGCATTGCCGGCACCGTTCAGGCCAAGACCATTGGCATCGTTCGGCAGACCCTTCTTCGACGCGCAGCCGGCCAGAGAAAGGCCAACGAAAAGCGCGATCATGATCGGGTTGCGGGCGAGGTTCTGCATGTGGC
>JBCNPI010000344.1:0-6223 GCA_039593415.1 Rhizobium sp. | reverse complement strand
TGGCAAACCGCGCGTGACGATCATCGTGGCCGGAGAGACGGCGCGCGCGCAGGATTTCTCGCTTGGCGGCTACGCCAAGATGACCAATCCGGAACTGGCAAAGCGCAATGTCGTCTATTTCCCGAATACGAGCAGTTGCGGGACAGCGACGGCTACCTCCATACCCTGCCTGTTTTCGGTCTATACGCGGACGCAGTACTCGCATCGCAAGGGACTTGAGACAGAAAACCTGCTCGATGTGCTGACCCACGCAAAAGTCGATGTGACCTGGCTCGACAACGACACCGGCAGTTACGATGTGGCGAACCGCATTTCCTATACCTATCTGCCGCCTTCCGCCGACCCACGCTTCTGCAGCGATGCCGAATGCAAGGACGAGATTCTCGTCGACAAGATCGACGGCTGGCTGGACAATATAAGAGGCGACAGTGTGCTGGTGCTGCACCAGCTTGGCAGCCATGGCCCCGCCTATTATCAGCGCTATCCGGATGAATTCCGCCGGTTTCAGCCGGATTGCCGTGCCAATGATTTCAGCTCCTGCTCGCAACAGGAAATCACCAACGCTTATGACAATACGATCCTTTATACGGATCACATCGTCTCGATGGTCATCGATAAGCTGAAGCAGCGCTCGAACACAATATCCGGCTCCGTGCTCTACTTCTCCGATCACGGCGAGTCTCTCGGCGAAAACGGCATCTATCTGCACGGCACGCCCTATATCATCGCGCCGGCTCAGCAGACGCAGGTGCCGATGCTGGTATGGATGGCCGACGATCTCGCCAAGGCCGCCGGTTTCGACATGGCCTGCCTCGCTAAACGCGCAACCGAGGGCACCTACTCCCACGACAATATCTTCCACAGCGTTCTTGGCATGATGGATGTCTCGACGCAGGTCTACGATCCCAAGCTGGACGTATTTGCTCCCTGCCGCACACCATCGAACAAGCTCGCGCTGAATCGATAGACTGGAGATTGACCGGCGCCCTATATCAACAGGGCGACCGGTCCATCAATCTCGGTCACAGACGCTTAGGTTCACGGATCGTCCGCTCGTTTTCCAAATTGCCGGTATTGAGTGTCGTATTGCGTTCGAAGAGCAAGACCTCGCAGGTCGGCTCGGCGACCGGGCAATGTTCCACTCCATGCGGAACGATGATGTACTCGCCAGGTCCAAGGACGATATCGCCACCGTTTTCCTCGCGCAGCTTCATACGCAGCGTGCCCCTGACGACGAGGAACAGCTCATCTTCCTCCTCATGATGGTGCCAATGAAAAGCGCCTTCCAACTTCGTGAGCTTGATCTGAAAGTCATTGATGTCGCCGCCGACATGCGGACTCCAAGTCTCATCGAAGGCTGCAAAAGCTTTGGTAAGATTAATCTTTTTCAGTGCGACCATATGTTTTCTCCTTCTGCGTTCAAATGGCTTGACGTTGTTATCGCTAATATTGGCGTCGGCAGAACCGAAGGCAACGCCGCTCACTGCCAGCGTCTATCGAATTCCTCGAAGGTTTTCGCCGAAACTTTCAGGGTGGTTGATGATCGGGAACGACACTAAATGGCTGCTCGACATCATTTCGACGAACGACAGGAAAACCATGACAATAAATAATGTCGAATTCGGACTCGATACTTTCGGCGACGTAACCTTTGACGACAAGGGCACGCCGCTGCCGCATGCGCAGGTCCTTCGCAATGTCGTAGAGGAAGGCGTCCTTGCTGATCAGCTCGGAATCGATTTCTTTGGTGTCGGGGAGCATCATCGTGAAGACTTCGCGGTCTCCTCGCCCGAGACGGTCCTCGCCGCAATCGCCAGCCGCACGTCGAAAATCCACCTCGGATCGGCCGTGACCGTACTGAGCTCGGATGACCCGATCCGCGTCTTCCAGCGCTTCTCCAGCCTGAACGCCATTTCGAACGGCCGTGCGGAAGTCATTCTCGGCCGCGGCTCCTTTACGGAATCCTTCCCGCTGTTCGGCTTCGAGCTGTCGCAGTATGAGCAGCTGTTCGAGGAAAAGCTCGATCTGTTCGCGGCTCTCCTTAAAAACGAACCGGTGAATTGGCAAGGCAGCATCCGCCCGCCATTGCGCAACCAGAAAGTCTTCCCGACCATCGAGAACGGTCAGCTGAAGACCTGGATCGGCGTCGGCGGCAGCCCGGAATCGGTCGTGCGCGCGGCGCACTACGATCTGCCGCTGATGCTGGCGATCATTGGCGGCAGCCCCTATCGCTTCCAGCCCTATATCGACCTCTATCACCGCGCGTTCGAGCAGCTCGGCAAGCCAGTACGGCCGATCGGCATCCACTCACCCGGCTATGTCGCCGAGACGGACGAACAGGCACGCGAAGAGCTATGGCCCTGCTTCAAGGCCATGCGCGACCGCATCGGCCGTGAGCGTGGCTGGCCGCCCATGACGCGCGCGGAATTCGACAGCGAAATCGAGAAGGGCTCACTCTATGTCGGGTCCCCCGAGACGGTCGCCGCCAAGCTTGCTCCGGTCATCAAGACGCTCGGCATCGATCGCTTCCAGCTGAAGTACAGCGCCGGCGCCCTCGGTCACGGGAAAATGATGCGATGCATCGAACTCTATGGCCAGAAGGTGATTCCGGCGGTCCGCGCTGCGCTGCAGGCGTAACACCAGCGCACATCTCCGTTCTCGCCTTTCGATCAAATCGGCGGGCGCTTCGCAGCACGGCGCGGCGCCCACCGCTTTTCTGCTGTCATCTCTTTGCAGTAAATGCTACTGATACCGGACATCGGTAGCATTTACTACGGCCTAAGGCGCCAGATGGAAGAGAAGACGCAAAAGCCTCATACTTTCGACGACCGGGTCCTCGTCGCGATCGAAACGCTGGCGCCTGCGGAGCAGCGCATCGCTCGCTTCTTCGCCGATCAGAAGCAGGCCGTCTTGCTGAATTCGGCGGCGCAGATCGCGCAACTCGCTGGCACAAGCGATGCAACTGTCGTGCGCACTGCCCGCGCCCTTGGCTTCGAAAGCCTGTCGATGCTGCGGGCCGCCCTGCTTGCCGAATTGACCGGAACGCCCTCACCCGGAGCGCGGATGGAGCGCACGCTGGCGGAAACAGGCAACCAAGCGAGCAACGCGCTTCGTCATGTCTTGGGCATGCATCAACAGGCTCTGGACGTTCTGCGGCATAAGGAATTCGCCGCAAGCTTCGAACGCTCCATCGATATTCTCGCAAATGCTGCCAGACGCCATGTCTTCGGCATTGGCCCGTCGGGGGCCGTGGCGGATTATGCCAGCCTTCAGTTCAACCGTATCGGCCTGCCGACCAACGCCCTTTCCATCTCCGGCGTCGCTCTCGCGGATCGCCTGCTCTGGATAGGTGCGGGCGATGTGGTACTGATGATGGCCTATGCGCCGCTCTACCGCGAAGTCGAGGTGCTGCTCGAGCATGCGGGTCGGCTCGGCGTGCCCGTCATCCTGATCAGCGATGACCTTGGCCTGCTGGTTGCGGATAAAGTCGCGGAAATCCTGCCCGTCCCGCGCGGCAATGCCGGCCACCTCGCCATGCATGCCGGTACGCTGCTGCTGATCGAGGCGTTGATCGTCGCGCTCGCAGCAAAAGGCCAGGACGCGGCCTTGGACAGCCTTGACCAACTCAGCCAGTTGCGCGGCGCTATCGACAAGGCATGGAGCAAGCGCGGTACGAGGAAACGCAAGTGAGCGGCACCCACGGCACCAAAGCGGAAACATCCATGCCGCGGCGATCTTCGCCCGGGCATGAGCTCATCCAAAAGATGAAGAATAACTATCCGAAAAACATCATTCGAATTCAAAGCCCTAGCCGTCATTCGGGAATCGTCTCATGAACAGCCTCACACCCATTCTCTCCACCGTGACGGCATCCTTCCTCAGCTCCTTCGTCGAGGTCGTCGAAGCCTTCACCATCGTTCTCGCTGTTGGCGTCACGCGAAGCTGGCGCCCGGCGCTGACGGGCGCTGCCCTTGCGCTAGCCGTGCTGGCGGCCCTCGTTCTCATCTTCGGGCCGCTGCTCGCGCTGATACCGATCGCAATACTGCAGTTCCTCGTCGGCGTTCTGCTGATCCTCTTCGGCATGCGCTGGCTGCGCAAAGCCATCCTCCGTTCGCTCGGCGTCATCGCCCTGCATGACGAGGAAGCAGCTTTTTCGAAGGAGACGGCGGTGCTAAGGGCACAATCCACAGATCGCCGCGCCGATTATCTGGCCGGCCTCGCCTCCTTCAAGGCAGTACTGCTGGAGGGCGTCGAAGTGGTCTTTATCGTTATCGCGGTTGGCGGCGCACATGGGCTAACGCTCTACGCCGGCCTCGGCGCGCTGGCCGCCTTCATACTCGTGATGCTGATCGGGCTGCTGGTGCATCGTCCGCTTGCCAGCGTACCGGAAAACACCCTCAAATTCGTCGTCGGCCTGATGCTGACAAGCTTTGGCATCTTCTGGACCGGCGAAGGCATCGGCGCCCATTGGCCGGGAGAGGATCTCGCCTTGATCGCCATCTTTGCGATCGTCTCGCTCGCCTCCTACGCCATCATCCGCGGCCTGCGCGGCAACCAGACAGCAAAGGCGGCCCAATGAACGTCCTCCGCATCGCCCTTGCCGAACTCATCGGCATGTTCATCGATGATGGCAGCTTGGCCACGCTCTGCCTCATCCTTATCCTCGTCATTGCCGGCGCCGTGGAGTTTCTCGTCATGCCGCCGCTCGTGGGCGGCCTTCTCCTGCTGGTCGGCTGTCTCGCCATCCTGCTCTACAGCGTCCGCCGCGCCGTGAAACGATGAGATTCACAACAGCCTACAAAGCCTTAGATTTGCAGGCTGCTGTCGCTTCACCCTTCCGCCAGCTTTAACTCTCGACAGAATTCTTCGCAGATGCGAAGAATTCCGCACGCCAAGTGAAAAGGAGAGACGGCATGAGCAGCGCCTATCCCGAAGTCTATCTTGTACGCCACGGACAGACGGAATGGAGCCTTTCCGGCAGGCATACCGGCCGCACCGATATTCCCCTGACCGCTGCCGGCGAGGAAGCCGCCCGCAAACTTGCCGCCCGTCTGCCTTCGATCGATTTCGCCGCCGTCTGGTCGAGCCCGTCGCAGCGCGCCCAAAACACCTGCGCGCTGGCCGGCTTCGGCGATCGGCGCGTCGTCAAGGAGGATCTCGCGGAATGGGATTACGGCGCCTATGAGGGCATCACCACCAAGGCGATTCTTGCCGAACGCCCCGGTTGGCAGGTCTTTCGCGACGGCTGCCCGAATGGGGAAATGGCGGCCGATGTCGGCGTCCGCGCCGACCGGATCATCGGTGAACTTCGTGCCATTAACGGCCCGGTCCTGATCTTTTCCAGCGCCCATTTCCTGCGTGTCTTCGCCGCCCGCTGGGTCGGTCTGCCGCCGGAAGGCGGCGCGCATCTGGTTCTCGATACCACGAGCATCAGCGTACTCGGCTATGAGCATGACCTGACCGAGCCGGTCGTCCGCCGCTGGAACGATATCTGACACGCTCGTACTTATCCATTGCCTTTTCTAAGCATTTCGAGCGGCCATCGGCCGCTCGATGTTTTTCTGGAAGTCAGGCTTCTGCCACTTACCAGGGCTTGAGGCCGAGGCCTGCGCCCGCCTCTCCTCCACCGATCGGGCCATCCACCACATCAGTGATGCCGTCGGCTACAGCTCGCTCGCCAATTTCGACAGGCAGTTCAACGCGCTGAAAGACATGACCCCGCGCGAATTCCGGGCGATGTGTCTCATACGCCGACGCGCACGGTCGCAAGCAACCTGGCGATCCTTGCCCCTGCCGCATCCGCCGCCTGAGCTTCCATGCGGGCGATGCCGAGCAGCAATCCGGGTCGGGCCGGGCCGAGATAGAGTGCCGATATCGGCCGCACCGCGAAACCGTTGGAGTTGATGATACGCGCCATGTCAACGTCATCGGTCTTTCTGTCGCGGAACCAGCTTGCCAGTTGCAGCCCACCGGCACCCGCTCCAACCTCCAGCCACATGCCGCAGTGACGATTGAGTGCTTCGACGGTCGCAGCCATGCGCTCGGCATAAATGCCGTTCATCTGCCGCAGATGTGCACGAAACCGTCCCTCGCGCATGAAGTCGGCCAGAGCGGCCTGGATATGAACGGGCACGATGGCGCCCCTCAGCCGCTGGGCCGCCTCGATCGCTGCCACCAGTCTGGACGGCACGACGGCATAGGCAACACGCAGACCAGGCGCGAG
>JBCNPI010000343.1:0-6237 GCA_039593415.1 Rhizobium sp. | reverse complement strand
GTCGGCGGCTGCTATCTTGCCGGCAAGCTGGATGAGCTCGAGGCCTTTGCCCGTTCGCTGACGATGCGCCGCATCGCGAGCCTCCTTGACCTGACGATCGGCGGCAGCGGCCTGTTCGGCGGCATGCGGCTGACCAAGCGCATGCAGGAGCATCTTGAGGGGTTGTCCATCGAAGATCTCGAGCATCCTTTTGTCGCGGTCGCTTCCGAGCTGAACACCGGCCACGAGGTCTGGATTGCCAACGGCTCCCTCATCACGGCATTGCGTGCGTCCTATGCCCTGCCCGGCATTTTCGAGCCGGTCCGCTCCAACGGCCGAACGTTGGTCGACGGCGCACTGGTTAACCCGGTGCCCGTTTCGGTATGCCGCACGTACGAACAGCCGCTCGTGGTCGCGGTCAATCTGAATTACGATCTCTTCGGCCGTTCGGCCGTCGTCAAACACAATGTCGGTTTACCAAACGGCGATCTGTTGCGCCGGGACGAACCGCCGTCCATGAAGCTCGGAATGACCGGTGTCATGGTGCAGGCTTTCAATATCATACAGGACAGGATCGCCCGCGCGCGCCTTGCAGGAGATCCGCCGGATCTCGCATTGCACCCCCGGCTCAGCGACATCGGTCTGTCAGAATTTCATCGCGCCGGCGAGGCGATAGAGCGTGGCTACGAAGAAACATTGGCGAGATTGACCGAAATCCGCCGCATGCAGGAAGCTTACGCGCGTTAGAGCAACTCCGGACGGAAAAGTGCGAGGCGCTTTTCCGTCCGGAATTGCGTAAGAAAAAGGATAGCGCGTCTTCGTGATTCAAAATAAGTAGAAACGCTCCGGACGTAAATCAAAATTGGCGGGTCAGTTTGCACCTCTTCGCCGAAAACGGGAGAGGTCCTGTCCGTGTCGCGCAATCCGGCTCTTCGCTTTGCGTCGCAGCGTCCGGCGCCGCAATCACCCACTGGTTGATTGCTTCGGCAGAGCCGAACCGCTCCCCATGCTCATCCGGCAATATAGGCCTTGATCTGCTCCGTCTCGAGCTCGATCTCGCGGATGCGCCATTTGACGACGTCGCCGATCGATATGATGCCGGAAAGCTTGCCCTTGTCTTCAACGGGAACATGACGGAAGCGGCGCATCGTCATCAGCTCCATCAGCTCGTCGGTGGTGGTATCCTCCTTGCAGCGCTGAACTTTCGCGGTCATCAGCGATGCGATCGGCTTGTCGAGACATTCCGAGCCATGCTTGGCGACAGCATTGACAACATCGCGTTCGGTGAAGATTCCGGCAATCTTGCCACCCGGCCCGACGACGACAACGGCGCCGATGCGTTTCTCATTGAGAATTTTTGCGGCCTCGGCCAGCGTCGTATTCCCCCCAGTGGTGACGACATTGCGGCCTTTGGCATCAAGTATTGCCTTTACGGAAACTGACATTCGATCCTCCCATCTCGAAAGCATGGTGAACACTCGAAGCGTCCGATATGTTCCGAAATTACCCCCCGGAGCTTAACCGGCGCCTTACCCGTCGGTCGTGTCGGTCTCCTCCATCCACCGACCTACGGACAGTAATGGTGCACTTGTGTCAGCGAGAAAGCAACAGCTCATTCGTCGAGCGGTGAAGCTTCCTGAGCCTCCGCAGTCGGCTGCCGATCAAATAATCCGAAAAACAGAAATCCGAAGAGAAAGCCACCGATATGGGCATCCCAGGCCACCGGTTGCGAACTGTCGCCAGCAAGCGTGATGCCGAAAGCAACGAGCGCATTGCCGGCGATCCACATGACGATATAGGCGACGACGGTACGGCTTCGAAGCGCACCGAGAATGGTCTGGCGCGGATTGAGATGCGCTTGCCGTATCGAGGCACGGCGACCGTCCATAGCCGGGAAGGCAAAGCGGCAAGCCGCCCCCATCAGTGCCGAGACCACGCCGGATGCGCCGATCAGCAGCGTCTGGTCGCCCCAATAGAGTGCGGCATGCATGAAAGCGGAAGCGGCAGACGAGAAAATCCAGAAGATGACATAACGCAGCGCACCGATGCGCCTCGCTACGGGCGCGGCGAAAACCATCAGCCAGAGGCTGTTGAAGACGATATGCTCGATCCCGCCGTGCAGCAGCGAATAGGTGAGCGGCGTCCAGAGCCATTCCAGCCCCTGCTGCGACAGGGGGAAGGTATAGCGCGCCGGGATGAAGCTGAAGGAGAAATAGAACCAGTTCAGCGTCTCGTCCGACCACCACGGCAGGTTCATGATCGCGAAAATGACGATCAGAACAGCGAGGCTCGCCAGAATGACAGGAGGCAGATTGAATGCGGTGGCACCCTGCTGCGGCCGCGGATCTTCCGGCTCTTGGCGCGGCAGCTGTTCATCATCCATGTCTCGCTCGGCTTTCAATAGAAGTTAGCGACACATAGCGCAGCGAAAGTCAAAAAAAAAGCCGCCCGGCAAAGACGGGCGGCGTATCGGGTGCTCCTCTCCGGATTTGACCTCGAAGGCCCCTCCGGCACCCGGAAATTCGTGCTGTAGGTCACTTCGTGAAGTGGTGGGCGATTTCTTTCATCTGTCGCCGCCAAAGGCAACGTCAACCCTTTATTAACCCTAACGAGCTGGTTCTGGCATGGATTTCGCAACGCTCAAGATGGAGGCAATGAATGCCTTTGCAATTGAATTGAAATGGGACACGGACGCATTATGCGCCAGAAGACGAGCATAGAGATATTTACCTACTGGGAGCGGATACGCGGCGACGCGGATGCCCCTTTGCGCAATTTGATACAGCCATCCGCGGTGAGTCATATTCTTCCGGAGCTGTTCATCCTGGAAAACACCGCGGATGACAATCCGCGCTTCCGGCTGGCCGGCACCGCAATCTGCAATCTCATGGGACGCGAGATCCGTGGCGAGAATTTCGCAGCGCTCTGGGCTGGTAGCCAGCAGGACGATCCGGTGCGTATTGCCTCCGGCGTAATGACGCATGTCGTTCCGGCATCGATGAATGCGACGGGCTATTGCATCAGCGGACGTAGCATGACTTTCGAGCTGATGCTGCTACCGGTTCGCACGTCGAGCGACATCTGCGATAGATTGCTTGGCTGTCTGACGCCCTCCGTGCATCCGTCGTCGCTCGGCAACGAGCGTCTGGAATTCCTGGCGCTTGACCGCAGCCGCTTGCTCTACGAGCGCCCTGCCCGGCTTATCGATACACCGCCGCACCCCGATCCGGCCGATCTTCTGCCGTTTCAGCCGGGCTCCAACCTGGGTGAATGGATACGCCACAAGCTGATTCAGACAAGGAGTGGGCGCGATCGCACGGGGATTGATCCAGTTCGGGACAGAATCGGCGACCGTTCCTGATTTATGCTTTCGGAAAGACAACCTTACTTTAAGGAGTTGCCTCTAATAGTTGGAAGAGACTGCAATAGGGTTCAAGACGCTTCCATGCACTCATTCCAGCCGGCCCATGCGACGCGGCCCAATCAGATGGCAGGCAATGCGATCCGCAATGATCAGCGGACCTTTCAGCGGGTCCCGATCAATATGCAGGGCCGCTTGATGCTGGCCGATTATGAGGAATTCGAGTGCCTGGTGACCGAAATGTCGCCGGGCGATCTCTATGTTACCTGTGCGGGACGTCCGCGTGCTGACGAGCGTGTTATCGCTTATATCGATCACCTTGGTCGTGTCGAAGGCAATGTCGTTACAGTCGATGGCCGCGGTTTCAGCATGTCGATCAATGCGACCGAGCGAAAGCGCGAAAAACTTGCGGCGCAGTTGACATGGCTTGCCAACAAGCATGAGCTTGGCCTGCCGGAGGATCGTCGCCACGACCGTCTCATGCCGCGCAACATCCGCAGCGAGCTTACGCTCGAGGACGGCACGCAATATGTCTGCCGCATCATGGATCTTTCGCTTTCGGGTGCTGCCGTCGATGTCGAAGTGCGCCCCGTGATCGGAACGCCGGTGCGCCTCGGCAACATGCGTGGTCGCATCGTGCGCCATTTCATGGAAGGCGTCGCGATCGAATTCCTTTCCCTGCAATCGCGCGAGACCTTGCGCGAGTTTCTCTGATATCGTCATCTTCCTGTCATGCAGTGTCGCGAAATAGCGGCGCCTGCCTTTTTTCTCGATGCGTGACGGCAAGATGCTCTACCCGGACATAACGCCCTTTGACGAGGGGTTGCTTGAAGTCGGCGACGGCCAGCGGATTTATTGGATGCTATCGGGCAACCCTGAAGGAGCGCCGGTCCTCATCCTTCACGGTGGGCCGGGATCTGGCAGCTCGGCGGGAACGCGGCGCTATTTCGACCCGCGACACTACCGGATTATCCAGTTCGACCAACGCGGATGCGGCGGCAGTCTTCCCCACGCGTCGGAGCCGGTGATCGATCTGACGGCCAACACTACATGGCATACGGTGGCGGATATCGAGCGATTGCGATTGATGCTCGGCGTCGAACGCTGGATCGTATACGGCAATTCCTGGGGCTGCACGCTGGCGCTGGTTTATGCCGACACCTGTCCGCAACACGTCGAGAGTTTGCTCCTTGTCGGTATCACCATGACCCGGCAATTGGAAATCGACTGGCTTTATCACGGCATCGGCCGGTTCTTTCCGGAGGAATGGGCGCGCTTTCGAGCCGCGGTGCCAAAGGAGGATCGCGATGGCGATCTGGTTTCCGCTTATTACAGTCTTCTGTGCCATCCGGATCCGGCAATCCATGTCAAGGCTGCAAGGGATTGGCATGAATGGGAAGCCGCTTCGATCCTGATCGATCCGCGCGCGGCGCTATCGCCACGCTGGTCCGACCCGCGCTATCTGACGGCCCGCGCCCGTATCATCACCCATTATTTTCACCACCTAGCCTGGCTTGAGGAAGGGCAGATTCTGCGCGATGTCCATAGGCTCGCTACTATTCCCTGCACGATGATCCGAGGGCGCATGGACCTTGAGGCACCGCTGGTTACCGCCTGGGAGCTGTCACAAGCTTGGCCCGAAGCGGAACTGGTGATCGTTGCGAACGCAGCCCACTCAACGGCGGTCGCGGAGATCGCGGATGCGATCATCCGTGCAACCGACAGGCTTCGTCGCGATATCCATCGATAAAAATCAAAATTATTTTTGGGCCGGGTTTCCCAAAATGGCACAGGTTCCGACTCGTGCGGTCATTTTCGATGCCGGAAACGGATACCAGCGTCCTCACTTTGCTTCATTGCAGCGCGACTTTCGTTCGGATGCGCACCCGGCCGTTAAGAACTTCCTCGACCGGAGATCATTGTAAAGCAACCGGATAAGGGATTCCCTCTCTTTCCATCCGATACCGAAATCACTCAAATCTTAATCGAATTTGCGGCGAATTTGAATCAAGTTTTCTGCGTGTTTTATGAAAATTCGATCCGCATTTTATTCAACTAAGTCTTTAATTTAACTAGGCAATTTTGCGTCGGATAAAATCATGCGTGTCATTCTGATCCCAATAAAAAAGGGACAGGGACATGAACTTTCAATTCGTACTTCGCGGCTGCGCTGCGCTGATATTCTCCACTCTCGGCTTCTTCGGCCTCGCTCAGGCTGCACCTGCCAATATGACGATCACCGGCGACGCCGCTCCTCCGATCGGTCACTATGAGTTCTGCAAGGAAAATCCGCGGGAATGCGCTTATGCCGGCGGCGATGCGGGTCCGATCATCCTCAATCAGGACAGCTGGAAAACCATTCTGAAGATCAACTATACCGTCAACACGACGATCAAGCCGATGACAGACATGGAGCTCTACGGCGTCGAGGAAAAGTGGGCGATCCCGACCACTGCGGGCGATTGCGAGGATTTCGCGCTCCTGAAGCGCAAGCAGCTGATCGATGCCGGCTTCTCGCCTTCCGACCTGCTCATGACGGTGGTGCTGCAGCCGAACGGCGAAGGCCATGCCTTGTTGACCGTCCGCACGGATCGCGGCGACTTCATCCTCGACAACATGCGCAACAAGGTAAAGCTCTGGTCGGAAACCGAATACACCTTCCTCAAGCGCCAGTCCGCCGATCATCCGGCGCGTTGGGTCAAGATTCAGGACGGCCGTGCCGTCGCGGTCGGCAGCTTGAAGTAAGCATCCCACCTACAGGATCGTCGGCGGCCTGGCGCCGATGATCAAAGTCAGAGGCCCGGTCTCGTCCCCTGATTTCTGTCCAGGCCGGTGCCTCTGAGCCGTTCCCACTGTCCCGGGAACGGCTCTTTCTCGTTGTGCGGCCATCCCTTGGC
>JBCNPI010000342.1:0-6246 GCA_039593415.1 Rhizobium sp. | reverse complement strand
GATCGAGCGCGATCTGCATGACCGGCTCATGGCCGACTATCTTGCGCTGCGGCATGCTCAGGGCGGTTTCGACGAGGCGAAATTCCTGAAGAGCTGGGCGATCATGTCGGCACAGCGCAATTGCAAGCTCGCCGGCCTCTGGGTGCGGCTCTTGCAGCGTGACGGCAAGCCCGGATATCTCAAGCATATGCCGCGCACGCTCGCCTATCTCGCCATCGCCTTCGAGCACGAAACGCTCGCACCGTTGCGCGAATGGTGCGAGAAGGCCGGGATCGGCGAGGTATAGCGGGTAAGACCCGCGACGGCTTTCCGGCCTTGTGCTAAGGAAAGCGGATACGAATCGAAAGTTCGAGGCGAGATGACCATCAAGCAAGCCATGGTATTGGCCGCGGGGCTCGGAACCCGCATGCGGCCGATCACGGACACCATTCCGAAGCCGCTGGTTAAGATCGCCGGCAAGCCGATGATCGATTATGTGCTCGATGCGTTGGTGCAGGCAGGTGTCGGGCGGGCCGTCGTCAACGTCCATCACCATGCCGACCAGATGGAAGCGCATCTGCGCGGCTATCGCGGCCTTGAAATCCTGATTTCCGACGAGCGGGACGCATTGATGAACAATGGCGGCGGCATCGTCAAAGGCTTGAAGATGCTGAGCCGCGATCCGATTTTCGTCATGAATGCCGACCTGTTCTGGATCGGCGAGAAACCCGGCCATCCGAGCAATCTCGATCATTTAGCCGGATTCTATAATGAACAACGTATGGATATGGCCATGCTCTGCGTCGAGCTGGAACGGACCACGGGCCACAACGGCAAGAATGACTTCAGCATGGCTGATGACGGCAGGCTGACGCGCTATCGCGACAAACCATATAATGGTGTCGTCTATGCCGGTGCCTTCGCCATGAAGCCATCCTTCCTTGACGATGCGCCGGATGATGCCTTCAACATCAACACCTATTTCGACAAGGCCATCGAACAAGGACGGCTCTATGGCACCATGCTCGACGGCCATTGGCTGACGGTGGGAACGCCGGAGGCGGTCGGCGAGGCGGAGGAAACGATCCGGAATTTCCGGGCGTTTGCGTGAGCCTATGGCAGGCGGACACCGGCAGCGCATTCTGACGATTCCGGCAGGCCTGCCCTTCCTGAAAACGCTTACGACAGCGCTCTGCGACGGCCGGCTAACCGAGCATTTCCGCCACGATCCGGCCGACCCGCTGTCGCTCGCCAAGGTCAGCATCTTTCTGCCGACGCGGCGCGCGGCGCGCGTGCTTCGCTCGGAATTCGTCGAGCTGCTTGGCGGCCGCTCCGCCATCCTGCCGGTCCTTCGTCCGCTCGGCGAGACCGATGACGACAGCGGCTATTTCGAGGAAGCTCTACCGGAAACGGCCGATCTGGCGCAGCCGCTTGCCAATACGGCGCGGCTTCTGGAACTGGCCAGGCTGATCCTTGCCTGGCGCAACAAGCTGCCGCAGATCGTGCGCGACATTCACTCCGATTCGCCGCTGGTGGCGCCGGCAAGCCCGGCGGATGCCATATGGCTCGCACGCAATCTCGCCGAACTCATCGATTCGCTGGAGACCGAGGATCGCGAATGGAGCGAGCTTGCCGCTCTCAGCGCAGAGGATCATGCGCTCTGGTGGCAGCTGACGGCCGAATTCCTGGCGATCGCCAGCGCCTTTTGGCCGGCGCGCCTCGAAGAGCTCGGCAAATCGTCACCCGCCCGCAATCGCAATGCCATTCTGCGTGCCGAAGCGCCGCGCATGTCCACCATGCGGCATCCCGGGCCGGTTATCATAGCAGGCTCGACCGGCTCGGTGCCGGCAACGGCTGAGCTGATAGCGGCCGTCGCTTCTTTGCCGCAAGGTGTCATCGTGCTGCCCGGCCTCGATCTCGCGATGCCGGAAGAGGATTGGCAGCTGGTGGCACCAGAAACCTCCATTGGCGAAAGAGCTGATCCGACCACGCGCAGCCATCCGCAATATGGTCTTTCGCTGCTGTTGAAGCGATTACAAGTCACCCGGCGCGATGTCGAACCCATAGCCGATGCGTCTGAGACCATGCAGATGCGAGCGCAGATCCTATCGCGCGCGCTGGCGCCGGCCAAGGCGACGAGCGGCTGGGGAAGCTGGCGCAAGACGCTCGCTCCCGGTGCTATAGCGGGCGCATTTGCAGATGTTGCGCTGATCGAAGCGGCCAACGAGCGCGAAGAGGCGACCGCAATCGCCATCGCCTTACGGCTGGCGCTGGAAAAACCCGGCCGAAATGGCGGCGAAAGCCAGGCAGCTCTTATCACACCCGACCGCAATCTTGCCCGGCGCGTGACCGCCGAGCTTGCCCGCTTCGGCATCACCGCCGACGATTCGGCGGGCACGCCGCTGAATGCGACACCGCAAGGCACGCTGCTGCAATTGCTTTTGGAAGCGTCCCTTCGCCCCAGCGATCCAGTTGCCGTCGTTGCCCTGCTGAAACATCCCCTCGCCTTGTTCGGCCTGTCGGCAGAGATACACCAGCCGGGTGTCGATGCGCTGGAGATCCTGGCGCTCAGGGGCGGCGTCGACAACGTCGACATCGGCAGGCTGGAAGCCCTGCTCGACGACCGCGTGGCGGAACAAGCCAATGACCGCCATGCGCCGCAATGGCGCAAAGCCCTGCCGCCTGAGGCGATCGAGCATGCACGGGCGCTTGCCCAGCGAGTGACTGCGGCATGCGAACCGTTGCTATCGGCGCTTTCCCTACCCACGTCAGAGGGTCTCCTCACACTCTCGGATTGGGCTGAGCGTACGGGCCGTGCCCTCGAAGCCGCGGCCGTCGACGAGCGTGGCAGTCTGGCGGGCCTCTGGTCCGGCGAGGCCGGGGATACGCTTGCCAGCCTCCTTCGGGATGTGATCGAAACCGAAGGTCAGCTTGAGGCGGACGGAGTTCAGTGGATCGACATCGTGGCCGCGCTCTCAGTGGGCCAGGCGGTGAAGCCACGGGCGCTCAGCCATCCCCGCCTTTTCATCTTCGGTACGCTGGAAGCGCGCCTGCAGAGCGTTGATACGCTGATCCTCGGCGGGTTGAACGAAGGATCCTGGCCGGGGCAGACCGCCAACAATCCCTTCATTTCGCGCAGCATGAAAACGGAGATCGGCCTGGAGCCGCCGGAGCGCCGTATCGGCCAGCTCGCCCACGATTTCGAAATGGCGAACGGAACGCGCGACCTGATCTATTCGCGCGCGCTGCGCCAGGGCTCGACGCCGACGGTCGCGTCGCGCTGGCTGCAGCGGCTGATCGCGCTCGGCGGCGAAGAGCTGGAGGACGCCATGAAGGCGCGCGGCGATCAGTACCGTCATTGGACCGCAATGATCGACGAGGGCGAAAACCAGGCGCCGGCGCTGCGCCCCGCACCAAAGCCGCCTGTGGAATTGCAGCCGAAGAGCTATTCCTTCAGCGAAGTGGGTCGGCTGCGGCGCGATCCCTATGCGATCTACGCCCGGCGGGTGCTGCGGCTCGATCCGGTCGATCCATTCAACCGCGATCCCGGCCCTGCCGAGCGCGGCACGCTCTATCACAAGATCATCGACCGCTTCGTTCGGGAAGGACATATCGCCGGTACGCCTGATGCGGCGCTGGCCATGGATCGCATCATTGCGGAGCTCTTCGATGCCGAACGGCTGCCTGTTCACATCGACAGCGTTTGGCGACCACGCTTTCGCGAAGTGGCGCGGGCATTCCTTGCCTGGGAAGCGGAGCGACGAGCCGAGGTGCGCAAAACGGTGACGGAAGTGCCTGCCGGTATGGAGATCGAACCGATTGGCGTTCGGCTGACCGGTATCGCCGACCGGATCGATCTCAGAGGCGACAAGACAGCTGACATCATCGACTACAAGACCGGCTCTAATCCTTCGCCGTCGCAGGCGCGCGCGCTGCTCGATCCGCAGCTGGCGCTGGAGGCCTATGCGCTGAAAGCGGGTGCTTTCCGCGACATCGGTCCGCTAACTCCCGAAAACCTGCTCTATGTTCGGCTGAGACCGGGTAATCGCTTCAAAGATGACAAGGTCAACAACGAACATTCCAGCCGCGGCGGCAAGACAGAAACGAAGTCGGCTATGGATCTCGCGCAGGAATCGATGGACCAGCTGGTGAAATTTGTCTCGTTGCTGCAGTCGGGCGAGAAGGGCTTCTCCTCGCGGCTGATCCCTGCGCAGCAGTTCGAATATGGCGGCGATTACGATCACCTCGCCCGCGTCTCGGAATGGTCGACGGCCGAGACCGAACAGGAAGGCGGCGGCGATGAGTGATTTTTCCGCCGAAGACATCGCCACCCTGCCTGAGAGCGACGATCCCGGCGTCTGGATCAGCTGGACGACCATCCAGCAATCGATCGCCTCCGACCCCGAACGATCTGCCTGGGTTTCGGCCAATGCCGGCTCCGGCAAGACGCATGTGCTGACGCAGCGAGTCATCCGCCTGCTTCTGGCAGGCGCACGTCCCTCGGCCATCCTTTGTCTCACCTATACCAAGGCAGCCGCGTCAGAAATGTCGAACCGTGTCTTCGATCGGCTTGCCACCTGGGCGACGATGCCAGACGAGGAACTGAAGAAACGCATCGCCGATATCGAAGGCAGCGCGCCGGATCTCTTCAAGCTCGCCGAGGCGCGGCGGCTCTTTGCCAAAGCATTGGAAACGCCGGGTGGGCTTAAGATCCAGACCATCCATGCCTTCTGCGAGGCTTTGCTGCATCAATTTCCCCTCGAGGCGAACGTCGCCGGGCATTTCTCCGTGCTTGACGATAGGGCCGCCGAAACGCTGCTCGACGATGCGCGTCGCGCGTTGATGACGGCAACGACGCCGCATGGCGATGCCGAACTGGCGGACGCTTTTGCCCATGTGCTCGATCTCGGCGACGAATCCGGGCTCGAAACCCTGCTCGGCGATATCGTCGCCAACCGCAATGCCATCCGCCGCTTCACCGAGGCCGCGGAAGGCAAGGGCGGCTTTGAGGCCGCGCTGCTGGCCCGGCTTGGCCTTTCGCCCGGCGAAACGGAAACGAGCATTGCCGAGCAATATTGGCCGCTGCCCGGCCTGTCCGGCGCGACACTGGAGCTTTACCTCAAACTCGCGGACGAGAAGGGCGGCGCCAAGGCCCAGGAAGTTGCCTATGCGCTACGCCTTGCCAAGCGCGAAGCAGATCCGCTTGCCCGCGCCGAGATCCTGGAAAAGGCCATGCTGACCGCCAAGGGCGAACCGAAGTCGGACAGCCAGTTCTTCGTCAAGGCCATGCTTGCCGACGCCCCTGCCCTTGCCGAAGCCGTCGCTGAGGCGCGCGCCCATGTCGTTGCCAGCCGCGACCGGCTGAAGCTGATGCGGATGTATCGCGCCACGCATGCCGCGCTTATTCTCGCAGATCGCCTGGATCGCGACTATGAGGAATTGAAGAAGCGGCGCAGCCAGCTCGATTTCGAAGACCTCATCACCCGTACGGCCGATCTTCTGACCAAGAAGGACGTTGGCCCCTGGATTCACTACAAGCTGGATCAGGGCATCGATCATATTCTCGTGGACGAAGCACAGGATACCAGCCCGATCCAGTGGAGCGTCATCCAGTCGCTGGCTGAGGATTTCTTCTCCGGCGAAAGCGCGCGGCCGACGCTGCGCACGATCTTTGCCGTCGGCGACGAGAAGCAATCGATCTATTCGTTCCAGGGCGCCCGTCCCGAACGTTTCTCCGAGGAAAGCGACCGCACGCGGCGGCGCGTGGCGGCGAGCGGCCAGCAATTCTCATCAATTCGCCTGCCCCTCTCCTTCCGCTCGACGGCCGATGTGCTCGGCGCCGTCGACCATGTCTTCACCAGTCCGGAGAATGCCCGAGGACTCAGCGCCGTCAACGAGCCGGTGGTGCATCGCTCCAGCCGCATCGGCCACCCCGGCGCCGTCGATCTCTGGGAAATGATTGCGCCGGAGCCGGCCGCCAAGGAAGAGGACTGGACGGCACCTTTCGATTCGACGCCGGAAAGTGCGCCGGCCGCCATCCTGGCGCGGCGGATGGCGCATACGATCGGCAATCTCATCGGCCGGGAAACGATCATAGAGAAGGGCAAGGCCCGTTTCATCGAAGCCGGCGACATTCTCGTGCTGGTGCGCAAGCGCGACAGCTTCGTCAACGCGCTGACCCGCGCCCTGAAACGACGTGGCAACATTCCCGTTGCCGGCGCCGATCGTCTGGTGCTGACGAGCCATATCGCCATTCAGGATCTTCTG
>JBCNPI010000341.1:0-6250 GCA_039593415.1 Rhizobium sp. | reverse complement strand
CCGCCATGACGTGTTCGACCGTCGCGATCGAGCGCGCCGGAGAAAAGCCGAGAACCGTGCAGAGATCCGTATTGCCGACCTGCGAGGAAACGGCGCGCAGTTCAGTCACGTCACCATTGTCGTGCAGGCGCTGGAAAACAACACCGGTGCCAGCCTCGGCGGGATAAAAGGTGATCGACACGTTGGCGCCGGAATGGACGCCGATACCCGAAAGTGTCACAGGGTTTGCAATGGTGGTCTGAAAACCAAGCAATCCGATTGCCATATAATTCTGCCTTCGTCTGTCTGTTCCAGGCCGGGCGGTCATCTTCGGACCCTTACCCTTATCGCCGGCTCAGTCTGTTAACTATGCCGCGAATGTCACATACATTTCATCATCGGATGTGATTCCGCAGGCTTGCTTGGTATCTACATACGCGCGGGAGCACCGCATTCCAAATCACTGTTTCTTTCGGTTTGTTACGAAAGCAGCCAATTGAATTCGTTGGAGAATCCAAGCTCCGGCAACAGGTTTAAAATAAGGAAATCCGGGGTCTTTCGGCCCCGGATTTCATCAGTATGGTTAGCAGCCTATTAAAAGGCCGTTCAGTATCGGGTCAGTTCGACTGACGGCGCAGGAAGGCCGGAATCTCGAGCTGGTCATCCTCGTGGCTCGCCATGCGTGCCTGCGGAGCCTGACGGCCGTGATCGTCGAGCTGGCCACGACGCGGAGCGTAGAGGCTGGCCTCCGGCGATGGCGCACGACGCTGCTGCGGAGCGGCATTGTTCGTCGGAGCCATCATGTCGTCGAAAGCCGGATCTTCTTCGCGACGACCGAGCGAATTGGTGATTCGCTTCAGCAGCCCCATGGGGCCGCGCTCTTCCGTCGCCTGGGCGGCTGCCGGCTGGGCGCGGTGCTCCATTTCGGCCTTGACGACCGGCGGGAAGTCCTCGACCTTCGGCATACGGACCTGCTCGGGAGCCTGACGGATGACCGGCTGCTGCATGACCGGTGCCGGCTGCGGCTGAACCGGGGCCTGACGGACCGGCTGGGCTTCCGGCGCTGCGGCAAAGATACGGCTCTGCGGGCGGAAGTTATCCTCCGGCGCAGGGGCCTGCTGCATTGCCGGCTGCTGCTGGACGTGAGCCTGGCGGCTCATCTGGAATTCCAGTTCGCGCTCCAGATCGGCCTCTGCCGCACGAATGGTCTGGGCAACCGGGTCCACGGTACGAGGAGCCGGAGCGGCAGCTTGTGCGATTGGGGCCTGCGCGACGTGGGCAGGCTGAGCTGCGGCCGCTGCCGGAGCGGCGGCCGCGGAAGGACGCATAGCAGGCTTTGCGGCCGGGCGGAATTCCATGCCTCTGTCGGCCGCTTCGTTCATCGCGCGGTCAATACCGGTTGCGACGACGGAAACGCGGATGATGCCTTCAAGCGATTCATCGAAGGTGGCGCCGAGGATGATGTTGGCGTCGGGATCGACTTCCTCGCGGATGCGGGTCGCTGCTTCATCGACTTCGAACAGGGTGAGGTCACGACCGCCGGTGATCGAGATCAGCAGACCCTGCGCGCCCTTCATCGAAGTTTCGTCGAGCAGCGGGTTGGCAATGGCAGCTTCAGCAGCCTGCATTGCACGACCCTGACCGGAAGCCTCGCCGGTACCCATCATGGCGCGGCCCATTTCGCGCATGACCGAACGGACGTCGGCGAAGTCGAGGTTGATGAGACCTTCCTTCACCATCAGGTCGGTGATGCAGGCAACGCCCGAATAGAGAACCTGGTCGGCCATCGAGAACGCGTCGGCGAAAGTCGTCTTGTCGTTGGCGATGCGGAACAGGTTCTGGTTCGGGATGACGATCAGCGTGTCGACCGACTTCTGCAGTTCCTGGATACCCTGTTCGGCAAGACGCATGCGGCGGCCGCCTTCGAAGTGGAACGGCTTGGTGACGACGCCGACGGTCAGGATGCCCTTGTTGCGGGCCGCCTGCGCGACGACCGGAGCGGCACCCGTGCCCGTGCCGCCGCCCATGCCGGCGGTAACGAAGCACATGTGCGTACCGTTGAGGTGATCGATGATTTCATCGATGCATTCTTCAGCGG
The DNA here is from genome assembly GCA_039593415.1 of Rhizobium sp. Lineage (GTDB taxonomy): Bacteria > Pseudomonadota > Alphaproteobacteria > Rhizobiales > Rhizobiaceae > Rhizobium. Next base: position 4,173 of record JBCNPI010000341.1, on the reverse strand, counting down.
CTGCACGGCCGACTTCCGGCTGCGAGCCGGCGCCAAGACCTTCCGTGACATTGACGCCGAGCTGGATGATCCGCTCTGCCTTCGTCATGGTCAGCGCCTGCGCATCAGTGTTGGCGACGACGAAATCGACGCCCTGCAAGCCTGCTGTGATCATGTTGTTGACGGCATTGCCGCCACCGCCACCGACACCGAACACGGTGATTCGCGGCTTAAGCTCGGTGATATCTGGCTTATGCAGCTTGATAGTCATTGTAACCGTTCCTTCTCTTTATGGCCGCATCGCCACGCCGGCCAATTCACTCGATTTCACTTGCCTGACGCTTATCCCGAAATGAATTTCCGGGATCAGGCACTCAAAAACTCTCTTTCAGCCATTGGCCGACACGGCCGATCCGGCTGTTGTTACCTCCAAGCGACGAGAGCAAACCGCTGCTCGGCGCATGTGTTTCCATGTCTGCGACCTGCGGATAGATCATCAGACCGACCGCCGTCGAAAAAGCCGGCCCTTTGGCCGCTGTCGGCAGACCGGATACACCCATCGGGCGACCGATACGGACATTGCGGGCAAGAACGCGGCGCGCCACGTCGGGCAGGCCGGTCAGCTGGCTGGCGCCGCCGGTCAGAACGACGCGCTTGCCGACGATCGGGCTGAAGCCCGAACGCTGGATGCGATCGCGAATAAGCTCGAGGGTTTCCTCGATACGAGCCTTGACGATGCGCGACACAAGCGCCTTCGGCACCTGCGTCGGCTGATCACGCTCATCTTCCCCGATCGGCGGGATGGAAATCAGTTCACGCTCTTCCGAAGAATTCGCCAGGGCGGAAGCATGGACGACCTTCAGCCGCTCCGCATCCTCGATGCGGGTGGAAAGGCCACGCGCGAGGTCGGTGGTGACGTGATGACCACCAAGGCTGACGGCATCGGTATGCACCAGCTTACCCTCGGCAAACACGGAAATCGTTGTCGTGCCGCCGCCCATGTCGATCGCAGCGCAGCCAAGCTCGACTTCGTCGTCGACGAGTGCTGCCAGACCGCTGGCATAGGGTGTCGCCACCATGCCCTCGACCGAAAGATGCGCCCGGTTGATGCAGAGCTCGAGGTTGCGAAGCGCCGCGCGCTCGGCCGTTACCACATGCATGTCGACGCCGAGCGCGTCACCGAACATCGCCAGCGGATCGCGGATGCCGCGTTCGCCATCGAGCGAATAGCCGGTTGCCAGCGAATGCAGCACTGCACGCTCCTGACGGACCGACTGCTGGCACGCCGCAGCCAGAACCTTCTTGAGATCGTTTGCTTCCACTTCCTGGCCACCGAGATCGATGGTTGCCGTGTAGATATCGCTGCCCAGGCGGCCAGCCGAGACGTTGACGATCAGACTATCGACGGTAAGGCTAGCCATGCGCTCAGCAGCGTCGACGGCAAGCCGCACGACACCTTCCAGAGCGTCGAGATCTGCAATCACGCCGGTCTTGATACCGCGGGAGCGCTGATGGCCGATACCGATGATCTCGATATTGTGCGTGCGGTTCGGCAGAACCTGGCTCTCCTCGCGCGGCGTCAGCCGCCCGATCATGCAGACGACCTTTGTCGAACCGATGTCGAGAACCGACACGATATGCGACCGCTTCGAAGAGAGCGGCTTCAACCGAGGCAGGCCGAAATGGGACGAACCGAATAAGCTCATGTATCCTGCCCTGCTTTCTTCAAAGCTTTGTTTCTTGCATCAACGGCGGCCTGACGGCGAGTTGCGGCATCCGGGGTCAATTCAATCGCGGTGCGATCATCGAGGCGGAGATCGACGGCGGCGATATCGCGCTGCAGAAGGTTCTCGTCCTTGTCGAGCTTGGTTAGCCGAGCAAGCGCACCGTCAATATTGTCTTCCGGCAATTTGATGATCACGCCATTGTCGAGATAGAGATCCCAGCGGCGGCCGGCGACACGCACGAAGGCCTTCACATGGCTGCGAACATCGGGCCACTTGGCAAACTGGTCATCGATGGAGGCAGCCGCCGTCTCGGCATCGCGGCCGACAAAAAGCGGCAGCTTTGCAAACTTGTTGTCCCGCAGCGGGGCAATCACGCTGCCATCCTTCTGGATCAGCGAAAGCTCGGAGCCATGCTGCCATATGGCATAGGCTTTGCGCTCCTTCAGCTTCACCACCACGGTCCTCGGATAGACCTTGCGAACCTCGACATTCTGAACCCAAGGCAGATTCACGATCTTCTGACGGGCGGCATCGGCGTTGAGAGCGACGAGCGAGGTCGTGCCGTCGAGACCGAGCAGCTGCAGGATCTCGATTTCCGAGGTCTCGTCGTTGCCGGAAACCTTCACATCCTCGATGGCGAAACCGGCGGCGGATGTCGTCGCCTCCGCAACAGCCTGGCTGTGGCCACCGACGGACATGCCGTAGAGCCCGGTTGCCGCAAAGAGAACAAGGGCCGAGACCGTACCCGTATGCGCGGGAATATTGATGCGGCCCGAACCAAGGCTGACCAGAAAGCGAACGGTGCGGCGCAGCGGACGCGGCAGGACGAATGCATCCTCGACGTCGTCGATAGCGAGCGGGACGCGATGACGGGACCGCCTCATATTTTTGACCGTCAGCGCAAACAAGACGCGTCCTCCACCATCCACCGGAGAAATTCACCAAAAGAGTAGCCGGCATGAGCGGCCATTTCAGGCACCAGGGAGGTAGGAGTCATGCCGGGCTGGGTATTGATCTCCAACCAGACAAGTTCGCCCTCTTCGGAAAAGCGATCGTCAAAACGGAAGTCAGATCGACTAACACCGCGGCAGCCGATAGCTTCATGCGCCCTTAACGATAATGTTTGTATCTTTTGGTAAAGATTCGGTGAAATTTCCGCCGGCAAGACATGTTTTGACCCACCCTTGGCGTACTTGGCATCGTAGTCATAGAAGCTGTGGCCAAGAGGCACGATCTCGGTAACGCCCAGAACCTTGCCATCCATGACGCCGCAAGTCAGCTCACGCCCGTAGACATAGCGCTCAACAAGCACTTCGTCACCGTAGCGCCACTCCGAAGACGTAACGATCTGCGGCGGGTGCGCCTGATCTTCCTTGACGATGACAACACCGAAACTGGACCCCTCCCGCACCGGCTTGACCACATAAGGCGGCTTCATCGGATGTTCGCCGACGATATCGAAGCGGCTCATGACGCGCGAACCAGCAACCGGAACACCGGCAGCCGCAGCAACCGTCTTCGCGCGCGCCTTATCCATCGCGAGCGCCGAGGCAAGCACGCCGGAATGCGTGTAGGGGATCTGCAGATATTCGAGGATGCCCTGAATGGTGCCATCCTCACCGAAAGGACCATGCAGCGCATTAAAGACCACGTCGGGCCTCAACTCAGCCAGGTGGCTGGCTACATCATGACCCACATCGAGGCGGGTAACCTGGAAGCCTTCGGCTTCCAGGGCGTCGGCACATGCCTTTCCCGAGGAAAGGCTGACAGGCCTTTCCGAGGAAAACCCGCCCAAAAGGACAGCCACATGCTTGCCACCCATCAATACCCCCGACCTCACGGTCTCTGTTTTGCTTTTGCGGGCATCGCCTAACAGCGATTCTCGCCCCGTTTTCAATAGCCCGATTAGAACGACATTAAGGTTAATGAAGCGTTTACTTTCGTTAACTTTCGACCGCTCTGCCGATGATCGAATGCTTCGAATCAAACCGGCCTAAAGAATTCTGCCATTGGAATCATGGAGTTGCTACTTTTGAAATCGCTACATTTACATTTTTTAAACAATAAGCCCCGCATCGATGGGTCGATGCGGGGCTCAAAGCTTCGGAATGACAACGATATCACTCGCTGTCGTCGACCAGTTTCCAGACAAGGCCGCCCAACGCGCCGCCGACGATGGGAGCAACCCAGAACAGCCAAAGCTGCTGTAACGCCCAGCCGCCGACAAACAAGGCCTGTCCTGTCGAGCGGGCCGGGTTGACCGACGTGTTGGTGATCGGAATCGAGATCAGATGGATCAGCGTCAACGCCAGACCGATGGCGATCGGCGCGAAGCCGGCTGGCACCTTGCTGCTCGTCGAACCGAGAATCACGACCAGGAAAAACAGGGTCAGCACGATCTCGGCCACCAATGCCGACACCATGGAATAGCCGCCAGGAGAATGTTCCCCATAGCCATTCGCTGCAA
>JBCNPI010000340.1:0-6270 GCA_039593415.1 Rhizobium sp. | reverse complement strand
AAGGGCATCATGCCGGAAGTCGGCGAGCGACTTCCGGCTATTCATGTCAGACGCCATCAAAACAGCGTCGCAGCGGCCAGATCGGCAGCCCCGCCGATTGCGCCGCCGAAGAAGACGTAGGCAACGACGAACAGACCGGAAAGACCGAAGACGAGGCGCAGCGAACCCGCCGTGCGCACGAATTCATCCTTGGCTTCATCGAACCACATCACCTTGATGACGCGCAGATAGTAGTAGGCGCCGACGACAGAAGCCAGTACGCCGATGATGGCAAGCGCATAGAGATGCGCCTGGATGGCCGCGACGAAGACGAAGTACTTTCCGAAGAAGCCAGCCAGCGGCGGAATGCCGGCCAGCGAGAACATCAGTGCTGTCAGCACGACCGCCATGAAGGGATTGGTCGCGGAGAGGCCGGCGAGATCGTCGATATCCTCAACTTGGCGGCCATCCTTGCGGCGCATCGCCAGGATAATGGCGAAAGAGCCGAGCGTCATGACCATGTAGATGACCATATAGAGCATGACGCCGGATACGCCGGTCTTGCTGCCGGCCGCCAGGCCGACGAGCGCATAGCCCATGTGACCGATCGAGGAATAGGCCATCAGCCGCTTGAAATTGCGCTGGCCGATGGCGGCGAAGGCACCGAGCAGCATCGACGCGATCGAAATGAACACGACGATCTGCTGCCAGTCGGCAAGCACCGGATGGAAGGCCGTGACGACGATACGGGTCAGGATTGCCATGGCGGCGACCTTCGGCGCACCCGCAAAGAAGGCGGTGACCGGCGTCGGAGCACCTTCATAAACGTCCGGCGTCCACATGTGGAACGGCACGGCGGAGATCTTGAAGGCGAGGCCGGCAAGCACGAAGACCAGGCCGAAGACGAGACCGAGCGAACGGGTCTCGGCGCTGAGCGCCGCAGCGATCGCATCGAAGGTCGTGTGGCCGGTGAAGCCATAGACCAGCGACATACCGTAAAGCAGCATGCCGGAGGATAGCGCGCCGAGGACGAAGTACTTCAAGCCGGCTTCGGTCGATTTGACGCTGTCCCGGTTGATGGCGGCGACGACGTAGAGCGCCAGCGACTGAAGCTCCAGCGACAGGTAGAGCGAGATCAGGTCGTGCGCCGAGATCATCAGCAGAATGCCGAGGGTTGCGAGCACAAGCAGGACCGGAAACTCGAAGCGATCGAGCTGCTGCTCGCGCGCCTGCCCCATGCTGAGGAACATCGCCACGATCGAACCCACCAGCGCGACGATCTTCATGAAACGTGAGAAGCCGTCGGCGAGATAGGCGCCGCCATAGGCCAGCCCCTCGCCCGGCACGAAGATGATCCAGAGGCCGGCCACCGCGAGAAGCGCGATGGCAAGACCTGTGACCGTGGGACCCGACCGCTCGCCCGAGAAGACGCCGATCATGAGCAGCACAAGCGCACCGACCGCGAGGATGAGCTCCGGAATGGAAAGATGCAGGCTTGCAAGAATTGTGTCAGCAGTCATGTCGAATAGGTCCCGTCATCAATTCATCGACAGCGCAACATTCTGCGCAGCGTGCAGGGCAGCGGTATAATTGTTCACCAGCAGATCCACCGAAGCCGCCGTGGCGTCGAAGATCGGAGCCGGATAGACACCGAAGAGGATCGTGAGCGCGATCAACGGATAGAGAATGAGCTGTTCACGCGGCGACAGATCCAGAAGCTTCTTTAGGTTTTCCTTCTCCAACGCACCGAAAATGACGCGGCGGTAGAGCCAGAGCGCATAGGCGGCCGACAGGATCACGCCAGTCGCCGCGAAAAGCGCAACCCAGGTGTTGGCGCGGAAAACGCCGATCAGGGTCAGGAATTCGCCGATGAAGCCGGAAGTGCCGGGCAGGCCGACATTGGCCATGGTGAAGACCATCATGGCAACGGCATATTTCGGCATGTTGTTGACCAGGCCGCCATAGGCCGCGATCTCGCGGGTGTGGGTGCGGTCATAGATCACGCCGACGCAGAGGAAGAGCGCGCCGGAGACGATGCCGTGCGACAGCATCTGGAAGATCGCGCCCTGCACGCCCTGCTGGTTGGCCGCGAAGATACCCATCGTCACATAGCCCATGTGGGCGACCGACGAATAGGCGATCAGCTTCTTGATGTCGTCCTGCATCATCGCGACCAGCGAGGTGTAGATGATGGCGATGACCGACAGCGCGAAGACGAGCGGCGCGAAATACTCGGACGCATTCGGGAACATACCGAGCGAGAAGCGGATCAAGCCGTAACCGCCAAGCTTCAGGAGGATGCCTGCCAGAATGACCGAACCAGCCGTCGGCGCCTGGACGTGTGCGTCCGGAAGCCAGGTATGAACAGGCCACATCGGCATCTTCACCGCGAAAGAGGCGAAGAAAGCGAGCCAGAGCCATGTCTGCATCTGCGGCGGGAATTTGTACTGCAGCAGCGTCGGGATATCGGTCGTGCCGGACTGCCAGTACATCGCCATGATGGCGAGCAGCATCAGCACCGAGCCGAGCAGCGTGTAAAGGAAGAACTTGTAGCTGGCGTAGACGCGATCCTTGCCGCCCCAGACGCCGATGATCAGGAACATCGGAATGAGGCCGGCTTCGAAGAAGACGTAGAACAGCACGATATCCAGCGACGTGAACACGCCGACCATCATCGTCTCGAGGACGAGGAAGGCGATCATGTAATCCTTCAGCCGCTTTTCGACCGAGAGCCAGCTTGCGAGCACGCAGAAGGGCATCAGGAAAGTCGACAGGATGACGAACAGCATGGAGATGCCGTCGACGCCCATGTGGTAGCTGATGCCGGTGTTCAGCCAGTCATGCTTCTCGATGAGCTGGAAGCCTGGATTTGCATTGTCGAACCAGATCCAGACAAACAGCGACACGATGAAGGTGACGATGGTCGTCGCCAGCGAAATGTTCAGGATATTCCGGCGGCCATTGGCACCGTTCTCCTGCGTGAACAGCAGAAGAAGGACACCGACCAGCGGCAGGAATGTGACCGTTGAAAGAATGGGCCAATCGGTCATCAGAGGGAACTCCCGAGCATCATCCAGGTAACGAGGGCGGCAATGCCGAGCAGCATTGCGAAGGCATAGTGATAAAGGTAGCCGGTCTGCAGGCGCACGACGCGGTTGGTGACATCGACGACGCGCGCGGCAACGCCGTTCGGGCCGAAGGTGTCGATGACCCCGATGTCGCCCTTCTTCCAGAGGAAGCGGCCAAGCGCCTTGGCGGAGCGAACAAAGAGGAAGTCATAGAGCTCGTCGAAGTACCACTTGTTCAGGAGGAACTCGTAGAGCACGCGATGCTGTTGAGCGAGCCGGCGCGGCGTTTCCGGCGACTTTATGTAGAAATACCAGGCTGTGACGAGGCCGAGGAGCATGGCGATGAAGGGGCTGAGCTCAACCCACATAGGCGCATGTTCCATCTCTTCGAGGATCTTATTGTCCGGAAGCGTGAACAGCGCGTGCTTCCAGAATTCCTCATAGGCGTGACCCACGAAATCAGCTTTGAAATACATACCCGCAGCAACGGCGCCGATCGCCAGCAAATAAAGCGGGATCAGCATGACGTTCGGCGATTCATGCACATGGTGCATGACCTCGTGCGAAGCGCGCGGCTTGCCGAAGAAGGTCATGAAAATCAGGCGCCAGGAATAGAAGCTGGTGAACATCGCGGCGATGACGAGCAGCGTGAAGGCGAAGCCGGCGGCTGCATTGTGCGAGGCAAAGGCCGCCAGGATGATCGCATCCTTCGAAATGAAGCCGGCAAAACCGATAGGGGTAAGCGGGATACCGACGCCGGTGATCGCCAGCGTACCGATGATCATCATCCAGAAAGTCTTCTGAATATGTGGGCGCAGTCCACCCATATGACGCATGTCCTGCTCGCCATCGACAGCATGAATGACCGAGCCGGCGCACAGGAAGAGCAGCGCCTTGAAAAAGGCGTGGGTGAAGAGATGGAAGATCGCAGCGCCATAGGCACCGACGCCGAGGGCGACGAACATGTAGCCGAGCTGCGAACAGGTCGAATAGGCGATCACGCGCTTGATGTCGTTCTGCACGAGGCCGACGGTCGCGGCGAAAAAGGCCGTGATCGCGCCGATGATGGTGACGAAGGTCAACGCATCCTGCGACAGTTCGAAGATCGGCGACATACGGGCGACGAGGAAGACGCCCGCGGTGACCATGGTCGCGGCATGAATGAGCGCGGAAACCGGCGTCGGGCCTTCCATGGCGTCCGGCAGCCAGGTGTGCAGCAGGAACTGCGCCGACTTACCCATCGCGCCCATGAACAGCAGCAGGCAGACGGCCGTCAGCGCGTGGCCGCGATCGAGATGCATGCCGAGGAAATTGAGCACGATATCGCCCGGCTGACCGCCCTGGCCTGCGGCAAAGCTCTGGGCATTACCGAAGATGACGTCGAAATTGATCGAGCCGAAGAGGACGAAGACGCCGGCAATGCCGAGTACGAAGCCGAAGTCGCCAACGCGGTTGACGATGAAGGCCTTGATCGCCGCCGCCGAGGCGGACGGCTTCTTGAACCAGAAGCCGATCAGCAGATAGGAGGCCAGACCGACGCCTTCCCAGCCAAAGAACATCTGGGCAAGGTTGTCGGAAGTCACCAGCATCAGCATGGCGAAGGTGAAGAGCGAGAGATAGGCGAAGAAGCGCGGACGATGCGGATCGTGATGCATGTAGCCGATCGAGTAGACGTGAACCAGGGTCGAAACCGAATTCACGACGATCAGCATCACCGACGTCAGCGTGTCGACGCGCAGCGACCAGGAGACGTCGATGCCGCCGGACTGGATCCAGCGCAGGACCTCAATCTTGATCGGGCCATCCGTATGGCCGAGCGCCACCGTGAAGAAGACGATCCAGGAAAGCACGGCCGCGATGATCATCAGGCCAGTGGTTACATATTCCGAAGCCTTGGCTCCGATTGCGCGGCCGAAAAGGCCAGCGATGATCGCGCCAATCAGGGGAAGAAAGACGATAGCCTTATAGAGGAACATAGCTGTATCAGCCCTTCATCACGTTGACGTCTTCCACCGCGATGGAGCCGCGGTTACGATAGAAGACGACGAGAATTGCAAGACCGATTGCAGCCTCAGCCGCGGCGACGGTCAAAATGAATAGAGCGAAAACCTGGCCGACGATATCGTTGAGGAACGACGAGAAGGCGACCATGTTGATGTTGACCGCAAGTAATATGAGTTCGATCGACATCAGAATGATGATGACGTTCTTCCGGTTGAGAAAGATGCCGAAAACGCCGAGCACGAAGAGGATGGCGCTGACTGTCAGGTAATGGGAAAGTCCGATGACCATGTTCTTGTTCCTTTGATCCTCGTGCCTCGCCTCAGACGCCCTGCCCCGACTTGACCTTGACCACCTCGACGGCGGTCACGGGCGTACGGGCGACTTGTTGGGAAATGTTCTGGCGCTTGACGTGCGTGCGATGCCGCAATGTCAGCACGATCGCGCCGATCATCGCCACCAGCAGCACAAGGCCGGCGATCTCGAAGAAATAAACGTAGTTGGTGTAAAGAACGTCGCCGAGGGCGGCGGTATTCGTCCGGGTCGCCGGCGCCGGGATCGGCATGGCAACCGACTTGGCGATCGTCGGCGAAATCACGCTTCCGCCGATGACGACGATGAGTTCGGCCGCGAGGATGACACCGATCAATGCGCCGATCGGCGCATATTCCAGAATGCCGGCTCGAAGCTCCGCAAAGTCGATATCGAGCATCATGACGACGAAGAGGAAGAGAACCGCCACGGCGCCGACATAAACGACCAGCAGGATCATCGCCAGGAACTCAGCCCCCATCAGCAGGAAGAGGCCGGCCGCGTTGAAGAAAACCAGGATGAGGAACAGGACCGAATGGACCGGATTCCGCGCCGAGATGACCATGAACGCCGACGCCACAGCGACAAAGGCGAAGATATAGAAAAAAAGAGCCTGCAGACCCATGTTGGTGCCTTTTTCGTCTTCCCCCGGGCAGCCGGGAGTTTCCCTGCCCGATGGAGCTCGACCGAACGTTAGGTCCGGCAAAGCCCCGGTCTATATTCAACCGCGACGGCGACAATCGGCCGCCTGTCACGGCATATTCAAAACTCCGCTCAGCGGTACGGCGAATCCATCGCGATGTTGCGCGCGATTTCGCGTTCCCAGCGGTCGCCATTGTCCAAAAGCCGCGCCTTGTCGAAGTAGAGCTCTTCGCGGGTCTCGGTGGCGAATTCGAAATTCGGCCCTTCG